>NZ_JBVIHP010000008.1:0-323289 GCF_055570235.1 Streptomyces sp. NPDC031274 | reverse complement strand
CCGGGCCGCCAGACTAAGCAAGTATCTGGAACCTGACCGTGCGTCCGGACGAGAAAGCCACACACCACCCCCCCCCCCCCCCCCCCCCCCCCCCCCCCCCCCCCCCCCCTCGACGCCGCTGGCCATCGGCGAGGTCTTCAACACCGTGCACGACTACCAGACCCTGATCACCGAGCAGTTGATCGACTACGTACGTTCCGCGGTCACTCACTTCGGCGGTGTCACGCCGCTGCGCAAGCTCTTCGACTTCGCGGCGCAGTACCAGATCAAGAGCGCGGTGCACGGCCCCGAGGACATCTCCCCGGTGGGGATGGCCGCGGCCCTGCACCTGGACCTCGCCGTGCACAACTTCGGGATCCAGGAGTACTCGGGCCACACCCGCCTCACCGATGAGGTCTTCCGGCACGCCTACACGTTCACGGACGGCCACCTGCACCCGGGTGAGGCTCCCGGCATCGGAGTGGAACTGGACGAGGAGCTTGCGGCCGCCCACCCCTACGAAGCGGCCTATCTGCCGGTCAACCGACTGCGGGACGGAACCGTCCACGACTGGTGAGCACGCGGGGGAGGGACGGCTGCCCCCGTCCCTCCCTTCCCTCCCTCTGGACAATCCCGTGACTCGGTGCTGAGATGCCGCCGGATCGGGAACCGGCACAGCGGCAAAGTCCTCGGGGTGGACGGCATGTCGACGGCCAACAGCGCGCAGGTCGTGCAGTTCGAGGACAACGGCACGGCGGATCACCTGTGGCGCCTGACGTGAGTCGGAGCGGCCGAAGGGCCCTCTGTCGTGTCGCGTCATGACAGTCCTGATCGCCGGTGGCGGCGGGTTCCTGGGCTCCGTTCTGTGTCCGCCAGGCGGCAGCTGCCGGGCACAGGACGGTCGCGACCTTCGCCACCAGACGAGTGGCCTTGGCCCGCAGCCCGTGTGTGGCCCGAGCCGACCGGATAGGCCTTCTTTTGATCTCCGTAACCACGAGCAAAGGATTGCCCCATGCGCTTGCGCACAGCTGTCACCGCCACGGTTCTGGCCGCCGTCGCCGTTCTCGGCGGCTCTGGGATCGCCGCCGCGGACGGACCCGTTGACGACGCTCTGAACGTCGTCCACGAGGAAGCCACCGTGGTGCACTTCGGCGACCTGGTCCTGGACTGACCAGCACGACAGGCACTGAGCCCTCTGGTGCCGCGCTGCCGACAGGCGGGCGGCGCGGTACCGGGGGCTACTCAGGTTGCCGGGGGCTACTCAGGTTGTACGCGGGTGAAGTGCCGACGTACGTCGTCCCTGGCGTCCGCGTCGAGGGCGAGGCGCCACTCCAGACGCCCGCAGTCCGCGCAGACCAGCGCCGACACCGGGACGGTCCGTCCGCGGATCGCCCCGAACTTCAGGCGTACGTTCGGGTTGGCCTGGCCGTAGTGGGCCTGCCCCTCGTACACCTCGCCGCCCCCACAGCCGGGACACACCCCGCGCGTCATTTCCGTCCCCTGATCGTTCATGAGCCCCACCCTAGGCACGATGCCACAGGGCCGATCAGCACCGAACGCGATTGACATCCGCCGCGAGACGACCGTAGTTTGCGGCGCATTGGAGTGAATCCTTTCAGTGCGATGGTCTGTCGCGCTGGTCGTGCCGCGTGGGCTGAGAGGGGCCATCGCTCGTGCAACGGGTCTGCTTCCTGCTGAAGGTCCGCCCGGACCGGCTGGACGAGTACCGAGAGCGCCACGAACACGTCTGGCCGGAGATGCGCGAGGCGCTCTCCGCCGCCGGATGGCACAACTACTCGCTGTTCCTGCGAGAGGACGGCCTCCTCGTCGGTTACCTGGAGACCCCGGACTTCGCCGCCGCGCAGGAAGCCATGGCGCGGACCGAGGTCAACGCCCGCTGGCAGGCCGAGATGGCGGGCTACTTCGAGGGCTTGGACGGGCGCGGCCCCGACGAGTCGATGCGCTCGCTCGCCGAGGTCTTCCACCTCGCCTAGGGCCTCTCGCCGCCTGTATGCGGCGATTCGAGCGGAAGGCTTTTCGCCTCTTCCCGAGCTTTCCCGCCACACCTCCCGCGATGCCGCCTGGAGCGAGCTCGGCAGCCCTATGCTTCTACTCGCTTGTAGAAATGCGAGGCGTTCGCGGCTGCTTCGAGCGCTTCCGCGTCCCCTGCCGCGTGCCTCCCGCATTGCTCAGCACTTCCTCAGTACGAGAATCACACGCACATAAGGGGTGAACGCCACGATGGTGTTCAAACGACTGCTCGGCTCGCTCGGCGTGGGTGGGCCCACGGTCGACACGGTCCCCGATCCGGGTCCGTTCCTGCCCGGCGGCGACCTCAACGGACAGGTCCAACTGCGGGGTGGCAGCGCCGACTTCGACATCGAGCACATCACCCTGGAGCTGGTCGCCCGGGCCGAGGTCGAGCGGGAGGACGGGGAGAGTGAAGGCGCCGTCGTCTTCGACCGGTTCACCGTGGGCGGCGGTTTCCGTCTCGCTGAAGGCGAGGAGCGCGGTGTCCCGTTCAGTGTGACGCTGCCGTGGGAGACGCCGATCACGGAGCTGTACGGCCAGGGGCTCGGCATCGTCCTCGGGGTGCGCACGGAGCTGTCGGTCGCGGGCGCGAAGGACAAGGGTGATCTGGACGCGCTCGCGGTGGGTCCGCTGCCCGTGCAGGAGGCGATCCTGGAGGCGCTGGGGCAGCTCGGGTTCGGCTTCAGGTCCGCCGACCTCGAGTACGGCCACATCGCAGGCACCGGACAGCAACTCCCCTTCTACCAGGAGATCGAACTCACCCCGTCCTCCCAGTACGCCCACGCGGTCAACGAGATCGAGTTGACCTTCCTGCCCTACCCGGGCGGCATGGACGTGATCCTGGAGGCGGACAAGCGCGGCGGTCTCTTCTCGGGCGGCCACGACGCCGTCACCCGCTTCACCGTCGGTCATGACGGGGTCGGGCACCAGGACTGGAACGCGCTGGTCGACGGCTGGATCAAGCAGTTGGTCGAGCATCGGGGGGCCCACGCCTCGCACTCCTCGTACGGGCACGGCGATCCCTACGACTCGGCTCATGGCCAGGTCGGACACCACCACGACCATGACGGCCACCGCCGCTCGGGCCCCGGCATGGGCGCCGTCGTCGCCGCGGGTGCGGCCGGGCTCGCGGTCGGTGTGGTCGGCGGAATGGTCGCGGCCGAAGTCGTCGACGAGGTCGGCGACTTCTTCGAGGGTGACGATGAAGAGGAAGAGGGGGACGAGGGGTAAGTGAGCCGGGGGAGCGGGCCGGTTCGATGGGCGAAGCCGACGAGCACCGCCTTCCTGTCCCGCTCCCCGTCCAGCACCTCGCGCATCTTCTGCGCGGCAAGGCCCGCTCGGTCCGAGGCGCCGCCGAACTCCACCACGTTCACATCTTCTACAGATGCGTAGAAGCTACGCTGCTCCGGCACCCCTCCCTGCACGACAGGCGAGGAACGACGGAGACAAGAAGGAGACAAGACCCATGGGTGTCATCGGGTGGATCATTCTCGGACTGCTGGCCGGCGCGATAGCCAAGGCCGTGCTGCCCGGCCGCGATCCGGGCGGGCTCATCGGCACGACGGTCATCGGAATCGCCGGAGCCTTCGTCGGGGGCTGGCTGTCGGCGCGGTTCCTCGACCGGCCGGTGGAGCGGCAGTTCTTCGACCTCACCACGTGGGGATCGGCCATCGCCGGAGCGCTCGTGCTGCTGATCGGCTACCGCCTCCTGTTCGGCAACTCGCGCAAATAGTTCGCAGTCGGCGTGACCGACGTCGCGCGTGGCTGGTTCGGTGCGGCGGACTTTCGGAGCCCGCCCCCGTTGTCTCTACAGTGCTGTAGTTTCTAGACGGGTCGGCGTCGCGGGCGCGGGCCGGAGACATCGAGGAGGAGAGCAGTGGGAGTTTCCCTGGCCAAGGGTGGCAACGTCTCGCTCAGCAAGGAGGCCCCGGGCCTCACGGCCGTAGTGGTCGGCCTGGGCTGGGACGTGCGGACCACCACGGGCACCGATTACGACCTCGATGCCTCCGCCCTGTTGGTGGACGAGTCCGGGAAGGTGCCCTCCAGTCGGCACTTCATCTTCTACAACAACCTCAAGAGCCCGGACGGTTCGGTCGAGCACACCGGCGACAACCTCACCGGTGAGGGCGAGGGCGACGACGAGGCCGTCAAGGTGAACCTCGCGGCCGTGCCCGGCGAGGTCTCGAAAATCGTCTTCCCGGTGTCCATTCACGACGCAGAGAACCGCGGCCAGAGCTTCGGCCAGGTCCGCAACGCCTTCATCCGCGTGGTCAACCAGGACGGCGGAGCGGAACTCGCCCGCTACGACCTGTCCGAGGACGCTGCCACCGAGACGGCAATGATCTTCGGCGAGCTCTACCGCAACGGCGCGGAGGAGTGGAAGTTCCGTGCCGTGGGTCAGGGTTACGCGTCCGGCCTGTCCGGCATCGCCTCCGACTTCGGCGTCGACGTCTGACCGTGCCCGCCTTCGGCACCTGACGTCGCGGACCCAGCCGTCCGGCGACGTCCACACACCCCGTCGCCCGCATGACCACCCAATCGCATGCGGGCGGCGGGGCTCCTCCTTGCTCGCGCCGCACCCGGCACGGGCCCAGACGCAGACAGGACCGAAGTGTTCGGACTGAGCGAAATCGCCATCATCCTCATCGTCGTCATACTCGTCCTCGGCGCCAAGAAGCTCCCTGAACTGGCCCGTTCCGCAGGCAAGTCGGCCCGCATCCTCAAGGCCGAGGCCAAGGCGATGAAGAACGAAGGGGAGGAGGGCGAGAAAGAGGGGGAGAAGGGGAAGGCCGCCGGGGAGGCGGCGCCTTCGCCCCAGGTCATTCACGGTGAGGTCATCGCGCCCGCCGCCCACACGGTGCCGAAGCCGGACTCCGAGCGGCCTCACCCGCAGAACCAGCAGCGCTAGCCCCCCCCCGGCGTAGACGTCCCCGGCCCTCAAGACGGGAGCCTCTCCCGGCCCGGGCCGGGAGAGGCTCTGGGGCGGTGCGTCAGCCGCAGTGCTCGGCCTTCTCCTGATCCGTCATCGGGCGGGTGTGCTGCGTCTTGGTGCTCGGCGCGTCCGGCTTGGGGCCCGTCGCGTCGAAGGGGGCGTACCAGATGTAGTGCCCGTGGAACTTGTCCTCGAAGTGCAGCTCGTAGGTGCCCGTGACGCGCTGCAGCTGGGACTCGCGCGTGACCCAGCCGACCTCGCCGGGGCGGACGTCGACGTTGGTGGTGTCGGTCTCGGTGTGCGAGCTCTCCCAGGTGTGTCCGTAGGAGGTCTCGATGCTCACCTTGAAGACCTCGGCGAAGCCGTACTCCGCGCTGAGCGAGACCCCGACGCTGTTGGACTCGCCGGTCGTGTCCGCCCAGGAGATGCTGGAACGCTGCAGGTCCGGGGTGCAGTTGTAGGCACTGTCGCCCACCTGGTGCGCCTCGCCCATCGAGTCGGTGCCGGGACCGTCGGGGTGGAAGACGCACGAGTCGGTGCCGTTGTCGCACTTGTCGAGCAGCTCGCGGATGGTGGGGGCCTCTTCGTCGGCCTGTGCGGCGGGCGCGAGGGCCATGCCGCCCGCGGTGGCCATCGCCGCGAACAGGACGGTGAGACGGGTACGGGTGATCATGTGTGATCTCCAGTGGGGGGAAGGTGATGCGGGTGGGGGGGTGCGGCGTGCGTGAGAGCGCGGCAGTGCTCGCTCTAGCTGAAGCCGATGGACTGGGTGCGGTCGTTCATCATCTGGCCGACGTCGGCGGTGTTCTCGTCGAACGGCCCGTCGCGGTCGCCGCCCAAATTGGGCTCCGGGTAGAGCCAGATCGCGCAGTTGCCCCAGGGCTGTACGGACGAGATGCGGTTCTTCCAGTCGTCGCCGAGGTCGTACTGCCAGTTGACCCAGCCGTCCTTCTCGCACAGCGAGGGGCCGCTGATGGTGAGCGTGTCACCCGAGAAGCCGGGATCGCTGAAGAACGTTCCCTGGACGACGTCCCCGGCCGCCGCGGTGTCTTTGTTCACCGCGGTCTGGGACATGGCCGCGCGGAACGCGGGCGAGGTGACGGCGGCCCGTGGGGTGGCCGGTGCGTCGGTGACGCGTCCGTCGGTGGCGCGGTCGATGGCTTCGTCGAACGTGCCGAAGCAGCGCTGCTCTCCGGTGGTCGCGTCCAGGACGCAGTGGCGCGCGGCCGGTTCATCGGCCGCTCCGGCCGGCTGCGCCGACAGGGTGCAGATCAGTCCGGTGGAGACGGCGAGCGTGGCCCCCGCTAGACGCGAGCGGTGCGTGGCCCCCGCTGGACGGGTGCGGTGCGTGGTCCGTATCGCCATACGGTTACCCCTTTCTTCTAGTTTGGCGTGAGCACATCACCTTCCTGGATAGTGGCTGCGGTCCGCGTCTGCGGCTGGAATCTCGAATTCCGTTGTCTATGAGGCAGTTTGAGCGAACTCGGGCACCGCGAGTGCCCCCTTCGGGCACGCCGAAGGGGGAAACGGGCAGGAGCGGAGCAGTGCCGTCAGCACTGCTCGAAGACGTAGCCCTTCGTGCCCTCGGGGCGGACGTCGCGGTCGCGCAGCGTGATGGACAGGTCTGAGCCCCAGCCGTCGCAGGCGGTGCGGTAGTCCTTGCGCGTGTACTCGACGGCGAAGACCTTGTCGTCATAGGCGTCGGCGAAGTCGCCGCACTCCTTGTACGCCGCGCACTCCTCGACCACGGCGAAGTCGAACCCGATGCGGCCGCGCTCAGGAAGGAGGTCGGTGGTGTTCTTCTGGGCGATCGCCAGGCCGCGACTGTGGGCCCGCTCGGCGAGCGACTTGGCGAAGGCGGCGGCGTGTTCGGTGGTGAGGAGATCGTCGGAACGCTCGTAGGAGTCCAGGTTGTCGGGCTCGACGGCGTCATAGCCCGACTTCGCGCAGCCGTCGATCCACGGCCCGACGACGTCCATCAGGTCCCGGCGCTTGCCGGCCGTGGAGATGTCCAGGAGCGGCTCCTCCCAGTCGTCGTCGATCACCAGGGAGCCGTCGTCGTCCTTGAGCAGCAGGTCGGGGTGGTTCTTCTTCCACCAGCCGATGGCTTCGCCCGGCTGGGTCTGGAAGGCGTTGACGTAGCACACGTTGTACAGGCCCTTGGCGGGCTTGGCGGAGCGGTCGCGGGAGACCGCCTGTACGGCGTCGTCGGGCGTGTAGGGGCCGCCGAGTTGGTAGTCGAAGACGGCGTCGGCCTTCGGCGGGCGCACGTCGTCCGCCCGGTCCGTGGCGGTGGCCGAGGTGCCCTTGCCGTCGTCGGTGGCGCAGGCGCCGGTCAGGAAGAGGGCGGCGGCGCAGACGGCGAGGAGGCCGGGGTGCGGGCGGTGCGTGCGGTGCGGGCGGCGCATGGAGGGCTTTCGTTCGGGGCGGCGGCGGCAGGGCTGCCGCCCTTGAGCACGGTGCGCGCGGCCTTCGGGAAGACCGTGCGGAAATGTGTTGCGATGTCGATCTTACGTCGCATATCGGCCGAACCGGATACCGAGGTCGCGGCGGCAGGCCCGGGGAGACCGGCCGCCGCGAGTGACCGCTCACGAGGTCAGGGGCCGCGGGTCAGGCCAGGACGACGGAGCGGGTCAGGTGGGCCGGCTGGTCCGGGTCGCGTCCCGCGCCCTCGGCGATCCGCACGGCCAGACGCTGGGCGAGCACCAGTTCCGCGAGCGGGTCGAACTCGGGGGCGCGCAGATACGCGCCGGTGGCCTCGATCTGTGCCGTGAGCTCCGCGGGCAGCGGGGACAGGCTCCACACCGCCCGCCCGGGACCGGCCACCGCGATGGGGCCGTGGCGGTACTCCATCAGCGAGTAGGACTCGGTCCAATGGGCGGCGGCCTCCCGCACCTTGAGCGCTGCCTCGTGCGCGAGCCCGGTGTGCCAGCCCTCGCCGAGGAAGGTGATCTGCTCCGCGGCGAGCAGCCGCGGATCCAGCGGTGCGCTCAGGGCCGTGGTCACGTCGGTCAGCGCACCATCGAGGTTGTGGCCGAGGTGGGCCATCATGAGTGCCAGTTGCGTGGTCGGATAGCGGGTCTGTACGACGGACTGCTCGTCGGCGTGGTCGAGGATGATCACGTCGTCGGCGGCGAGCGCGGCAGGCGACCGGGGTACCGCGGTGAGGGTGGTGACCCGCGTGGAGGAGGGGGCCGTCGCGAGGGCGGTGAGGATCTCGGTGGTGGTACCGGACCGGGTCAGGGCCAGGATGCGGTCGTAGGGGCGGTGCAGCCAGGCCGCGGAGGCGGGGAACGCGTCGGTGGGGCCGTGCCCCAGGCTCTCCCGCAGGTGGGCGTAGGCCTGCGCCATGAACAGCGACGTACCGCAGCCGATCACGGCGACCCGCTCACCCTTGGCGGGCAACGCCTGCGCGTATTCGGGGAGTTGCTTCAGCGCGTACTCCCAGCACTGCGGCTGTGTGTCGATTTCCTGGCTTGTCAGTGACATTGAGGGTGCTTTCTCGGTCCGGGGATGAAGAAGTGAAACTCTGTGACGGCCGACAGCCGGTCAGTCGCCGAGGAGTCGGCGCAAGGAAGGCTGGAGCCGGTCCCCGTGGGCGCGGACCATGTCGTCGCACAGCCGCCAGATCCGCTCCACGGGAAGCGCCGCCGCGGTGGCGGGGTCGGTCATCGCCGCGTGCCGGATGTGGCGCGGCTCGTCGTCGATGGCGGCGCGCACGACAAGGTCGTTCATGCTCAGGTAGGTGCGGTTGAGCGCGGCCAGCTGCGGGGGCAGGGATCCCGCGCGGGTGGGCTGGATACCGGAGGCGTCGACGAGGCAGGGGACTTCGACCACCCCGTGGCTCGGGAGGTTGTCGATCAGGCCGTGGTTGGGGACGTTGCCGTAGACGGTGCGTGGGGTGCCGGTCACGATGCTGTGGATGATCTGAGGGGCGTACTCCATGGTGCCCTCGACGGTGAGCGGTTCGCCCGCGGCCAGGGCGTCCCGGGTCTGGTGGTAGGCGGCGACGTTCTCGTCGACGATGCCGAGGTAGGCGCCGATCGGCAGGCGCAGACGCTCGATCTCGCTGTCGTGGTGCAGGTACCAGGGGACGTACTCGGAGGAGTGCTCGCTGGTCTCGGTGGGGTAGTAGCCGAGCCGCCGGTACATGTCGACGCGGACCCGGCGCCGCAACTGCTCGTCCTTGGCGATGAGTTCGTCGAGCCGGGGGTAGAGGTCCTTGCCCTGGTGCTCGAAGCGCAGCACCCACGCCTGGTGGTTGACGCCCGCTGCCCGGTAGGTGACCTCCTCGTACGGGACGCCCACCAACTCGGCCAGGTCGCGCATGGTCCAGTACACGGAGTGGCACAGGCCCACCACCTTGGTCAGGCCGGTGGCCTCGGTGAGGTACTGGATGTTCATGGCCATGGGGTTGGTGTAGTTCAGGAGCCAGGCGTCGGGGCACACCTCGGCGATGTCCTCGCCGAGCGCCTTCAGGAGCGGGAAGGTGCGAAGGGCACGGAAGATGCCGCCGACGCCGAGGGTGTCGCCGATGGTCTGGCGCACCCCGTGGCTCGCGGGGACGTCGAAGTCGGTGCGGGTGGCCTCGCCCATGCCGACCTGCACGATGTTGATGACGAAGTCCGAGTCCGCGAGGGCCTGGCGGCGGTCGGAGTGGCTGGAGATGGTGGCGTGCGCGCCCAGGTGGTCGGCGATGTACTCGGCCGCGGCCTGCGCGGTGGCCAGGCGTTCGGAGTCGATGTCGTGCAGGGCGATGTGGGCGCCCTTGAGCTCGGGGAAGGCGAACAGGTCGGCGAGCAGGCCTTGGGTGAAGACGACGCTGCCTGCGCCGATGAAGGTGATCTTGGGGTGGTTCATGAGGCGTGCGCTCCGCTGTGAGTGGTGTGGGCGAGGACTTCGTCCCGTGTGGGCTGGGCTCGGGTGCCGCCGTGGGCGCGGGTCGACAGGGACCCGCAGACGACGGCGAACCGCAGTGCCTCCTGCGGGGTCTGCCCGTCGAGGAGGGCGGCGACAAAACCGGCGTCGAAGCTGTCTCCGGCGCCGACGGTGTCCTTGGGGGTCATGGGAAGGCCCGGTGCGGACAGCAGCGACTGGCCGTTGTGGCACAGGGCGCCCGCGGCACCGTTCTTGACGACCACCAACGGGACGCGGGCGGCCAGCAGTTCGGCCGCCTGCTCCGGGCTGGCGGACGGCATTCCGGCGAGGCGGAGGGCCTCCTGGGCGTTGGGCAGCAGGACGTCGGTCTGGGCGAGGACGGCGTCGAGAGCTGCCGGGTCCCACCGCCCCGACGGGTCGTCCTGGGTGTCAAGGGACGTGCTCGCGCCGTTCTGGCGCGCGGTGCTCAGGACCTTGGGCAGATCGGCGGCGAGACGCGGCTGCAGGAAGTACGAGGCGGCATGGACGTGCCGGGCGTCCGCGAGGAGTTCCACGGGGACATCGTCGCCGCTGATGGTGTTCAGGGTGCCCGGAGAGGTGAGGATGGCGCGGTCGTCGTCCTGGGTGAGCACGACGGTGAGCGGGGTCGGCAGCGAGGCGTCCACCTTCAGGGCCCGGGTGTCGACTCCGCGGGCGGTGAGCGCGTCGCGCATGTAGCGGCCGGCGTCGTCGTCGCCGACGCGTCCCGCGAAGGCCACCTTCAGGCCCAGGCGCGCGGCCCCGCAGGCCATGATCGCGGCCGAGCCGCCGAGGGTGAGGGACCCGGCGTCGACGAGTTGCTCGTGCTGGCCGAAGGCGAGTGGGCCGTTCAGCGGGCCCAGGATCACATCGGGGTTGGCGTCCCCGATGACGAGGAGGTCGTACGAGTACGGCATCGAATTCCTTGAGTTCCTTCGGATCGTGCGGGGGAGGGGAAGCGGGGGAGGTCAGCCCTTGAGGCCGCTGGAGGTGACCGAGCGGATGAAGGCCTTCTGCGCGAAGAGGAACGCGATCAGGACCGGAAGCACGGTGATCACGTTGCCCGCCATCACCGCGGACCACCGGGTGTGGTGCTGCCCCTGGAACGTGGTGAGACCCAGTTGCAGCGTGTACTGGGTGTCGTGGTTGATCGCGATCAGCGGCCAGGTCAGGTCGTTCCACGTGGTGAGGAAGGTCAGCACGGCCACCGTGGCGAGCGCGGGCCGCGCGAGCGGCAGCACGATCGACCAGAGGACCCGCAGCCTCGAACACCCGTCGATCCAGGCGGCCTCCTCCAGCTCCCTGGGCAGCGAGAGGAAGAACTGCCGCAGCAGGAACACGGCGAACGGCGTGACGAGGGTCGGCACGATCAGAGCGCCCAGGGTGTCGATGAGACCCAGCTTCTTCATCACGAGGAAGGTGGGGATCATCGTCAGCTGGAAGGGCACCGCCATCGTCGCCAGCATCAGGACGAGCAGCGCCCGCGAGCCACGAAAGCGCATCCGGGCGAACGCGTACCCGCCAAGGGCGCCGAAGACGAGGTTCGAGGTGACCGCGACGGCGGAGACGATCGCCGAGTTGAGGAGCCAGCGCGGGAACATGGCGTTGCCGAGCACATAGCTGTAGCCGCCCAGGTCGACGCGCGAGGGCCACAGCGCGGGCGGGAACCTGTTGATCTCCGCGTCGCTCATCACCGAGCTGAGCAGCAGCCAGATCAGCGGCACCGCGAAGAGCAGCGCCAGCGGCGCGAGCACCATGTGCCAGGCGTTGAACGGCAGGCGAAATCCGCGGTGGGGCAGAACGGCGGGCTCGGTGGCCCGGCGCGCGGTGGCCTCGGGCGCGGTGGTGGTCGCGGTCATCAGGCGGCTGCTTTCGTACGAGGGGTGCGCTCACGGCCGCGGGCCACGCGCAGCACGGCGGCCACGACGAACAGGGCGAGCGCGAGGACGTAGGCCGATGCCGCCCCGTACCCGGCGGTGAAGTTCTTGAAGGCCTGCTCCCAGATGAAGTAGACGATCACCGTCGTCGAACCGAGGGGGCCGCCCTTGGTGGTCACATAGACCAGGTCGAAGACCTGAAGGGCCTGGATGGTCTGCCACAGGAGCAGGAACGTGCTGACCGGGGCGAGCGTCGGCAGCGTCACGTGCCGCAGCAGCTGCCACCGCCCCGCGCCGTCCAGGCGGCCCGCCTCGACCAGCGACTGATCGACGTCCTGCAGCGCGGCCAGATAGATGACGGTGCACAGACCGGTGCCGCTCCACAGGGTGATGGCGACCAGCACGAACAGCGCCTGCGAGGAGTCGGTGAGGAAGCCCTGGGGCGAGAGCCCCAGGCGGTGGAGCACGGAGTTGGCCGCCCCGAAGTCCGGGTCGAGGATGAACGAGAAGAGCACGCCCTGGGCGGTGGCCGAGATGACGAACGGCACGAAGAACAGGGTGCGGTACAGGCCGACGAAGCGGATCCGCCGGTTCAGGGCGAGGGCGAGGGCGAGTCCGATGACGATGCTCAGGGGCACGTACAGGACCGTGTAGAGCAGGGTGTTGCGCACGGCCTGGCTGAAGTTCGGGTCCTGGGCGAGGGCCCGGTAGTTGTCCAGGCCCACCCAACGGCTGGGCGTCACCAGGTCGTTGGCCTGGAAGGAAAGGAGCAGGGACCACACGACCGGCAGGACGCTCAGACCGAGGATGACGAGCACCGAGGGGGAGATGAACGCCCAGGCGGTGGCGGTCTCGCCGCGGCGCCTGCGGCGCAGGGCGCGTTGACCGTCCGGGTCCGGGGGCAGGGTCAGTGGGCGGGGAACTGATGGCATGTCGGTGTCCTCAACGCGGTATCAGGAGGGCGGCGTTGGCCTCGCTCGCGCAGGAACGCACCGCGTCGGCGGGGCTCTTGCGGCCGAGCAGCACGGAGACGACCGCCTGCCCGAGGGACTGGGAGATACGGGGGTAGGCCGGGTGCACCGGACGTACGCGCGCGGAGGCGAGCGCCTTGGTCCACACCTCAAGCCCCGGCATCTGCTCGGTGTGCTCGCGCCAGGCCGGGCGGTCCTGGCTGCGGCGGCTCAGCGGGAGGCTGCCCGCCTCGACGGCCCACCGGCTGTCCGGACCGGGCTGGTTGAGCCAGGTGACGAAGGTGCGGGCCGCGGCCTTGCGGGCCGAACCGTTGTCGAACACCGTCCAGGTGTCGGGGCCCGAGATGGTCACGGGGCGACGGCTGAAGCTGGGCAGGGGCACCACGTGGTAGTCGACCTTGGCCTGGGTGATGTCCGGCAGCTGCCAGGGCCCGGTCGGCACCATGCCCATCCGGCCTGACAGGAAGACCCGGTACATCTGCTCGCTGCCCGGCTTGGGGTCGACGTAGACGCTCTTGTCGCGCACCAGGTCCCGTACGACCTCGAGCGCGCGCACGCCCTCCTTCGCGAAGCCGATGCTGTGCCCGTCGTCGCCGATCACGTCGCCACCCAGGTCCCACACCATCGGCCACATGCGCCACACGGTGTCCTCGTCCCCCGTGCCGGGCCAGCCGGTGCCGAACCGCCCCTTGGAGGCATCGGTCAGGCGGCGCGCGGTGTCGGTGAACTCATCCCAGGTCCAGCCCGCCTCGGGCAGATCGACCCCGGCCTCGGCGAACAGCTTCTTGTTGCAGACCACGGCGAGACAGTCCAGGAGCGCGGGCACCGCCCTGACCCGGCCGTTGATGGTGACGGCCTGCCGGGCCGGCGCCCAGAAATTGCGCCACGGCGTCGGTCCCTCGCTCACCTGCGAGGTCAGGTCGACGACCTCGGGGCTGCGGGCGACGCTGGCCAGGTCGGAGCCGAAGACGTAGGCGATGTCGGGGTACGAGCCCGAGGCGAGCGCCGCCGTGATCTTCTGCAGCATGGCGTCGGCGAGCACGCCGCCGCCCATGTCGACGTTGATGTCCGGATGGGAGCGGTGGAACCGCTCGACCAGGCCCTTGATGACCTTGGCCGCGCTGTCCGTCTGGCCGTGCCACAGCTGTATGGTCACGCGCCCGTCGGGGCCGACCCCGTCCGCGGGCCCCGTGCCGCAGCCCGCGAGCGCTCCTCCCCCCGCCACGAGCGCCGCCGCGCCACCCGCGCGCAGCAGACTGCGCCGCGACGGTTCTCCCGGCGCTCGGGGTACTGCGGCCATCACTACCTCCAGGGGGTCGGTGCGCCCGTGGCGCGGGAAGGCCGTGGAACGGGACGTCACACGGCGGGGAGGGCGTGGGTCAGCAGGTCTTGCGGACGTATCCGCTGCTGCCCGCGGGCGACACGTCGACGTCGCGGCGCACGATGCTCAGCTTGTCGCCCCAGCCCGCGCAGGCCTTGCGCAGACCGTCGGCCGAGTACTCGATGACCACGACGTCGTCGCCGAACGCGGAGGTGTAGTCCCCGCACTCGTCGTACACGCCGCACTCCTCGGCGACGGCGAAGTCGAGACCGGTCTCGTCGCGCGCGTCGGCCAGCTGCGGGGTGTTCTTCTGCGCGGCGGCCAGGCCCTGCTCGTGGGCGCGCGCGGAGAGCAGCTTGACGAACGACTTGGCCTGAGCGGCCGTGAGCAGGTCCGGGAAGCGGGTGAAGGTGTCGTAGTTGTCCGGCTCGACGGCCTGGAAGCCCTTGTCGGCGCAGCCGTCGATCCAGCCGCCGACCTTGGCGGCGATCCGCTTGCGCTTGTCGGCGGTGCGGATGTCCAGGACGGCCTCGCCCCAGTCGCCGTCGTACACGACGTCGCCGTCGGCATCCCGCAGCAGCAGGTCGGAGTCCCAGTCCCCTTCATCACCGGGCTGTGCCTGGAAGGCGTTGAGGTAACAGATGTTGTACAGGCCGGGTGCGGGTGCTGCCGTCCGGTCCCGGCTGACGACCTTGACCCCTGAAGGCGGCGTGTACGCGCCGCCTATCTGGTAGTCGAACCCGGCATGAGCCGGCGGCAGCGCGACATCGGACGGGCCTGCGGACGCCGTCGAAGGGAGGGCGAGAAGGCAGGCGGCAGCGGCGGCGGTGAGGGCCGCTGACGCGGCGATACCCCTGCGCGTAACACGGTTGAGGCTCATCTCAGAGCTCCAGATATCTGAGGGCACGTCCCCGCCTCGGACACGCAAAAGGGTCCTGGCGACTTAGTCCGGGCTCATGGCCGAGGCCAACTACCGGCTAGGCGTACCTCTGCGCCGAGTGCTCGACATCGGCGTGCCAGGGAGTTAATCGAGCAGCTTCAGTCATGTCAAGAGAAGGGGACTGAGGAGCACTTGGTGAAATCGCGCAGAAACGCGCAGTAATTCTGCGAGACTCTGCTCGGAACGGCGATGGGGGACTATGCTCGCCCAGTGCTGAGAAGCGACCGCCATGCGCGGATACTTGAGCACGTCTCTGCCCAGGGCAGCGCGGACGTGCAGCAGTTGGCCGGGCTGCTCGGGGTCTCGCAGGCCACCGTGCGCCGCGACCTGGCGCAGCTGAGCGATCAGCGGCTGCTCGAGCGCACGCACGGCGGCGCGGTCCTCGGCGGCCTGAGCATCGAGGTGCCGCTCCAGCACCGGGTCGACCAGCGCTCCCCGCAGAAACAGGCCATCGCGCAGGCCGCCGCCGACCTGGTCCCCGCCGGTGCGGTGGTCGGTCTCACCGGCGGCAGCACCACCACCGAAGTGGCCCGGCTGCTCGCCGACCGCGGCCCCGTCACGATCGTCACCAACGCCGTCAACATCGCGGCGGCCCTCGTCCTGCGCCCGACCGTCACACTGATCGTGGTCGGCGGCACCGCCCGCAGCGAGAGCTACGAACTGGTCGGCCCCATCGCCGAGAAGACCCTCGCCGACCACCACACGGACATCGCGTTCCTCGGCGTGGACGGCATCAGCGCCGCCCACGGGTGCACCACGCACGACCAGTTGGAGGCGGCCACCGACCGTGCCTTCGCGGGCCACAGCAGCCGCACCGTCGTGGTCGCCGACCACACCAAGATCGGCAGGGCGACGTTCGCCAAGATCTGCCCGACCGTCGGCGTGCACACGCTCGTCACCGACACCGGCGCGCCCGGGGGCGAACTCGACGCCATCGCCGCCGTCGGCGTGCAGGTCACCGTCGTATGAGCCGCTGGACGAGCCGTCGTACGAGCCGCCTTGCGAGCGCCGTCAGTGCGCGATGGAGTCGATCAGTTCGCGGGCGCCCTGACGGAGCAGCGTCACCGCCACGGACGTGCCGAGCGTCGCCGGATCGAGCGGACCCGCCCACTCGTGGGCGTTGAGGACCGTCTTCCCGTCCGGGGTGAAGACGGTGGCGCGCAGCGAGAGATCGCCGCCCCGCTCGCAGCGCGCGTACCCGGCGATGGGGGAGTTGCAGTGCCCCTGCAGCACATGCAGGAACATGCGCTCGGCGGTCGCCTCCCGCCAGGCCTCGGGGTCCCCGAGCCCCGACACGGCGTCGATGGTCTCCGTGTCGTCCTCGCGGCACTGCAGCGCCAGGATCCCCGCGCCGATCGGCGGGCACATCGTCTCCACCGACAGGATCTCGGTGGCCACGTCCATCCGGTCGATGCGCTCGAGGCCCGACACCGCGAGCAGCAGTGCGTCCGCGTCGCCCGCGGCCAGCTTCTCCATCCGGCGCCCGGCGTTCCCGCGCATCGGCACGCACTCCAACTCCGGGTGCGAAGCGGCGAGCTGGGCGATGCGGCGCACCGAGGACGTGCCGATGCGGGTTCCCGCGGGCAGCTCGTCCAGGGTGAGCCCGCCGGGGTGGATGAGCGCGTCGCGGATGTCGTCCCGCTTGAGGAACGCGGCGAAGGTGGTGCCGGCGGGAAGCGGCCGGTCCGCCGGTACGTCCTTGACGCAGTGCACCGCGAGGTCGGCCTCGCCCGCGAGCAGCGCCGCGTCGACCTCCTTGGTGAACGCGCCCTTGCCGCCGAGCTTCGCGAGGTCCCCCATCCAGCGGTCGCCGGAGGTCGTGACCGGCACGACCTCGGTGCGGATACCGGGGTGCAGCGCGGCGAGTTCGGCGCGTACGCGCTCCACCTGGGCGAGCGCCATGGGGGAGGAACGGGAGACGATGCGGATCAGCTCAGGAGCGGACATGCGCCCCACGATAGGCGCTTGCGGCAGAGGTCTGTTAAAGGGCTCCTCGGTTCGGCCGGGAGCCCGGTGGCGGCCGGTTCCGGGGTGCGCCACGCCCCGGGCCCTCATAGCGTGAGAGGCAGTCGGCCACCGTGCCCGCGTCTGTGCAGGTCCCGGCGTCAGTCCCCTGGGAGGTCCCATGTCCGCCGCCGTCCACCAGCAGTCCCCGATCGTCCTCGAACGGATGGCTGCCACCCATCTGGCCGACGTTCTCGCTCTGGGCCGTGAGCTGTACGACACCTCGGTGAAGCCGTACACGTCCTGGTCCCTTTCGGCGATCGCCGGGCACATGGACGCCGACGCGTCCTCCTGCTGGGTGGCGCTGGACGGGGACGCGCTCGCCGGGTTCGTCCTCGGCTCGATGGGATTCGATCAGCGTACGGACTGGGGGAACCTGGAGTGGATCGCCAGTGCCCCCGCCTATCAGGGGCAGGGGGTCGCGAGCCATCTGGTGCAGGCCTGTTGCGCGACGCTGACGGCCGCCGGTGCCACCGCCGTCGTGACGGACGTCGAGTCGCGCAACACCGCGTCCGCCGCGCTGATGCGGCGCAACGGCTTCAAGGAGAGCGTGTCGGTGACTCTCTTCGTGCGTGACGCGCCCGACGCGACGGCTTGAGACGTTGAGACGTTGAGACGTTGAGACGTTGAGACGCTGACACGCTGAGACTCTGAGGCGGCCTGACGGGTGTCTCAGCCCTCCGCACAGTCCTTCCCTGGCTCCAACGGCGGCGCGTTGAGACCCAGATGGGACGTGCAGCGCGGGGTGTTCCCCGCCTCCTCGTGCCAGGACGCCGGACGCGGGCGGATGAAGACCGCCGCCGTCGCCGCCGCGAGGACGAACAGGCCCGCGCAGCCCACCGCCGCCTTGCCGAACGCCGTGTTCAGCGCGTCCGGATCCGCGTACGCCGTCCCGGAGAGGCCCACCGCAAGGGGCAGCGCGGCGACGACGAGCATCTGGGCGACCCGCGCCGCGGTGTTGTTGACGCCGCTCGCCAGGCCCGCGCGCCCCGCGTCGACCGAGGCGAGCACCGTCGCCGTCAGCGGGGCCACGAACACGCTCATCCCCAGGCCGAGGACCACGACCGCGGGCAGGACCTCCCTCACGTACGAGGCGCCGGGCTCGATCCGCAGCATCAGGAGCGCTCCGGCGCCCGCGGTCAACGGGCCCGCGACCAGCGGCAGCGTGGGGCCGATCCGCCGGGAGAGATCGCCCGCGGCGGCCGAGAGCAGCAGCATCAGGACCGTGATCGGGAGCGTCGCCGTGCCCGCCTGCAGCGCGTCGTAGCCGAGCGTCGTCTGCAACTGCACCGGCAGCATGAACAGAAGCCCGCCGATGGCCGCGTACAGGCACAGCGTCATGACGTTGGCCGCGCTGAACAGGCGGGAGCGGAAGAGGGAGAGCGGCAGCATCGGGTTGCGGCGGCGGTGCTCGACCATGACGAAGGCGATGCCCGCGGCGAGTCCGCCGAGCCCCGGCAGGAGGGCCGCCGTCTTCGACGAGTCTCCCGAGGCACCGATCAGCGAGAAGCTGATGCCCGCGAGGAACAGTGCCGCCAGGCACGCCCCTGTCACGTCGAACGGCTTCTCCGTGGCGCCCTCGGCCCGGCTCTCCGGCACATGACGGACCGCGAAGAGCACGAGCGCGGCCAGCGGCACATTGATCAGGAAGATCCACCGCCAGCCGGGACCGTCGATCAGCCAGCCGCCGAGGAACGGCCCGATCGCGCCCGCGACGCCGCCGAGCCCCGACCACGCGCCCACCGCGCGCGCCTGGTCCCGCGGCCGGAACGACGTACGCACCAGGGCGAGTGAACCCGGCGTGAGCAGCGCACCGCCGACGCCCTGCAAGGCCCGTGCCGCGATGAGCATCCCCACGTTCTGCGCGAGCCCGCACAGGGCGGAGGCGACGGCGAACCACACGACACCGATGACCAGGGTGCGCCGCCGCCCGATGCGGTCCCCGAGCGCCCCGCCGAGCAGCAGCAGCGCCGAGAGCGTGAGCATGTAGGCGCTGACGACCCACTGGAGGGACGCGATCGAGGTGTCCAGGTCACGGCCGAGGGTGGGCAGGGCGACGTTCACCACCGTGCCGTCCAGCATCGCCATTCCGGACGCCAGAACGGCACAGGCGAGGACCCAGCGGCCCCGCGCCGACGCCAGCGCGACACCGCCGTCGGGGTCGTCGGTGCCGCCGGCGCCGTCGTTCTCGGTCGCCTCCGGTACGGATGCCATCGCCCCACCGCCCTACATGTGCACCGCTCCGCCGTCCGCGTCCGAGTGGACCGGAGCTCCCCGGCGGTACAGCACGACCGTAACGAGGAGTCCGACCGCGAAGAAGACCGCCGACCACCAGTACGCGGTCGAGTAGCTCTCCATCGCCGACTGGGCCCGCACCTGCGGAGTGGGCCGCTTGCCCACGAGGTAGTTGGCGGCGGCGCTGGTCGCCAGGGAGTTGAGCAGCGCCGTGCCGATCGAACCGCCCACCTGCTGGCTGGTGTTGACCATCGCGGAGGCCACCCCCGCGTCGTGCGAGGCGACGCCCGCGGTCGCCATGCTCATCGCGGGGGCGAAGACCAGACCGAGGCCGAGACCGGCGACGAGCAGCGGCGGCAGTACGTGCGCCGCGTAGGTGCTGTGCACGTCGAGGGCGGTGAGCCAGGCCATCGCGGCCGCCGCGAGCCCCATGCCGAGCGGCACGATCGGCTTCGCGCCGAACCGCGGCACGAGCGAGTTGGTCGTGACGACCGAGATCACCACCATCACGGCGACCATCGGCAGGAACGCGAGTCCCGTCTTGACCGGCGTGTAGCTCAGGATCTGCTGGAGGTAGTACGTCAGGAACAGGAAGACACCGAACATGCCGGCGCCCGAGATGAACATCGCGAGGAACGACGCGGCACGGTCCCGGGCGAGCACCACCCGCAGCGGCAGCAGCGGATGCGCGGCCCGCGTCTGCCACCAGGCGAAGGCGGCCACCAGTACGGTGCCGACCACCAGGAATCCCCAGGTCTGTACGTCGCCCCAGGCGTGCGACTCGGCGTTCGAGAAGCCGTAGACGATGCAGAAGAGACCCGCGGAGACCAGCAGGGTGCCCGGGACGTCGAGCTTGGGCCGGTCCGCGGGCCTGCCGCCATGGAGCAGCCGGGCGCCGCCGAGCATGGCGAGCACCGCGAAGATCAGGTTCACGTACAGGCACCAGCGCCAGTCCAGATACTCGGTCAGTACGCCGCCCAGGAGCAGCCCGACCGCGCCGCCCGCGCCCGCGATGGCGCCGTAGATGCCGAACGCCTTGGCCCGTTCCTTGGGGTCGGTGAACGTCGTGGTGAGCAGGGAAAGCGCGGCAGGCGCGAGGAGGGCGCCGAAGACGCCCTGGAGGGCGCGGGCCACCACCAGCATGGTGAAGCTGGTCGCCGCACCGCCGAGGGCCGAGGCGAGCGCGAAGCCGCCGAGACCGGCGAGGAAGACCACCTTGCGGCCGACCAGGTCGGCGATGCGCCCGCCGAGGAGCAGCAGGCTGCCGAAGGCGAGTGCGTACGCGGTGACGATCCACTGGCGGTTGCCGTCGCTGAACCCGAGGTCCCGCTGGGCCGATGGCAGCGCGATGTTCACGATCGTGGCGTCGAGGACCACCATCAGCTGCGCGATCCCCACGACACCGAGGATCAGCCAGCGGTGCTCGTGGCTCCCGCCGCTGAGCTGTGGGGGAGGGGAGGCGGTGGATCCCGCGGTCCGTACCGCGTCGAAGGGTTCCGGCGGGGGCGAGCGGTCCATCGGTGCCTCCAGACGCCCCCGCCACACAAGACATCCCCGTCACACCGTAGGCGCGCTGATCGGAGCCCGCGACCGGGGCCCGGCGGGGCCGGGCCCCGGAAGAGGAACTGTCTGGTTCCGTGGGGGGACGATCAGCTCTGCGGCTCGCTGATGTTGACCATCCAGGGGATGCCGAAGCGGTCCGTACACATGCCGAACACGTCGCCCCACATCTGCTTCTCCAGCGCCACGGTCACCGATCCTTCGGCGGAGAGCTTCTCCCAGTAGCCGCGCAGCTCGGCTTCGTCGTCCCCGCTGAGACTCACCGAGAAGTTGTTGCCCGGGTTGTGCTCCATGCCCGGCGGGGTGTCGGCGCCCATCAGGGTGAAGCCGTTCGGTGCTTCCAGCATGCCGTGCATGATCTTGTCGGCGACCGGCGTGCCCTGCTGACCGGCTTCGCCGAAGGTGTGGAGGGCCAGCTCGCCGCCGAAGACCTCCTTGTAGAACTCCAGAGCCTGGCGGGCATCGCCGTCGAAGCTGAGATACGGGTTGAGGCGCGAGGCCATGAGAACCTCCGGGAACGGGGTGGACGGTCAGTTGCGCGGAGAGTAGCGCGGCGTACTGACAACGGCCCGGCGAGACCGGTCGCGAGGGGATGCGGCACGTCGTCCCTTGATGGACGGAAGTTGGACGGAAAGTCCGCTGGATGTAGGGCCCAGCCATTTGTCGGAGCCGGTTATTCAATCTTCATCAAATCCGGTCCGGCATCCGGACGGACCTCTTGTGTGCGGACTGTATGCGAAATACGTTCTGCCGTATTCCTTGATCGTCCACGATCAGCCCGGAACCACCCTGGCGGAGGTACCTACCCGTGCGCCGAAAAACGGTTGCCCTGGCGACAGTTGCCCTGGTGATGTCCACAACGGCGGGCTGCGGCTCCTTGCAGTCCTCGGCCACCGAGGTCGGCGGTGAGCGCATGACCGACGACCGTCCCGTGCGCGACGGAGGCACCCTCACCGTCGCCCTCCTCTCCGACCCGGACAAGCTCGATCCGACCCTCGCGCAGACCCTCGTGGGCCGCACGGTCTTCGCCGGGATGTGCGAGAAGCTCTACGACATCGACGAGCACGGGACCGTGATCCCGCAGCTCGCCACCGCCCTGCCCAAGACCTCGAAGGACGGCCGCACCGTCACCTTCGGCCTGCGCAAGGGTCTGAAGTTCAGCGACGGCACGAAGCTGGACGCGGCCGCCGCCGTCACCTCGCTGCTGAGGCACCGCGACCTCGCGGGCTCGGCGCGCGCCACCGAACTCGCCCCGCTCGCCGACGCGGAGGCGACCGGACCGTACACGGTGAAGCTCACGCTCAAGCAGGCCTACGTCCCCCTCACCGCCGTCCTCGCGGACCGCTCCGGCATGGTGATGTCACCCGCCGCGCTCAAGAAGTACGGCAAGAACTTCACCAACCACCCCTCCTGCGTGGGCCCGTTCAAGTACGTGGAGCGGGTCGGCGGCGACCGCATCGTGCTCGCCAAGGACCCGAACTACTACGCGGCCGACAAGGTCCACCTCGACAAGGTGATCTACAAGCCGATACCCGACGGCAACGTCCGCCTGGCCAACCTGCGCTCCGGCGACATCCAGGTCGGCGACCAGATGACACCCGTCGACGTACGCAGCGCCCTGACCGAGCCCAAGCTCCAGCTCTTCAGCTCGCCCTCGCTCGGCTACCAGGGCATCGGCTTCAACGTCGGCAACGTCAAGGGCCTCGGGGAGAAGCCGGGCCGCATCGACACGCCTCTCGCGCGTGACCCGCGGGTCCGCGAGGCCTTCGAGCTCGCCATCGACCGAGATGTCATCAACAAGGTCGTCTTCCAGGGCATGTACGAGCCCGCCTGCGGTCCCGTCTCGCCCGAGTCCGCCATCGCGCCCGGCATCAAGGCCTCGGCCTGTCCCGAGCGCGACGTCGCCAAGGCCGAGCGGCTCCTCGAGGAGGCCGGGGTGAAGACCCCCGTCCGCATCGAGTTGAAGGTGTCCACGGCGCCGGAGTTCAGTCGGCTCGGCCAGGTCATCCAGGCCATGACCAAGGAAGCCGGGTTCGCCGTCACGCTGCGCCCCACCGAGTACGCGACGATGCTGGAGGAGACCGACTCCGGCCGCTACGACGCCTTCCTCAGCGGCTGGTCGGGGCGGCTCGACCCGGACGGCAACATCGCCAGCTTCCTCCAGACGCGCGGCGCGATGAACGCCTACGGGCTCTCGGACCCGGCGATCGACAAGCTCGTCGAGCGGGGCCGCGCTGAGGCCGACCCGGAGGAACGCGCCGACATCTACGGCGAATTGACCCGGCGCGCCCAGGAGCGGCGCGGGCTCGTCTACCTCTATCGGCAGAAGAACTACGTCGTCACCGGCAAGGACGTCGCCGGCGTCCGCGTCTACAGCGACGGCCTGGTCCGCGTCACGACTGCGGGGTACGCCCGATGAGCCTGAGCCCTCCCCGCACGAACCCACCGCGCCTCAGCCCCATGGCGTCCTATCTGCTCACCCGGGTCCGGCAGTCCCTCATCACGCTCGTCCTGGTCAGCATGGTCGTCTTCGCCGGCATCCGCGCGCTGCCCGGCGACCCGGCGCTCGCGCTCGCCGGTGAGGAGCGCAGCCCCGAGGCGCTCGCCGCGATCCGTGCCAGCTACGGCCTCGACGACAACATCGTCGTCCAGTACGGGCGGTTCATCGGGCACGCCGTCACCGGCGACCTCGGCACCTCCTCACGCACCGGCCTCCCCGTCGCCGACGCGATCACCGCTGCCCTGCCCATCACCCTCGAACTGGCCGCTCTTTCCCTGCTCCTCGCGGTCGTGGTCGGCATCGGCGCGGGCATCGTCGCCGCCGTGCGGCGCGGCAAGCCGGAGGAGTGGCTGGCCAACGCCCTCGCGCTCCTCGGACTCTCCATTCCCACCTTCTGGCTCGGCATCGTCCTCGTCCTCGGACTCGCCATCGCCGTACCGGTCTTCTCGGCCTCCGGATACGTGCCGTTCGCCACCGACCCGCTCGACAACCTGCGCCGCATGGTGCTGCCCTCGATCGTGCTCGGCTCGGGTCTCGCGGCCGTCGTGATGCGCCAGACGCGGGCGGCGATGCTCGACTCGCTCTCCGCCGACTACGTGCGCACCGCACGGGCCAAGGGCCTCTCACGGCGCGAGGTCATCGGCGGGCACGCGTTGCGCAACTCCCTGGTCACGGTCGTGACCGTGCTCGGTCTCCAGCTCGGCCACCTCATCTCCGGCGCCGTCGTCACCGAGCAGATCTTCGTCCTGCCCGGCTTCGGCAAGCTCACCATCGACGCCGTCTTCACCCGCGACTACGCGACCCTGCAAGGCGTGGTGCTCTGCACATCCGCCGCGTACATCCTCATCAATCTGCTGGTCGACGTGGCGTACTCGGTCATCGACCCGCGCATCCGGCTCGGAGGTGCCCGGTGACGACAGCGGTGCTCACCACATTGGGGCGGATACGTTCCGCGAGCGCGGGCAGCGGCAAGCTGCGCGCCCTGCGCAAGAACCGGCTCGCCATGACCGGTGGCGTCATCGCCGCCGTGTTCGTCCTCGCGGCGCTCTTCGCGCCGCTGGTCGCGCCCTACGACCCCGCGCGCCCCGACTTCGCGAACGCCCTCGCCGCGCCCGGCTGGTCGCACTGGCTGGGCACCGACGACCTCGGCCGCGACCAGCTTTCCCGTGTCGTGTACGGGGCGCGGGCGTCCATGCAGGTGGGCGTGGTGGCGGTGGCCCTCGCCTTCGTCGTGGGCGTACCCCTTGGGCTGCTCGCGGGCTACTACGGCAAGTTCACCGACAGCGTGGTCTCGCGGCTCACCGACACGATGCTCGCGTTCCCCTTCCTGGTGCTCGCCGTCGGCCTCGCCGCGGTGCTCGGCCCCTCGCTCACCAACGCGACCATCGCGATCGGGATCTCGCAGATCCCGGCCGTCATCCGCATCACCCGCGCGGAGACACTGAGGCTGCGACACGTCGACTACGTGGCCGCTGCCGTCGCCAATGGAGGCGGCGACGCCACCGTGCTCTTCCGGCACATCCTGCCCAACGCCACCTCCGCGCTGATCGTCCAGGCGACCGTCGGCATCCCCGCCGCGATCATCGGCGAGGCGCTGCTCAGCTTCCTCGGCCTCGGCGTGCAGCCACCGGACGCGTCACTCGGCGTGATGCTCTCCGGAGCCCAGTCCTTCCTCGCGCCCGCGCCGTGGATGGCGGTCTTCCCCGGACTCGCCGTCGTCGCGGCCACCCTGGCGTTCAATCTGCTCGGCGACGGCCTGCGGGACGTCCTCGACCCCCGAGGAGCCACCCGATGACCGAGCCAGTACTGAGCGTGCGCGACCTGTCGGTCTCCTTCCGCTCCGACACCCGTACCGTGCACGCCGTCGACCATCTGTCGTACGACGTCGCACCGGGCGAAGTGCTCGCGGTGGTGGGCGAGTCGGGGTGCGGCAAGTCCGTCACGGCGATGGCCGTGATGGGACTCCTGCCGCCCACCGCGCACGTCGACGGGTCGATCAGGCTCGGCGGGGCCGAGCTCGCGGGCGCGAGCGAGAAGGAGCTCGGGAAGGTCCGCGGCAAGGACATCGCCATGATCTTCCAGGAGCCGATGACCTCGCTCAACCCGGTCCTGACCATCGGCCGGCAGATAGGCGAGGTGCTCCGGCGGCACCAGGGACTGTCGAAGAAGGAGGCACGCGCGCGCGTCGTCGAACTCCTCGACCTGGTGGGCATCCCGGCCCCCGCCCAACGCGTCGACGAATACCCGCATCAGCTCAGCGGCGGCATGCGGCAGCGCGTCATGATCGCCATCGCGGTCGCCTGCGACCCGTCCGTACTGATCGCCGACGAGCCGACCACCGCGCTCGACGTCACCGTCCAGGCGGGCATCCTCGAAGTCCTGCAGTCCCTGCGCGAACGGCTCGGCACCGCGATCGTGCTGATCACCCACGACCTCGGCGTGGTGGCCGACGCCGCAGACCGGGTCCTGGTCATGTACGCGGGACGCCCCGTCGAGCAGGCCCCGGTGCACGAGCTGTTCGCCGAGCCGCGCCACCCCTACACCCGGGGTCTGCTGAGCGCCGTACTGCGCCCGGGAGGTGAGGGCAAACGGCGCCTGCCCGAGATACCCGGCCTTGTGCCGAGCCTCGACGCACAGCCGGACGCCTGCACCTTCGCCCCGCGCTGCGCCCACGCCGACGACCGGTGCACGACGAGCAGGCCCGGCTTCAAGGCCGTCTCCCCGTGCGCCGGAGCCGATGCCGCGCACCGGGCGGCCTGCTGGCACCCGCAGGAAGCCCACGCGCTCACCCCCACCACCCAGGAGGCCGGACAGTGACCCCGACGCCCGTGCTTGAACTGACCGGCCTGGAGCGGCACTTCGCGGGCCCCGGCGGCATCGTGCGCGCCGCCGACGGCGTCACCCTCACCGTCGGCAAGGGCGAAGTCGTAGGACTCGTGGGG
Organism: Streptomyces sp. NPDC031274; assembly: GCF_055570235.1. Taxonomy (NCBI): domain Bacteria; kingdom Bacillati; phylum Actinomycetota; class Actinomycetes; order Kitasatosporales; family Streptomycetaceae; genus Streptomyces; species Streptomyces sp. NPDC031274. The sequence goes on along the minus strand of NZ_JBVIHP010000008.1, from coordinate 297,101 downwards.
GAGTCGGGGAGCGGAAAGTCGACGGTCGGGCGGTGCGCCGTACGGCTCGACGACCCCACCGGGGGCACCGTCCGCATCAACGGCACGGATGTGACCCGCCTTTCGCGGCGCGCCCTGCGGCCCCTGCGCAAGGACTTCCACCTCGTCTTCCAGGACCCCTCCTCCTCGCTCGACCCGCGCATGACCGTCGGGCAGATCATCGCCGAACCCCTGCGCCTGCACGGCATCGCCAAGGGGGACGCGGCACGCGCGCGCGTGGCGGAACTCCTCGCCCAGGTCGGCCTGCGACCCGAGCACGCCGACCGGCACCCGCACGAACTCTCCGGCGGGCAGCGGCAACGCATCTCCATCGCCCGTGCTCTCTGCGTCGATCCGGATCTCCTGGTGGCCGACGAACCCACCTCCGCCCTCGACGTCTCCGTCCAGGCCTCGGTCCTCAACCTCCTCGCCGATCTGCAGCGGGACCGCGGCTTCGGCTGTCTGTTCATCACACACGATCTGGCCGCCGTGGAGTTCCTCGCCGACCGCATCGCGGTCATGTACCTCGGACAGATCGTCGAACAGGCGCCGACCGTCGAGCTGTTCGCCGACCCCAAACACCCCTACACACAGGCGCTCCTGTCCGCCGCCCCCGTGCCCGATCCGGCGGTGCAGCGCACCCGCGAGCGCATCGTCCTCAGCGGCGAACTGCCGAGCCCGCTCGCCCCGCCGCCGGGGTGCCGTTTCCACACGCGCTGCCCGCTGGCCGTCGACCGCTGCCGGGTCGAGGTGCCCGAGCTGCGCGTGCTCCCCGGCGACGGCGACGCAGACGCCGGGCGCGAGGTCTCCTGTCACCTGGTCGCCGCTGACGGAACGGCTCCGGACGCGGCCGCCGCCCCGACCCTCCGTACGATCCCCCGTACCCGCACCGCACGCTAGGAGCAGCTCTCGTGTTCACCACTAGGCCGACCCTCCAAGGCACCTTCGGCATGGTGTCCTCCACCCACTGGCTCGCCTCGCAGTCGGCGATGGCCGTCCTGGAGGACGGCGGCAACGCCTACGACGCGGCCGTCGCCGCCGGTTTCGTCCTGCACGTCGTCGAGCCGCACCTCAACGGCCCGGCGGGCGAGGTGCCGATCATCCTGGCGCCCGCCGACGGCCAGGTGCGGGTGCTGTGCGGGCAGGGCGGTGCGCCCGCGGGCGCGACCGTGGACCACTACCGCTCGCTCGGCCTCGAACTGGTCCCGGGCACCGGCCCGCTCGCGGCCGCCGTACCGGGCGCCTTCGACGCGTGGATGGTGCTCCTGCGCGACCACGGGACCAAGTCCCTCGCCGACGTCCTCAAGTACGCCATCGGGTACGCCGCTGACGGGCACGCGCCCGTGGAGCGCGTCGGCGAGACCGTCGAGACGGTGCGCGAACTCTTCGAGACCGAATGGCCCTCGTCGGCCGAGGTCTACCTGCCGGGCGGCAACTCCCCGCGCCCCGGCGAACTCCTGCGCAACCCGGCGCTCGCCGCGACCTGGCGCCGCGTGATCGAGGAGGCGGGAGACGGCTCGCGCGTCGAGCAGATCGAAGCCGCGCGGAAGATCTGGAGCGAAGGGTTCATCGCCGAGGCCCTCATACGTCAGGCGGCCCGCCCCACGATGGACACCAGCGGATCCCGGCACACCGGAACGCTGACGGCCGCCGACCTCGCCGGATGGGAGGCGAGCTACGAGGCCCCGGCGACGTACGACTGGAACGGCTGGACGCTGTGCAAGGCGGGCGGCTGGAGCCAGGGCCCGGCCTTCCTCCAGCAGCTGGCCGTGCTCCCCGCCGCCCTCGCGGACCTGCCCGCGTACGGCTCGGCCGACTACGTCCACCTGCTGATCGAGGGCTGCAAGCTCGCCATGGCCGACCGCGAGGCCTGGTACGGGGATGCGGACGGCGACGGCACGGTCCCTGTCGCCGAGCTGCTCTCCCCGGCGTACAACGAGGAGCGGCGGACGCTCATCGGCGAGAAGGCGTCGCACGAACTGCGCCCCGGAAGCCCCGGCGGGCGCACCGCGAAGATCTCCGCCCACGCCCGTGCCGTGGCCGACGGAGAGCCCGGCTTCGACGCCCTGGGACTGCCCGGAGCGGGCGCGGGCGAGCCCACTGTCGCCAAGAGCGGCACCTCACCCGTGCCCGGCGAACCGGCCGTCTCCGCGGACGGCGCCACCCGCGGCGACACCTGCCACCTGGACATCGTCGATCGCTGGGGCAACATGGTCGCGGCCACGCCGAGCGGCGGCTGGTTGCAGTCCAACCCCGTCGTCCCCGAACTGGGATTCCCGCTCGGCACCCGCCTACAGATGGCGTGGCTGGAGGAGGGCCTGCCCAACTCCCTGACGCCGGGCCGCCGGCCGCGCACCACCCTCACGCCGTCGCTCGCGCTCAAGGACGGTGTCCCGGTGATGGCGTTCGGCACACCGGGCGGCGACCAGCAGGACCAGTGGCAGGTGCACTTCTTCCTGGCGGTCGCGCTGCGCGACTCCGTACGCGGGGGCCTCGACCTCCAGGGCGCCATCGACGCCCCGAACTGGCACAACGACAGCTTCCCCGGCTCCTTCTACCCGCGCGGGATGCGCCCGGGAAGCGTCACGGTCGAGTCCCGCATGGACGAGGCCGTCATCGAGGAGCTGCGGCGGCGCGGGCACGACGTGACGGTCGGCGAGCCCTGGTCGGAGGGGCGGTTGTGCGCGGTGGCGCGTGATCCGCGCACCGGGGTGCTCGCGGCGGCGGCCAATCCGCGCGGGATGCAGGGGTACGCAGTGGGGCGCTGAGACACCTCAGCGAACTGCCGGAGCCGCCCGCTTCCCGAAGGGGAGTCACGCCCTCACCGAGAGCCTCGCCCGCCCCGCAGGTCCTGCGGGGCGGGCTCGCCGGGCGCTGTGCGCCGCGGGCGGCAGCGGTCAGGAGCGGCCGCTGGTGTTCTGTTCGTCGAGCGACTCCTCCGAGGACCGCTCCGGCTCCCTGGGGGCAGGCAGTGCCACCGTGGCGGCGGCCTCCTTGCGGCGCGCCATGGCGCCGCTCACCAGTGCGGCCATCGGCTGCACGAAGCGTGCGGTCAGCGGGCCGACGATCACGAGGATCAGGACGTACGCCGTGGCCAGCGGGCCGAGCCGCGGCTCGATGCCCGCGGTGACCGCCAGGCCCGCGATGACGATGGAGAACTCACCGCGCGCCACAAGCGCGCCGCCCGCCCGCCACCGCCCCTTGACGGAGATCTTGGCGCGTCGAGCCGCGAAGTACCCGGTGGCGATCTTCGTGCACGCCGTCACGACGGCGAGCAGAAGCGCGGGAAGGAGAACCGGCGGAATGCTCGCGGGATCGGTGTGCAGGCCGAAGAAGACGAAGAAGACGGCGGCGAACAGGTCCCGCAGCGGGGAGAGGAGGCTGTGTGCCCCCTCGGCGGCCTCGCCGGACAGGGCGATACCGACGAGGAACGCTCCCACGGCGGCGGAGACCTGGAGCTGCTGCGCGATCCCGGCGACCAGGATGGTCAGACCGAGGACGACCAGGAGCAGCTTCTCGGGGTCGTCGCTCGACACGAAGCGCGAGATCACACGGCCGTAGCGCACGGCGAGGAACAGCACGAGACCGGCGGCCCCGAGCGCGATGCCCAGGGTGAGGCCGCCCGCGGCCCAGCCGACACCGGCCAACAGGGCGGTGATGATGGGCAGATACACCGCCATGGCCAGGTCTTCGAGGACCAGGATGCTGAGGATGACGGGCGTCTCGCGGTTGCCGAGGCGGCCCAGGTCGCCGAGGACCTTCGCGATGACCCCGGACGACGAGATCCAGGTGACGCCCGCGAGGACCACGGCCGCCACAGGACCCCACCCCATGAGCAGCGCGGCGATCGCGCCCGGCACGGCGTTGAGCCCCATGTCGACGAGACCGGCCGGGTACTGGGTCTTGAGGTTGCTGACCAGATCGCTCGCGGTGTATTCGAGCCCCAGCATGAGGAGCAGCATGATGACGCCGATCTCGGCGCCGATCGCGACGAACTCCTCACTGGCGCCCAGCGGCAGAAGACCGCCCTCGCCGAAGGCCAGCCCGGCGAGCAGGTAGAGGGGGATCGGGGAGAAGCGGAACCGCCCGGCGAATCTGCCGAGCAGTCCGAGCGCGAGAATGATCGCGCCGAATTCGATCAGAAGGACTGCGGAGTGCATCGAATCACTCCCGCCCGAGTATCGCGGCGGCGCTCTCCACACCCTCGCGGGTGCCGATCACGATGAGCGTGTCCCCACCCGCGAGCCGGAAGGCCGGCGTGGGCGACGGAATGGCCTCGGCTCGGCGAAGGACCGCGACGATGGAGGCGCCGGTCTCGGTACGCATCTGGGTCTCACCGAGCACCCGCCCGTTCCAGTGCGAGGAGCCGGAGACTTCGATGCGTTCGGCGACGAGACCGAGATCGGTGGTGTGCAGGAGGTTCGGGCTGTGGTGCGAGGGCATCAGCGCGTCGATCAGCGCGTCCGCCTCACCGGAACTCAGACGCAGCGAGAGCGCGCACTCGTCCGGGTCGTCGGCGCGGTAGGCGCTGAGGGTGCGCGCGCCGTCCCGGTGCGCGACGACCGAGATCTGGCGTTGTTCTCGGGTGGTCAGGTCGTACCGGATACCGATGCCTGGGAGTGGCGTCTGGCTGAGACGTGAAGCGGACACAGCTCTTCCCCTAGTTGCTGATTGGCTGATGGGCGTCAATACGGCGTTAAGGTCACCCTATCGGCCCATCCTTTGCCTGAACTTGGTGGTAGAGGTGCTGCGCCGAGATCAGAGTTGACGTTCTGCCAGCACCGTCGCGACGGAATCGGCTTCCGTGGGTGACTTGTCCTCGCGATAGCGGACGACGCGGGCGAAGCGGAGTGTGACGCCGGCCGGATAGCGGGTGGACTTCTGCAGCCCGTCGTAGGCGATCTCGACGACGAGCTCCGGTCGCACGGTCACCAGGAAGCCGTCGTCGCTGACCGCGAGCTCACGCAGCCGCTCGGTCTGCCAGGCGAGCATCACATCGGTCATGCCCTTGAAGGTCTTCCCGAGCATGGCGTACGTCCCGTCGTCGCGCCGTGCGCCCAGGTGGAGGTTGGAGAGCTTGCCGGTGCGCCGCCCGTGCCCCCACTCGGCGGCCAGGACCACGAGGTCCAGGGTGTGCACGGGCTTGACCTTCAGCCAGCTCGCCCCACGGCGACCGGCGATGTACGGCGCGTCGAGGGCCTTGAGCACGACTCCCTCATGGCCGCGGCCCAGCGTGTCGGCGAAGAACTCCTCGGCGGCGCGGAGCTCCGTCCCGTCGGCGGGGTCGGTGACCACGGTGCGCCGCACCCGCATCGGCTCGGGGACGAGCCGCGCCAGGTGACCGTGCCGCTCGGTGAAGGGCAGGTCGAGGAGATCCCGCCCTCCGTCGTACAGGACGTCGAAGAAGACGGGGGAGACGGGGAGCCCGGCGGCGGCGGTGGCGACATCCACCCGGGATCCGACGCGTCCGGCGATCTCCTGGAAGGGGCGGGGTCTGCCGTCGTCGTCCAGCGCGATGACCTCCCCGTCGAGAATGAAGGTCTCACCGTCCAATTCGCGTGAGGCGGCGGTGAGTTCGGGAAGGCGGTCGGTGATGTCGTCGAGGGTGCGGGTGTAGACGCGGACCTCGTCCCCGTCGCGGTGCACCTGGACGCGGATGCCGTCCAGCTTCTCCTCGACGGCGCACGGCCCGCCCAGTTTGCCGACGCCTTCGGTGACGGAACCCGCGCCGTGCGCGAGCATCGGGAGTACGGGCCGCCCGACGCTGAGCCGGAACTCCTCCACCGCGCCGGCCCCCCTCGCGAGAAGGGCCTCGGCGACGGGGGTCACCGCCCCTGCCAGCATCACCGCGCGCCGCACGGCGGCCGGTGGGGCCTGGGTGGCCCGGGCGAGGCCCTCCACGGCGATGGCGTCGAGCGCGCCCTGGCGCACCTCGCCGGTGAGCAGACCGACGAGGAACCGCTGCTCTTCGGCGGTGGCCGCGCCCATCAACTCCCTGACGAGCCGCCTTCGTTCGCCCTGGGAGCCCTGGCCGGAGAGGGCGCCGACGGCGGTGAGGGCGGCATCCGTGGCCTGGACGGTGAGGGTGGGTTCGACGGCGGCCGGGGGCGGATCCTTCAGGAGGCTCCACCCGATGCCCAGCCTCCCCTGGGGGAGGCGGCCCGCGAGGTAGGGGATGACGATGGGGGCGTCGGCGGGGGTGGCCGAGCGGAAGAGGTCGGCGAGGAGGGTGATCTTCTGAGAGCGGGCGGGGGTGGTGGCCACAGTGGCGGACACGTGGGCCAGGCGGGCTAGGAGCATGAGTTCTTCCTTCCCCGATCCCGCCCCTTCCTGGCTGCTCTATTAGCGGCTTCGCCGCGCGGGATCCCCCCGCGGTGGATCCCGCGCGGGGGATCCACCCCCGTCTCCCTCCCTCGAACGCCGGAGTGGCGCAGGTCACAGAATTCGACCCGCGTGCCGCGTAATGAAACCCCTCGTCGCGGCCTCGTACAGGCACGGAAGAAAGCAGAGCGAGCAGCGGCAGCTGCGGCAGAAGAGGAGTCCGATCGTGGCCGTCACCCTTGAGCAGCCCGCTCGCGCCCGCCTGATCACCCCCGAAGGGCGCGAGCGTGCGCTGTCCGTGACCCTGCGCTACGCGTCGGACGACCCGCTCGCCGTCCAGATCGCCTTTCCGTCCGAGGCCTCCCTCGACGGTGCGGAGGTCACCTGGATCTTCGCCCGTCAGCTCCTGGAAGAGGGGCTGCGTACCCCCGTGGGTACCGGGGACGTACACATCTGGCCGTGCGGGCGGGCGCGCACGGTTCTCGAGTTCCATGCGCCGCAGGGTCTCGCCCTGGTGCAGTTCGACAGAGCGGTGCTGCGGAGATTCCTGCTCCGTGCGTACGCCGTCGTGGGCGCGGGGCGCGAGGAGGCGGGGCTCGATCTGGATCAGGATCTCGCCCGTCTGCTGCGCGGAGTCTGAGCGCGACGCGCGTACGCACTCGCCCATACGATATTAGGTTAGGCTGCCCTAACTTGATCGTGATGAGTGGCTTCCGGCCGCTCAGGGGAGGGGAGTCCGATGGGTCATGGCTGGGAGGGGGCCGTCCTCAAGCTGCTGCGCGGCAAGGACTTCGAGTTCACCGTGACCGGGGCCGAGGACGTCACCGAGCACTACCGGCGCCTGCACCTCACAGATGGCGGCATGCTCGCGCTGACCGGAGTGCATCCGACGATGTGGGTGCGCCTGTGGTTCGACCAGGCGGACGGCAGGCATCATCAGCGCGCGTACACCCTGGTCGACCCCGATCCCGCCGCCGGGACGTTCAGCCTCGAGTTCGCCCTGCACGACGGCCGGGCGAGCGACTGGGCGCGCAAGGCGGGACCGGGGGACAGGGTCGATGCCACCCTCCAGGGCACCGGCTTCGACGTGCCCGATCCGCTGCCCGCACGGCTTCTGGTGATCGGGGACACGGCAGCGCTCCCGGCCGTCACATCGCTCCTGGCCGCCATGCCCGACGTACCGGCGACCCTCTGGCTCGAGACGCAGCATGCCTCGGACCGCGACCTCGGCCTGAGCCTCGACCCTGCCCTGCACGACCTGCACCGGGTGGAGCGGCGTGACGCGGGTGGCCACCTCGTCGACGAGGTGAAGGCGGCGCTGCCCGCGCTGATCGAGGACTCCGCCGACGTGTACGTATGGATCACCTGTGACACGACGACGACCCGGGCCCTGGCCTCGTACGTACGCAAGGAGCTCTCGATCCCGAAGCACCGCGTGCACGCGCTCGGCTACTGGCGCCCCGAGAAGCGGTAGGCGCGGGCCGCCCGCCGCCGGATCACCACCACCGCACCGGCCACCAGGGCCACCGAACCCGCGGCGACGAGAAGGATCGCGGTCCAGTCCGAGCCGTCCGTCTCGACCGCATGGGCGGCGAGCTCGGCAGCGGGCGCGGGACCCCGTGCCGTGCCCGCCTTCTCGCTCTCGGGGATCAGCGAACCCACCGGCCTGACATGCCCCGCTGCCTTGAACCCCCAGTCGAGGAGCGACCTGGTCTCCTCGTACACGCGGTATCCGCCGCTCGCCTGGGGGTTCATCACCGATACGACGAGAGTGCGGCCGCCGCGCTGGGCCGCGCTGATGAGGGTGTTGCCCGCGTGGCTCGTGTAGCCGTTCTTGATGCCCAGCAGGCCGGGGTAGCCGGCCACGCCGTCGGCGCCGGTGAGCAGACGGTTGGTGTTCTGGATGGGGTAGGACCAGCCGCCGTTCGGGAACTTGGCGACGGGGGTCGAGCAGTAGCGGGCGAACTCCGGATCCGCGAGCCCCGCCCGGCCGAAGACCGCGAGGTCGTACGCCGATGAGACCTGCCCCGGCGCGTCGTAACCGTCCGGCGAGACCACATGCGTGTCGCGTGCGCCCAGCGTGCGGGCCTTGGCGCGCATCTGACGGACGGTCTGCTGCCAGCCGCCGTTGAGCTTGGCGAGCACGTGCACGGCGTCGTTGCCGGAGCTGAGGAACACGCCGCGCCACAGATCGGCGATGCGGTAGCTGCGCCCCGCCTCGACCCCCACCAGGCTGCTGCCGTCGCCGATGCCGGAGAGGTCGCTCTGGGTGACCTTGTGCCGGGCGACGGCGTCCAGGTGCGGCAGCGCGGTGAGGGCGAAGAGCGACTTCAGGGTGGAGGCGGGCGGAAGCTGACGGTGCGCGTTGTGGGCGGCGAGCACTTCGCCCGAACGGGCGTCGGCCACCAGCCAGGAGAGCGCGGAGACGTCGCCAGGCACGGCCGGGGCGCCCGCGCCGGGACGCGCCTGGACTCCCTGCCGGTCGAGGAGGTCCGAGGAGTACGCGGGGCCCGGCTTGGGCGGCGTGGGCTCGGCCGTCGCGGCCGCCGCCGAGGCGGGTGTGGGCAGGAGGGCCAGGGCGGCGACCGCGAGTGCCGCGGTGCGGACGGATGAGGAGCGCGGGAGGTACCTGATGACCATTCAGCCACGGTATGAGCGCGGCCCGAAGCCCGCAGGTCAGCTTGGTCCGGCTGGATGTACCGGTGGCCGCCGACCGTGTCCGCGTGCGCTCTTCCCGAACCCGCCGTGCCTGCGGTGTGCGGCACCGTGCTGCTCCTGCAGTTGATGATGATCTGGTCGGTCCTCCGGCCCAACGCGGCAAGGAAGTTGTGACGTCCGTCACGAACGGCCCCTCATCCCGATACTTTCCTCTAGGTACCTACTGCCCCGGCGCCGATAGCTTCCGTGGAGTCAACCGAGAACGACCAACGGGAGCGAAAATGATCGTGGTGACCGGAGCGACGGGCAATGTCGGCAGGCCGCTCGTGCGGGCCCTCGTCGCGGCCGGCGAGCAGGTGACGGCTGTCTCGCGCGGCATATCGGCGGCGGACGTTCCCGCCGGCGTACGGCACCATCGGGCCGACGTGGCCGATGCGGACAGCCTGCGCCCCGTGCTCGACGGGGCGGACGCGCTGTTCCTGCTGACCTCCGGCGACCTGGTGCTCGCCGGAGGCGGTGTGCACGGCGTCCTCGACGCCGCACGGGCGGGCGGCGTCCGACGGGTCGTCCTGCTGTCGTCCCAGGGCGTCGGGACACAGCGCCACCCCTCGGGATACGAGGACGCCGTCAAAGCATCGGCCCCGGAATGGACGCTGCTGCGCCCCGGGGGCTTCGCCTCCAACGCGTTCCTGTGGGCCGAGCCGGTCCGCGAGCGGCGGGCGGTGACCGCGCCGTTCGGCGATACGGCGCTGCCGGTCGTCGATCCGGCCGACATCGCGGAGGTCGCCGCGGCGGCGCTGCGCGAAAGGGGCCACACGGGCGCCACGTACGTACTGACCGGACCGGCGCCCGTCACGCCCCGGCAGCAGGCGGCGGCGATCGGGGACGCGGTGGGCGAGCCAGTGCGGTTCGTCGAGCAGAGCCGAGCGGAGGCCCGGGAGCAGCTGGTGCGGTTCCTGCCCGCGCAGGTCGTGGACTCCACCCTCGCCATCCTGGGTACGCCGTCCGCCGAGGAGCAGCAGGTGAGCCCCGACGTCGAGCGGGTCCTGGGCCGTCCGCCCCGTGCGTTCGCCGAGTGGGTGACGCGGAACGCGGCCGCCTTCAAGTGACCCCAGTGCCCCCGCTGCTCAGCCGCGCGGCCGGACGTGGAGATCGGGGCCGCTCGCCCCCGGCGCCTCCACGCCCGGCAGCAGCCGCATGTCGTGGTCGTAGTCACCGCCGACCAGCGACCGGAACGGCACCGGCTCATCCGTGAAGAGCCCGTCGAGCCGACGCCCGTACGCCCGCTTGGCCGCCGCGAACCGATCCTCCGGCAGATCGTTCGCGTCGTACACCACGAACGGTTCGAGCGGCTCCATGCCGGTGAACCAGAACAGGCCGTGCTGCACGGGGTACAGGACGTCCGCGATGCGGCCGTGGATGCCCCGGTCGGTGAACGAGGACTCCCGGGCGCCGACCGTCACCGACACCAGCGCGCGCCGCCCCGCCAAGGCGCCCTCGCTGTAGGGCGGCGGGACCGCGGGGCCGTAGCCGAACCCCGCGGTGAACACCCGGTCGATCCAGCCCTTCAGGATCGCGGGCGCCGAGAACCACCACATCGGGAACTGCAGGATCACCGCGTCCGCCCAGCGCACTTTCTCCTGCTCCGCCGCGATGTCCGGCGAGAGGCGCTCCGCCAGGGTGTCCTGCTCGGAGGCGGCCATCACGTGCAGTCGCCGGTCCGCGGTGTGGCCGGGGAAGTCGTCGGCGTCCACCGTCGCCTTCCACTTCATCGCGTAGAGGTCGCAGACCTGCACCTCGTGACCGGCCGCGCGCAGCTCCTCCACGGCGAAGGAGGCAAGCGAGGCGTTGAGCGAACGGGGTTCCGGATGGGCGCTGACGACGAGGATCTTCTTCATGACGCCACGTTCTCCCAGGCCGGGGAGGGTAGCCAGAACCCTGTTCAACCGTCGGAACGGCAATCCTGGTACTGGCAGGGCCACGCATAATTGACCCCATGGACGACGGCACGGACCAACCGACGCACACGGACGGGATCGGCGACACCCGGCGGGCACTCGGCGGTTTTCTGCGCGCCCGCCGGGGGCGCGTCGCGCCGGAGCACGTGGGGATCGCCGGCGGCCGTCGCCGCCGGGTGCGCGGGCTGCGCCGTGAGGAGCTGGCCCAGCTCGCCGGGATCAGCGTGGACTACTACGTACGTCTCGAACAGGGCCGGGCCACCCAGCCGTCCCCCGAGGTGCTCGACGCGCTCGCCGGCGCGCTCGGCCTCGACGCGGCGGAGCGGGGGCATCTGGCGACTTTGGCCGCGGCCCGGCGCGATCCCGCGCCCACGGCCCGGGTCAGCCCCCTGCTGCGGCGGATGCTGGACTCCATGACCGGATTCCCGGCGTTCGCCACGGACCACCGTCTCGACGTGGTGGCCTGGAACAGCCTCGGCGCCGAGCTGATGGGCGGCCTGGGTGAACCGCGGCGCCGCGACCGGAACAACGCGAGGTTCCTCTTCCTCGACCCCGCGTCGCGCGCCGTGTTCCCCGAGTGGGAGGACAGGGCGGCGGAGGCCGTGGGGCAGTTGCGGGTGGCGGCGGGGCGTTACCCCGAGGACGCGGAGCTTGCGGCGCTCATCGCCGAACTGGCCGCGCACAGCGCCGAGTTCCGGAAGATCTGGGACAGCGGCGAGGTCGTGATGTGCGCGGCGGGCCGCAAGCGGCTGCGGCACCCGGTGGCCGGGCGGCTCACCCTGGACTTCGAGACCTTGCATGTGCCGGCGGCGCCCGGTGAGACGGGGCTCGTGGTGCACGTGTTCAGCGCCGCGGAGGACAGCGCGGAGGCCGAGGCTCTCGCGGGTCTGGCCCGTGGCCGCGCTCGCGACCTGTCGGCCTAGGGCTTGACCGGCAGGTCGTCCAGCAGGTCGTCCAGTTCGGCCGCGAAGAGAAGCGCCGGATCGAAGCCCATTCCGCTGAAGTGGCCCGAGAGTTCCAGGGACAGCACGCCGTGCACCCGGGTCCAGAAGGACAGGGCCCGGTGGAGGGCCGCACCTTGGGCGGGGTGACTGGCGGCCCAGTCCCGGTGGTCCTCCAGGTGGGCGGCGAACGGTGACGCGGTGCTGTCCGGCGCGAGCGCCGTGGAGGCGTCGAGCAGCGTCGTCATGATCTCGTTGGAGATGCCGGTGATGTCCTCGGGCGCGTGATAGCCGGGGACGGGGGTGCCGTAGATGAGGAAGTACCGCTGCGGGTCTTCCAGCGCCCAGGCGCGTACGACGTGGGCCAGTCCGGCGAGGTCGGCGCCGTCGGTGAAGGCCGCGCGGACGGTGTCGGCGAGGCTTCGGTACGCGTCGCGGATGAGTTCGGTGATCAGCTCCTCGCGACCGGCGAAGTAGCGGTAGAGCGCGGGACCGCTCATGCCCATCTGCTTGGCGATCGCGTTGAGCGAGAGCGCGGACGCTCCCGCCGTGGCGATCTGCTCCCACGCACGCTCCTTGACTCCAAGGCTCTCGTGCGCCACAGGACCGAGACCGTGATCCACGCGCCGCTGAGCACCGTCTGGAAGCTGCAGACCGACGTGGAGCGCTGGCCGTCCTGGCAGGAGCCGGTCACGACCGTCGACCGCCTCGACCGCGGCCCCTTCCGGAAGGGTTCCGCGTTCCGGTGGACGACTCCGATACCCCCCAACCCCGCGACTCCCGCCACGAGCCTGGACATCACCTCGACCGTCAAGCAGCTCAAGCGCGATTCCTGCATCCGCTGGACCGGCCCCGCGAGCGGCGAGGGGCTGCGCATCGACGGCGTCCACGTATGGAACTTCGTCAAGGTCGAGGGAGGAGTCCTCGTGCGCACTGAGGAGACCCACGCGGGAGAGCAGGTCGACGCGAACGTACCCGCCGCGACCGAGATCCTCAGTGAGGGCCTCGAAGGGTGTCTTGCTGCCCTGAAGACCACGGCGGAAGCCCGCGCAGGCCACCACCAGCACCACTGAACCAAGCACCAGGCCCGCCCTCCCCTGGAGGAGTACGACAGAGGCGCGGCACACCTGCAACCGCCGGTGTGCCGCGCCTTTGTCGGTGCGCCTGGGTTACTTCGGAAGGTTCGCCTCGATGGCGGCGATGACCTCGGGAGCGTCCGGCTCGGTCTTCGGACCGAACCGGGCCACCACGTCGCCGTCCGCGTTCGTGAGGAACTTCTCGAAGTTCCAGCGGACGTCGCCGGTGTGTCCCTCGGCGTCCGCCGTGCCGACGAGGTTCTTGTACAGCGCGTGCCGGTCGTCGCCGTTCACGTCGACCTTCTCGGTCATCGGGAACGTCACGCCGTACGTCGCCGAGCAGAACTCGGCGATCTCCTCCGACGTACCCGGCTCCTGGCCCATGAACTGGTTGCAGGGCACGCCGAGGACGGTGAAGCCACGGGCCGCGTACTGCTCGTGCAGGCGCTCGAGGCCGCCGTACTGCGGGGTGAGACCGCACTTGGAGGCGACATTGACGATCAGGACGGCCTTGCCCAGGTACTGGCCCAGGTTCGCCGAGCCGCCCTGGAGGGCGCCGATCTCTGCATCTTCGTAGACAGACATGATTCGGAGCCTACGCGCACGGGGCCCCGCCGATCACTCCGGTCCCGTCCGGTTCAGGCGGCCGCAGGCGATCAGCTCGACCGTCACGGCCACCGCGATCGCCTGGATCGCCATGAGGGCGATGAGCACGAACAGCTGCACCGCTCCCGCGAGGATGGGTGATGCCCCGCCCAGGAGCATGCCGACGAAGGCTCCGGGCAGGGTGACCAGGCCCACCGTGCGGGTCTGGTCGAGGCCGGGGAGCAGGGCGTCCGACGCCGCGGGGCGGATCACCTCCAGGCGGGCGTCCCGTTCGAGCAGGCCGATGGCCAGGCCCGCCTCGAACTCGCCCTTGCGGGAATGGAGTTCGTCCAGCGCCCGGCGTCCGCCGAGCACCGTCGCCGTCAGGGCGCCGCCGATCAGGATGCCGGTCACGGGGATCATGGCGATACCGCGCACCGGCAGGAGCCCGGCCAGGGTCAGGCAGGCCACCACGGGTACGACGGGGCCCGCGATCGGCAGCGCCGCCCACCACCAGCTGCCGTTGGCGGTGATGCGGCGCCCCGCGGTGCGCGCGGCGACGGCGAGCATCAGGAGCAGGAAGGCGAAGAGCGCCACGACGTGGTGGATCACCCAGCCGATCGCCAGGGACACCACGCCCAGCTGCGCCGCCGCCCGCACACCGGCCACGAGGATCTCCCGCGCCCTGCCGTACGAGCCGTCGGGGGAGAGGCGGAACACGGCGGCCGTCGTGGCCGCGGCGAGCAGCAGTACGAGGAGCGCCACACCGAGCGTCGCGTTGACCGGAAGCAGGGCCTGAGCGGCGAGATCGCGCACGCGTTCACCCTATGGCGGCGCCGGGCTAGGAAGAACCCGAGGGCGGAGACGACGACCGGAACTCGGAGTCCTGGGTCGTCGGGGGCGGGCCCGGTCTGTGAGGATTGCGGGAAGAACATGCGATGCCGGACGAGCAAGCAACGCCGGAAGAAAGAAGGGCTGACCTCATGGCGCAGCAGGTACAGGGCGTGATCGCGCGCGCGAAGGGCGAGCCGGTACGGATCGAGACGATCGTCGTGCCGGACCCGGGGCCCGGAGAAGCCGTGGTGAAGGTGCAGGCCTGCGGGGTCTGTCATACCGACCTGCACTACCGCGAGGGCGGCATCAACGACGAGTTCCCCTTCCTCCTCGGCCATGAGGCGGCGGGCGTCGTCGAGTCGGTCGGCGACGGTGTCACGGAGGTCGCGCCCGGCGACTACGTGATCCTCAACTGGCGCGCGGTGTGCGGCCAGTGCCGCGCGTGCAAGCGTGGCCGCCCCCAGTACTGCTTCGACACGCACAACGCCAAGCAGAAGATGACGCTCACGGACGGCACCGAGCTCTCGCCCGCGCTCGGCATCGGCGCCTTCGCGGAGAAGACCCTCGTCGCCGCCGGGCAGTGCACCAAGGTCGACCCGGCCGCGTCGCCCGCCGCCGCGGGACTCCTCGGCTGCGGGGTCATGGCCGGTATCGGCGCCGCCATCAACACCGGCAACGTGGGCCGCGGCGACTCGGTCGCCGTGATCGGCTGCGGCGGAGTCGGCAACGCGGCGGTCGTGGGCGCGCGGCTCGCCGGAGCCGCGAAGGTCATCGCCGTCGACATCGACGACAAGAAGCTCCAGACGGCGAAGAGCCTCGGCGCCACGCACACCGTCAACTCCCGTTCGGCGGACCCGATCGAGGCGATCCGCGAGCTGACCGACGGCAACGGAGCCGACGTCGTCATCGAGGCGGTCGGCCGCCCGGAGACGTACGAGCAGGCCTTCTACGCCCGCGACCTGGCGGGCACGGTCGTCCTGGTCGGCGTGCCGACACCCGAGATGCGCATCGATCTGCCGCTCCTTGACGTCTTCGGGCGCGGCGGCGCGCTCAAGTCGAGCTGGTACGGGGACTGCCTGCCCTCACGCGATTTCCCGATGCTCATCGACCTCTACCAGCAGGGGCGGCTCGACCTGGACGCGTTCGTCACGGAGACGATCGCGCTTGCGGACGTGGAGAAGGCGTTCGAGCGGATGCACCACGGCGATGTCCTCCGTTCGGTGGTGGTCTTCTGATGGCGGCACGCATCGACCACATGGTCACCTCGGGCACGTTCTCCCTCGACGGAGGCACCTGGGACGTCGACAACAACGTATGGATCGTGGGCGACGACAGCGAGGTCGTCGTCATCGACGCCGCGCACGACGCGGACGCCATCGCGGCCGTGGTCGGGGAGCGCCGGGTCGTCGCGATCGTGTGCACGCACGCCCACGACGACCACATCGACGCGGCCCCCGCGCTCGCGGACCGCACCGGCGCGCCGATCCTGCTGCACCCCGCCGACGCGGAGCTGTGGAAGCAGACCCACCCCGACCGCGCCCCCGACGGCGAGCTGTCCGACGGGCAGGAACTCACCGTGGCGGGAACGGAGTTGAAGGTCCTGCACACCCCGGGCCACTGCCTGGGCGCCGTCAGTCTCCACGCGCCCGCCCTGAGTACGGTCTTCACCGGCGACACGCTCTTCGCGGGCGGTCCTGGAGCGACGGGCCGGTCGTTCAGCGACTTCCCGACGATCGTCGACTCGATCAGGGACCGCCTCCTGACGCTGCCCCCGGAGACGGTGGTGCGGACCGGGCACGGCGACAGCACGACGATCGGCGCGGAGGCGCCGCATCTGGAGGAGTGGATCGCCCGCGGGCACTGACCTCGACAGCTGACATGAGCGACATCAACTGACGTACGCGACCGGGGCCCTGCCCGGTGCATCCGACCGGCCCCGCGTGGTTCACCGCGCGGGGTCTTTCGCGTACTGGCCCTGTTCCGCGATCTCCGATAAGTTAGGCAAGGCTTACCTAATGGAGGTTGAAGGATGGGTGTCCGTCACGTCAGCACGTCCGTGCCCACCGCAGCGGCACGCGCTCGCTCACTGCTCACCACCGCCTGGTCCTGCGCGGTGACCACGGAGATCGGCAGGGATGAACTCGTCGGCGCGCACAGCGTCACGCCGGAGGGCATCCTCATGCTGTCACCGCCACCGGACAGCGCGCTGGCCACCGCGATGATCTGCGCGCCGCGCGGCGAACCGTCCACCCTCGTGGAGTTCGCCGACGTCGCCCCCGTACCGGTCAGGGACCGGATCCGGGCCCGGCTGTGGCTCTCGGGGTCACTCGTACCCGACGCGGAGGGTTTCCTCTTCGCGCCCACCTGCGCCGTCCTGCACGACTCCACCGGCGGCCGCATCGGCATCGACCTCGACGAACTGGCCCTGGCCGCCCCCGATCCGCTGGCCGAGGCCGAGGCGCGGCTGCTCACCCATCTCGCCGACTCCCACGAGGACGCCGTGGAGCAGCTGACCCGGCTCGTGTGCTCGGACAGCCTGCACGGCGTGGTGCGCGTACGCCCGCTGGCCATCGACCGCTACGCGCTCACGCTGCGGCTCGAGAAGGCAAGCAGCCAGGCGGACGTCCGGCTCGCCTTCGACGAGCCCGTCGAGGACCTCGGCCAGGTGACCGAACGCATGCACATCCTGCTGACCAAAGCCCGGCACCTGCGCCGCCCCCTACTGCGCCCCACTCCGCCCGACGCCTGAATTCGCCGCCTTCATCGACCGCAGCGCGAGCAGGAGCACCCCGATGTCGTCGAGGAACACCGGATCGGGCAGCAGATCGGCCGGCAGGACGAGATAGGCGATGGCGGCCCAGAACACCCACTGGCGCTCGACCGGCAGGCCCGCTCTGCGCAGATCGCGGCGTGCGCGGACCAGACGTACGAGCAGTGCGATCGCGACCGCGAGTGTCGCGGCCGCCAGGATCGCGCCTGCCACAAGGAGGACCGTGAATTCCGTGCTCACCAGACCCTGACCTCCGCTCTGCGACGTCCTGCGCGGGCACTCGGCCCAGGCTATGGGTACCCGCGGGACGGCGCGCGAACATCCCGTCCTGCCCTCCCATGAAGGAAGATGGAGGCCGGTTTCACCGCCAGCTCCTCCAACTCCTTCCTGGAAAGGCAGAGATGAGCCAGACGAGCCAGACGCTGATCACGGCAGGGCGGGTTCTGACCGGGCCAGGTGGCCAGTACGTCATGGACGGCGCCGTACTGACACGAGGTGCCGACATCGTCGCCGCGGGCGCCCGGGCCGAGGTCGAGCCCCTGGCGGACGGCGTGTCGCAGCGGTTCGCACTGCCCGACGCCACGGTGCTGCCCGGCCTCATCGACGCCCACGTCCATCTGGTCTTCGACGCGAGCAAGGACCCCGTCGCCGTCCTGGACGCGCACAGCGACACCACTCTGATGGCGGCGATGGAGGAGCGGGCGCTCCAGTTCCTGCGCAGCGGTGTCACCACGGTGCGCGATCTGGGTGACCGGGGCCGCATCACCCTGCGCCTGCGCGAGGAGATCACCGCGTCCCGGGTGCCGGGCCCGCGGATCGTCGCCGCCACCACACCGCTGACCACCAAGGGCGGCCACTGCTGGTTCCTGGGCGGTGAGGTCGAGGGCGAGAGCGAGATCCGCGCCCTGGTGCGGCAGAACGCGGAGCTCGGCGCGGACGTCATCAAGGTCATGGCCACCGGCGGCGGCCTCACCAAGAGCGGCCCCGCCACCTGGCAGGCCCAGTTCGACGCCCCCGAACTGCGCGTGATCGTCCGCGAGGCGCACCGGGCCGGGCTGCCGGTGGCCGCGCACGGACACGGCACGGCGGGCATCGTGGCCGCGGTGATGGCCGGTGTCGACACCATCGAGCACTGCACCTGGCTCACCCGCGATGGCCTCGACCTGCGCGAGGACGTCCTGGACACCATGGTCGACAAGGGCATCCGCATCTGCCCCACCATCAGCCCGAACTGGCGGATGCTGCCCATGTTCTTCGGCGCCGAACGGGCCGAGGCGATGTTCGACCAGGTCCGCACGATGGCGGAGCACGGCGCGCGGCTGATCGCGGGGACGGACGCGGGAGTGCAGCGGGCGGGCTGCGACGGCCTGGCCCAGAGCCTCGGCTTCTACCAGCACTTGGGGGCCGAACCCCACCGCGTCATCGACATGGCGACCACGGAGGCCGCCGACGCACTGGGCATCGCCGACCAGGTGGGGCGCCTCGCCGCGGGCTACCGCGCCGACCTGATCGCGGTGCACGGAGATCCGCTCACGGACGTGGCGGCCCTGGGCGACGTACGCCTGGTCATGGCGAACGGCCGGACGGTGGACCAGGAGTGAGAGATCAGAACGACGGCGAGCCAGGGACCGTCGACGAACCCGGCACCCCCGGCTGGGAGACACACCTCCCGACGGACGCCGACCGGGGCGAGAGGCTCCTGCGCAAGACCGTCGACGACCGCCACGTACGACATCCCGGCCGCCGAGGGCATCAGCGACATGGTCCCGGCGGCGATGGTGTCCCGGGTAGCGGAATGGGCCCCCGGCGACGAGGTCGAGATCGTCGCGAGGGCCCAGGACGTCGACTTCACCAAGCCGTAGACCCGGCCGGGTGGGAACCGTAGGTCAGCGGGCGGTGTACGCGCCGTCCACCAGGTGGTAGCTGCCGTGGATGAACGAGGCGCGCCCCGAGAGCAGGAACACGATCAGCTCGGCGACCTCCTCGGAGTGACCGAGGCGGCCCGCCGGGTGCAGGGAGACGAGCGCGTCGTACTCGCCCTGGTTCATCTGCTGCAGGAGCGGGGTCTCGATGAAGCCGGGGCCGACCGCGTTCACGCGGACGCCCTTCGCCGCGTACTCGGCGGCGGCGGTCTTGGTGAGGCCGACGACACCGTGCTTGGCGGCGACGTAGGCGGGGGAGCCCGCGAAGCCGACGGAACCGAGGATCGAGGCGACGTTCACGATGGCGCCCGCGCCCGCGGCCTCGAGGACCGGGAGCTCATAGCGCATCGAGTAGAAGACGCCGTCGAGGTTCGTGCGTACGACGCGGTTGTAGACATCGATGTCGTACTCGCCCGTCGGCTTGCTCTCGCCGCCGATGCCCGCGTTGTTGACCGCGAGGTCGAGCCCGCCGAACGTGTCGACGGCGAACCGCACGGCGGCCTCGACCGACGCGGGCTCGGTGACGTCCACGGCGACCGCGGCGGCCTTGACGCCCTCCGCGAGGAGCTCGGCGGCGGCCTTCTCGGCGCCCTCGGCGTTGTAGTCGGCGATGACGACGTTCGCGCCGCCCCCGCCCAGGCGGCGGGCGGTGGCCAGGCCTATGCCGGAGGCGGCGCCCGTGATCAGGGCGGTCTTGCCCGCGAACTCGGTGGCGTAGTCGGGGACGGTGGTGGCGGGGGTGGTGCTCATGGCGCTTTTCACTTTCCTTGTGCGATGTGGGGGGCCGCGAGGGCTGCCTCCCCGGTCAGGACGGCGTAGGCCCGCTCCACATGCGCGGTGAGGTCTGCGTCGTACTCGTGCCCGCCGCGTGCCCAGCTGCGCAGGGCCGCGGTCAGGACTCCGGCGGCAGCGCCGACGACGACGGCCGGGCGCTGGTCCCGGGCGGGGTCGGTGCCGAGCCGGTCGGCGATGATCCGGACGGACTCGTCCTGGGCGTCGACCCGGACGCGTTCGTACGCGGCGAACAGGGCGGGCTCCGTGTCGACGAGGGCGAGCAGCTCGCGCCTCCGGGCCCGACGGTGCAGGGCCGGAGCCTCCGGGGCGTCGAGCCAGTCCCGCACAGCCGCGCGATAGGCGGCCAGCGGGGGCTCGTCGGCGGGGCGGGCGCGCAGGGCCGCGTTGATGCTGTCTCCGTCGGCGCGGGTGAAGTCGAGCGCCGCGGCCTCCTTGCTGCCGAAGTGGCGGCTGAAGGTGCGGCGCGTGACATCGGCGCGCTCGGCGACGGCCTCCACGGTGACGGCCGCGAGGCCGTGCTCAAGAATCAGGTCGATGGCCGCGTCGGCGAGCGCTTCCCGCGTCTGGCGGGCCTTGCGCTGCCTGCGGTCCTCGCCGCTCCGGTCGGTGGCCGGAGCCGGGGTCGGCCTCGGGGCTCCTGGGCCGGATTCCGTCGCCTTGTTCATGTCTTCGACTGTACACCTGTGATGTCCCAATGGGACACCTGTCCCGCCGGGACTCAATCGACTGTTAAAGGCTCATGGACTTATGGACTCATGCGGAACGCAGATCGAAGACGCCGTACCCGAATCCCCGCGCCGTGACAACGCCGCTGTCTGCCTCCACGCCCTTCGCCTCAAGCGTCTGGGGGCCCGCCCCGTCCACGAGACGGGAGGCGAACGCCGCCGGTGTGCTGCGGGGATTGATCACCACGAGATGGCGCCCGCCTCTGACGTACACGAACGGATAGCCGCTGTGCAGCACCTCCACCGATCCGCCGGGACCTAGTTCGGGGGTGGCCTTGCGCAGGGCGATCAGGCGGTGCACGAGGTGCAGGAGAGAGGTGTCGTCGGCGCGCTGAGCGGCGACGGAGGGGCGCAGCGGGTCGGGGTCGACGGGGAGGTAGAGACGGCCGGCCGGGGCGCTGGAGAAGCCGGCGTTCGCGCTGTCGTCCCACTGCATGGGGGTGCGCGAGCCGGCCCGGTTGTAGCGCGGGCCGAGCACACTGCCCTCGGTGTCGGGAAGGCCGGGCACGTAACGCATGCCGATCTCGTCGCCGTAGTAGATCGCGGGGAGCGTGGGCCAGGTGAGCTGGAAGGCGAACGCCGCCGGAAGCTGCTCGGCGGTGCGCGGGCCGCAGTTGAGGCGGGAGAAGTCGTGGTTGGAGGTGGGCAGCGAGATGTGCCCGGCGTCACCGACGGCTTCCTGGGCCGCCCGCCACGCCTCGACGAACGTACGGGGTGACCCCTTCCCGCCGGGGTCGAAGAAGCAGTCGAGCGGGTCCCACCCCTCGTCCGCGGTGCCCTCGCCGTTGTTCCACAGAGAGCGCAGGGGGCCGCCGTTGGTGGGGCCGCCGAACTGCAGGAAGAAGTCGGCGTGGAACCCGGCGGGGACGGACACGGCCGGATCGCCCCACTCCGAGAGCAGCACCGCGTCCGGGTGGGCGGAATCCAGCCAGCCGCGCAGCTCCGTCCACACCGCGGCCGTCGCGCCGCGGTCCGGGTCGTCCTTGACGAGGGAGTGCGCCATGTCGACGCGGAATCCGGCGAGGCCCAGGCGCAGCCAGTGGTCCATGATGTCGCGCAGCGCGGCCCGGTTGGCGCGCGGACCCTCGGCGTCGACGGTCTGCCGCCACGGCTCGGCCGGATCCATGTGCGCGTAACCGAAGTTGAGGGCGGGCTGGGAGTCGAAGAAGTTCGGCAGATACGCGCCGGGGCGGCTCCCGGGGGACCGTACGAAACCATCCGGACCGCCCTCCGGAGCCCAGATGTAGCGGTGGTCGTCGGGGTCGTCGGCCGACGCGGTGAACCACGGGTGCCGGTCGGAGGTGTGCCCGGCCACCAGGTCGAGCAGGACCCGGATACCGCGCCGCCCCGCCTCCTCCACCAGCTCGGCCAGGTCGGCGTCGGTGCCGTAGCGGGGCGCGATGGAGAGGTAGTCGGACACGTCGTAACCGGCGTCCCTGAACGGTGAGGTGAAGCAGGGGTTGATCCAGACGGCGTCGACCCCGAGCCAGGCCAGGTGGTCCAGATGCCCGGTGATGCCGTTGAAGTCACCGATGCCGTCGCCGTCGGAGTCGGCGAAGGACTGCGGATAGATCTGGTAGAAGACGGCGTCGGAGAGCCATGCGGGGGCGGGGCGGAAGGAAGTCATGGGACGGGTGCGGCCTTTCCTTCGTTCGGCTTCCGGGGACGGGCGAGGTGGCTGCCCGCCAGGTGCTGCCACGCGCCTACCACTTGCCTGCCACGTGCCTACAGAGGCAGCGCGCATACCGCGATCGGGGCGGCGAACGGCTTTCCTGTCAGGCGCAGTTGACCACCGCTGCCCACCTCGAAGACGCTCACCGAGTTCGACTTCTGGTTCGCGGTGAACAGCAGCCGCTGGGACGGTGAGAAGGCGATGTGCCGCGGGAAGTCCCCGCCGACGGGGACGGTGTCGAGCAGCCGCAGCCGGGCGCCGTCCGCCTCGATGGCGTACCGCGTAAGGCTGTTGTGCCCGCGGTTGGCGAGGAAGGCGAAGGTGCCCTCATGCGTGACGGCGAACTGCGCCGGATAGCTGGTGCCTTCGCCCGTGCCGGTGGACTGCGGCGCACCGGGATTCAGTCGGCCGCTCGCGGGATCGTACGCGCAGACGACCACCGTGTTGTCGAGCTCGTTGGCCAGGTAGGCGAAGCGTCCGGAGGGGTGGAAGGTGAGGTGGCGGGGTCCCGCACCCGGTCGCAGAGTGGCGTACGAGACCTGGGTGAGCTTCCCCTTCTTCGTGTCGAGGCGGTAGCTGTAGACGGTGTCGTTGCCCAGATCTACGGCGAGGACATGACCGCCGTCCGGACTGGTCACGATCTGGTGGGCGTGCGGCCCGTCCTGGCCGGGGCCGGGCGGTGGACTGGAGTGGGTGACCAGATCGCTCAACTCGTCCAGGGCGCCCGAGGATTGAATGGGATGGACGGCTACGTTCCCGGAGAGATAGTTGGCGCTGAGCAGCCAGCGTCCGCCCGGGTGCACGGACAGGTGGCAGGGCCCCGCGCCTCCAGTGCCACGCGCTCCCAGGACTTCGGGACCCGAGGGGGAGAGCGCGATCGCGGTCACGCCGCCCTGTTCCCGCTCATTGACGGCGTAGAGGGTTTTGCCCGAGGGGTGGAGGCAGAGGTAGGAGGGGTCGGGTACGCCGGTCAGTGTGCCGGTGCCGGTGATGTTTCCGGTCGCTTCGTCGTACGTGGCCAGGCCGAGGCCGGTGCCGCCGCCTTGCTGGGCGGTGTACGTACCGAGGAAGAGCTGTCGTGTGCGGCGTGGCCGCCGTTCGGGGGAGAGGGCGGCCGTGGACGCGGACGCGGGCGTGGGTGCGGAGACGGCGGCGGCAGCCGTGGCGGCGACGGCTCCGATGAATCCCCGTCGTCCCCAGGCGTTCGCTGCGGGCAGTCCCTCGGGCCCGCTGTTCATCCCTGCCGCCATGTCCGCTCCTTGGGTGTCGGTAGTGACGCGTGTGGCAGACAGCGTGGCGCTTGGAATCCCCACGATCAAGAGGCGCAACCGGAGCTGCGTTCTGCGCAATGGAACGTGGGGGTCGGGCGGGATTCGGGTGAGTGGTGCGACGGTCGCATATGGCCATCACAACCGGATGCCGCGACACCGGTCGAGTGTCTCGTCGGTAGACCTCTGTACCTGGCGAACAGTGCATGAATTACGGAGAGTAACTATGGCCAACTTGCCTCGAATATGCGCCGCGCAGTGGCCGGTCATACCACCCTGAGGTATGAACTGGCTCTGAGCGGGCAAGATGTAGGTGCCAATCGCGGTGCCGCCCCAGACCTCGGCGGCGTCGGGCGCCGACCTCAGGGCCGCGCCGCTCGCGTTGTCGTAACTCTTCGTATGCGGGGTGTAGGGAATTAGGGGGTGGACCATGGGCACGCCCGACCCGGGTTTTGGGCTGCATCACCGTGTGGTGGGCGGATCGATCGTTCTGACGTTCCACGGTGAACTGGACGCATGGGCTGAACAGGAACTCGGGTCGCGAATAACGGAGTTACTGGACCGGTCGGACGGGGGCGTGGTGGCGGACCTGCGGCAGGTGTCCTTCCTGGACGCCGGCGGTCTGCGACTGCTGGTGCGCCTCAAGGGGCAGGCCTTCGCGAGGCGGCGCCCGCTGCGGCTGGTGCGCAGCAGTACGCGCGTCTGGCGGGTACTGCGCATCACTCGACTCGACCGCAGTTTCACCGTCCTGGACAGCATGCCGGCGGACCTGGACACGCCCGACGACTACGAGGGAAACCTGAACAGACCAGCCTAGAAAGGGAGCAAGTGGCAAATCTCATTATATGATTCGCCGAAGCTGCACCCTCTCTGGTCCTGGTCCTGGTTCTGGTCCTGGTCTTGGTCTTGTCCGTGGTTCCGGCCATAGTTCCGGCCTGGGTTCCGGCCGTGACCTTGGCTCCGCACCTGGCCCTCGCGCTCTTGTGAGCGCCATCCCGCGCTCCCTGCTGACCGCGATCGTCCTGCTCCTCGCGCTGCCCGCCGCCCCGGCAGCCGCGGCGTCCGTAAGCCCGGAGCCGCCGTGCACCGCCGGTACCGCCCCCTACCAGCGGCAGCTGGAGAAGGAGCTGCGCAGACCGGTCGACGGGGTCCAGTCGCCGGAGGACTGCGCGGCGATCCGGCGGTTGCAGCGGCGCCTCGGAGTCTCGCCCGCCGACGGGCTCGCTTCGCTGCGCACGTACCGGATGATGGTCGCCGACCAGGTGCGGCGCGACCCCGCAGCCCGCCGGGGCTGTCCGTCCCCGGCGTACCGAGTGGTCTGTGTGGATCTGACCCGGCAGATCCTCTGGGTACAGGTGGGGCAGCGCCTCGTCTTCGCGCCGGTGCCGGTGCGCAGTGGGCGCGACGGTCTGGAGACGCGGCGCGGCTGGCACCGGATCTACTGGAAGCACCGGGACCACTTCTCGACGATCTACAACGTGCCGATGCCCTACGCCCAGTTCTTCGACGGCGGCCAGGCCCTGCACGGCACCCGGCACGACCTCTTCTCCTCCGGGTCGGGCGGCTGCGTGAACCTGACGGTGCCGGACGCGAAGCGGCTCTACCAACTGCTGAACAAGGGCGACCGGATCTACGTGTGGGGCACGAAGCCCGGCACCGGCGGCTGACTGACGCCGTGCACTGACGCCGTGCACTGACGCCGTGCACTGACGCCGTGCACCGATGCCGTGCACCACCGGCGGCTGACGGATGACCGCCCGTCAGCCGCCGGTGCGCGAGCCTCGCTCGCCCCGCTCGACGCTCAGCCCTTGCCGCCCTTGCCCGTGTCGTCCCGCACATTGCTGAGCCGGACGGTGACGCCCTTGGTGGCGTTGGCCTCGGTCAGCCGGTAGGGGCCGGTGACCGCGGGGGAGGGCAGCCGGTATCCGTCCGGTACGGCCGTCTCCTTGAGGTAGTAGGAGCCGAGCGGCTGGTCGGGGAAGTCGCAGCGGCCCCGGCCGTCCGTGGCGCAGCCCTGCCCCCTGCGAGTGTCAGGGTTCGCCCCTCCGGTCTGTAGTCCGGCCCTGCCGTTGGTCTCGCGCCACAGTTCGAACACGGCCCCGGCCAGCGGGCGGCCGTTGCCGCGGTCCGTCTTGGTGACGTGCAGGGCGCCCACCTTCTCGTTGACGGCCGTCTTCTTGTTCTTCGCGGTCACCGTGACGCCCTCGCGCGCGTTGTCCTCGGTCACGACGAGCGGACCGAAGGAGGCCGGGGAGGGCAGGTCGTACCCGTTCGGGGCCTTGGTCTCCACCCAGTAGTACGTGCCGAGCGGCACCGCCCGGCGGCACTCGCCCTGGGCATCCGTGGTGCACGGGGTGCCTACCCGGGTATCGGGGTCGGCGCCGGAGGTCTGTACGCCGGGGACTCCGTTGGTCTCGTGCCAGAGCTCGAAGACCGCCCCGGGCAGCGCCTTGCCGTTCGCCGCGTCCTTCTTGGCGACCTCGACGGAGCCGGTCTCCGTCGGCGCGGTCCCGCACTCGGGCAGGTCACCCACGAAGGGGTAGTTGTGGAACTCCTGCCCGCCTCCGCCACTCAGCGAGCTGGTGTGAGTGATCGAACCGGCCGTGAAGAACCGTCCGTTGATGCCGGGCACGCTGACCGTCGTGTCCGACGCGTTCTGGCCGATCAGCAGGCTGCCCTGGAACTGCCCGGTGCCTTTGATCTCCAGGTCTGTCGCGTCGGGGAAGTTCCACAGCAGGCGCTCGCGCAGAGCGTTGAGCGGATCCGTCGCGTCGTCGATGCCGCCGCTGTAGGTGTTGACGACCCGCTTCGCGCCAAGGACGTTGACCAGGACCGTCGCTCCGTCCGGGATGTTCACGAACCGGATGCCCTCCTGCCCGCCGCTCGCGCCGGCCAGGTCGAAGTCGACGTTGAACACCTGACGCGCCGATGTGCCGTCCCCGGTGAACACCGTCTCGCCGCCCGCGTGCACGGCCGTGCCGGTCGGCGTGCGGCTGCCGTTCTCTCCGTGCGCGTAGCACTGGCTCGCCACATTGAGCTGACCGCGCAGCGCGGTGTACGGCGCCGCGGCGTCCGGGTCCCGGGTCACGTCCTGGGCCAGGATCGTGCCGCTCGCCGCGCCCGCGTGACGTACGACCCCCTGCTCGGCGAGGAGCTGCTGGCCCGCGGCGACGGTGACGTCACCCCCGGTCGTGAGCCAGTCGGAACCGATCGGAGGCGCGACCCGGGAGCCGACGCCCGCCTCGCCGACGTTGTAGATGCCGCTGACCCCGGCCCTCTTGTTCTGGTCGAAGTCGCCGAGGACGACGACGCGCCCCTCGGCCTCCGCCGCGCTCCCGCGCACCAGGAAGTCGCCGCCCGCGAAGACGTTGATGGCGTTGTCGCGGTAGCGGATCGCGCCGTTCGAGATGGGCGGGTAGGAGCCCGAGGGGCAGGTGCCCGGCACACAGGGGCCGAGCCCGCCGGGCAGCGGAGCGGCCACGGCCCTGCCGACCGGCGGGTCCCCGGCCGACGCGAAGGCGTTCCCGGAGGGGAACAGCGGGACGGACGCGGCGGCGAACGCACAGCTCAAGGCGGTCAGCAGACGTCCGGCACGCTGCGTGTGGAACAGTCCGGGCATGTCGATCAACAGCTCCTCAGCCGATAGGAAAGATTCCTCACCGGCATCTTGAGGCAGCCTCCCGCCGGGCCCGGCGCGGCAGGGCCGCGTCCTCCCGGGTGGCCGCGAACTTCCACTCTCCCGGCGGGCGCAGGGGTGACTGCTCGGAGCTCTCCGGCTCAGCCTCAGGGACGCAGCAGGCCGCGCTCGTACGCCTTGGCAAGCCGCTGGGGAACCAGGTGGGCGGAGCCGTCGACGGTGACCGGCACGAGCTGCGGGGTGCTCGCCTTCCACTGGGCTCGGCGGTGACGCGTGTTGCTGCGGGACATCTTGCGCTTGGGGACGGCCATGAGTTCGGGTCCTTTCCCGGGGTGTCTCGGAGGTGCGGCGCCGAGGCTATATGAAAATGGATGCCATTTCGAATTAGGTTTCCTGTTGGCGGATCCCAGCCCGTGGTTGACAGCCCGAACACGCCCGGGACAGCATCCAGTTGATGGAGATCACCGACGCGACACCGGCGGAGATCCGCGTCTGGCGGGCTTTCGCGCTCGGCGAGGGCGTCGACTTCCGCGAGAGCCCCGACGACGACCCCCGGGACGGTGGATCATGGGGGCCCGAGCGGACGGTGCGCGCCGAGGTGCTGCGGGCGCTGCTGCTCGACGGCCCGACGCGGGCCGGCGAGATAGCGGGCATGAAACTGACGGGCGCGCGGATCACCGGGCGGCTCAACCTCATGTACGGAACGATCGGGCATCCCGTACGGCTGCGGTCCTGCCATTTCGAGGAGACGCCGAACCTGTACGGGGCCCAGCTCCGCACCCTGGCCCTGAGCGACTCGGTCCTGCCGGGGCTGACGGCGGGAAACCTCCGGGTCGAGCTGGCCCTGCGGATCACCTGCTGCCGGATAGCGGGCCCCGTGCGGCTCGCGGGCGCGCAGATCACCGGCGCCTTCTTCACCAACGGGGCGCAGCTGGGCACTCCGCCTGCCCCCGACGCGCCGCCCGCACCGGATGCCCCGGAGCCCGACGCCCCGGAGCCCGACGCGGCGGACCCCGAAGCGCCGGAGCCCGGCGTGGCGGCGGAAGCGGTGCTCCAGCTGAACCACGCGGTGATCGGCGCGGACATATGGGCCGTCGGCCTGGTGACCCATGGCCAGGTCCGGCTCAACGGCGCCACCGTCGGAGGCCAGATCAACCTCGACGACGCCGAACTGAGCGCGCCCGGCGGTGTCGCCCTGCACGCCGAGACCCTGTCGGTCGGCACCGATCTGCGGGCCATGCGGCTGCGCGCCCACGGCATGCTCAACCTGAGCGGCGCCAGGATCCCGCGGCACGTCAATCTGGCCTACGCCCGCCTCTCCCACCCCGGCGGGACGGCACTGCGCGCCAGCAGCTGTGTCATCGGCGAACTGTGGCTGCGGGACGCCGCTCCGATCCAGGGCACCGTGAATCTGCGCCGCTCCCAGCTGGACCTGCTGCACGTCCCTCCGGAGGTATGGCCGGGCGAGGTCAAACTCGACGGCCTCGGGTACCGCAGGCTCGCCCCTCACCTGCCCGCGGAGCGGCGCCTTCCGCTGCTTGAGCGTGAGGTGGCCGGTTATCTCCCGCAGGGCTACGAGCAGTTGGCCACCGCGTACCGCACGGTGGGCGACGAGGCCGCCGCCCGCACCGTGCAGCTGGCCAGGCTCCGCCGCCACCGCCGTACCCTGCCCCCGTACGCAAGGATCTGGGGCAGGCTCCAGGAAGTGACGGTCGGATACGGATTCCGCCCGATGCGCGCCGCCGGATGGCTCCTCGTCCTGCTGCTCACCGGCGCGCTCGCCTTCGCCCTCCACCATCCGCGCCCGTTGAAGTCCGACGAGGCTCCCGACTTCAACCCCGTCTTCTACACCCTCGACCTGCTCCTTCCGATCGTCGGTTTCGGGCAGGAGTCGGCGTTCGCGCCGGACGGCTGGTACCAGTGGCTCTCCTATCTCCTCGTCGCCACGGGCTGGGTCCTCGTCACCACGGTGGCGGCCGGCATCACACGCTCACTGAGCCGCCAGTAACGAACATCGCCGACCTGGACACAGGCGGGGCAATGATCGATATCCTCCAGCGGAAACGCTCAAACGAACACCCGACGGGTGCGTGGCGAGGGGGTCGGCAGCATGCGGGAGCCGAGGGACGTCAGGCGGCAGCGGATACTCGCGGTCGTGGAGTCGCGGGGCGAGGCGCGGCTGAGTGATCTCGCCGACGACCTGGAGGTCTCGGTGATCACCGTGCGCCGGGACGTCGAAGACCTCGCCCGTGAGGGCAAGTTGCGGCGCGGGCACGGCACCGCGCGGTCGGTCGGACCGGTGGAGCGCGGCGCCCCGCGGGCCGAGCCGGTGGCGCAGGGCGGGGCCGTCGCGCTGATGGTGCCCGAGCGGCACACCTACCTGTACGAGACGATGCACGGGGCCCGAAGCGTCCTCTACGAGGCCGGGATGCGGGTCGCGCTGCACATCGCGCCGCAGGTGGAGGGCGCCGAACGGCCCCTGGTCGAGCGGGTGTTGGCCGAGAAGGTGCAGGGGCTCCTCATTGCCCCGCGCTGGCGCACCGCGGCCGAGGAGGAGGCGGACTACGCCTGGCTTGCCGCGTCGGGTGTGCCCACGGTCCTGATGGAGCGCCGACCGCGTGCGGGCAGTGCGCTGCACGCCATGGACTCGGTCTGCACCGACCACTGGTACGGCATCCACCTCGCCGTCGACCATCTCGTCCGGCTCGGCCACCGGCGGATCGTCCTGGCCGCCCGCGACGACAGCCCGACGGCCCGCGCGCTGCGTACCGCCTTCGCCGAGATCGCCGCGTCCCGGCCCGAGATCGAGGACTGGACCGTGATGCTCAGCGCCGCGAACGCGGGGCCTGGCCGGGTTCGCGAGCCGCTCGACCTCGCGGCGCGGTTGCGCGAGCACGGGGCGACGGGCGCCGTGCTGCACGGCGACGTCGACGCGCTGATGCTCGTGCAGCAGCTCATGGACCACGGCGTGCGGGTGCCGCAGGACTGCTCGGTGGTGGCGTACGACGACGTGGTGGCCGCCCTCGGCAGTACTCCGCTGACCGCCGTTTCCCCGCCGAAGTACGAGGTGGGACGGACGGCGGCGAGGCTTCTGCTGCGCAGGTTCGACGAGTTGGCGGAGCCGGGCGCCGTGACGACCCAGCGAGCGGAACTTCTGCCGGAGCTCAAGGTCCGTGGATCCACCACTCGCGTCGAGATCGTTTGACCGCTTTAGTTTCTTTTGATCGATCTATTGACCGTCATCGTTCACGCGATCAGGATTCCCGTGTCCCGAACAAGAGCCGCGGGAGGCACCCACCCATGCCTGGTCGACCGAGCCGCCGGTCCCTGCTCGCCGTGACAGCCGCAGTTCCCATGGCAGGTGCTCTCAGCGCCTGTTCGGGCAGCGCGGCCAGTACGTCACGCGGCAAGGGCGGCACCACGCGCATCACCTTCTGGTCCGCACTGCGCGGAAGTCAGGAAGTGGTCGACGCGTTCAACAAGACCCACGACCGCATCCAGGTCGAGTTCCAGCAGATTCCGTCGGGCGCCATGGGCGGATACGCCAAGCTCAGCAACGCCGCCCGGGCCGGAAACGCCCCCGACGTCGCCACCCTCGAATACCCCCAGGTCCCCGGCTTCGCCATCGACGGCGTCGCCCGGGACATCACCTCACTGATGAGTGAGAGGCTGCGCGCCAAGCTGCTGCCGCAAGCCCTTGGCCTCACCACCTTCGAGAAGAAGGTCTACTCCGTCCCGCTCGACGTCGAGCCGATGGTGCTGCACTACCGCGCCGACCTGTTCGACGAGTACGGGATCGAAGTCCCGCGCACCTGGGACGAGTTCACCGAGGCCGCCCGCACCGTACGGGACAAGTCGCGCAAGAGGCGGATCGCCGTCTTCCCCACCGACGGCGGCACCCAGTTCGCCTCGTGGGCGTGGCAGGCGGGCGCCCAGTGGTTCGACACCCGCGACGGCGCCTGGAACGTATCGCTCACGGACCGTCCGACCCGGAAGGTGGCGGCGTACTGGCAGCGGCTCGTCGACGAGGAACTGCTGCTCGTCAACGCCACCGAGAGCAGGCACTACGACTCCCAGCTCAGTGAGGGGCTGGTTCTCAGCCGACTCAGCGGCGCCTGGGACGCGGGCTCACAGATGAACGCAAGACCGGGCCAGAAGGGCCAGTGGGCCATCGCCCCGCTCCCGCAGTGGGACCCCGACAACCCGGTCGTCGGCACGCACGGCGGCTCCACCTTCGCCATCACCAAGGACAGCGGGCACCCGGAAGCCGCCATGGAGTTCATCGAGTGGCAGGTCTCGCACCCCGACGCCCTGCGCGCCCGCCTCTCCAGCGGCACGAGCAGCCAGTACCCGGCCGTCCCCGACCTGGTCGCCGTGGGCCGCAAAGCCTTCGACCGCGCCTACTACTCCGGCCAGGACATCTACCGCCTCTTCGAGGAACAGGCCGAGACGATCCACGACGGCTGGGTCTGGGGGCCGCGGATGACCGCGACCCAGCGGGTGATGCAGGACGGCTTCGCCCGTGCGGGCGGCGGCAATGGCTCGCTCATCGACGCCGTACGCGCGGCGCAGGACGGAACCATGCCGGACCTCAAGGCACTCGGGCTCGCCATCACGGAGCGCAGCACATGAGCGGCCCGAGCGACCCGAGCGACCCGAGCGCTCCGGCGCAATCGAAGCCCCCGTTCGCCGACGAGCACCAGCAGAAAGGCAGGTGACCCCGATGACCACGACCGCGCCCCCGGCCCGCGCCACCCGCACCGCCGATGCCCCCGTCCCCACCCGCCGCGCCCGCGCGCGTGCCCGGCGCCGTGAACATGTGGCGTGCGGCGTCCTGATGACCCCCTTCCTGATCCTGTTGGTGACGGTCTTCCTGATACCCGTCGGCACCGCGGTCTGGCTGAGCTTCTTCAGCGACGACCAGCCCGGCCTCGGCTTCGGCCCGGAACACACGGTCTTCGTGGGACTGCGCAGCTACACGGCCGTTCTCACCGACCCGACCTTCCTCGGCAGCCTCGGCACGGTCGTCCTCTACTGCCTGATCTACATCCCGCTCATGGTGATCGGCGCCCTCGCTCTCGCCCTGCTGCTCGACTCGGGAGTCGTACGGCTGCGCGCCTGGGCCCAGCTGGCGCTCTTCCTGCCGCACGCGGTGCCCGGCATCATCGCGGCCCTCATCTGGCTGTACCTCTACACGCCAGGACTCAGCCCGGTCGTCGACCTGCTCGCCAAGGGCGACATCACCATCGACTTCCTCGGCGTGAACACCGTCCTGCCCTCCATCGTGAACATCGCCCTGTGGAGCAACCTCGGCTACAACATGGTGATCTTCTACGCCGCGCTGCAGGCCGTACCCCGAGAAGTGATCGAGGCCGCCGTGGTCGACGGCGCGGGACCGGTGCGCACCGCACTGGGGATCAAGGCGCCCCTGGTGCGCTCCTCGATCGTCATGGTCGCCATGTTCACCCTGATCTGGGCGATGCAGCTGTTCACCGAACCCATGCTGCTCAGCCAGTCGTCCCCGATGATCAACACGCGCTTCTCGCCGAGCATGTACATCTACGACGCGGCCTTCACCCGCAACAACTACGGCCTCGCCGCCGCCGCTTCGGTGATCCTCCTGCTCTGCACGGTCGCCCTGTCCTACGGCGTCACCCGCTGGACCAACCGCTCCCAGAAGGAGGCCGCGCGATGAGCGCCGACACCCTCACCGCGGGCCGCCCCCGCCTCCTGGGCCGCACCGTCGTCAACACCGTGGTCGGCATCGCGGTGCTCTACACCCTGCTGCCCGTCCTGTGGCTGGTGCTCGCCGCGTCCAAGAACCGGGACGCGCTGTTCAGCAGCAACTTCTTCTCGCTGACCGACTTCTCCTTCGTACAGAACCTGCGCGACCTGTTCGCGATGGACGGCGGGCTCTACGGCCGCTGGTACACCAACAGCCTGCTCTACGCCGTCCTGGGCGCCGCGATCAGCGCACTGGTGAGCGTCGCCTGCGGCTACGCCTTCGACAAATACCGCTTCGCGCACAAAGAGAAGGTCTTCGGCCTGGTGCTCGCCGCGGTGATGGTGCCGCAGACGGTGCTCGCCCTGCCGCTGTATCTGATGGCCTCGGCCACGGGCGTCGTCGACACCTTCTGGGCGGTGTTCATACCGGTCCTGTTCAACCCGTTCGGTGTCTATCTCGGGCGGATCTTCAGCCAGGGGTACGTACCCGACGAGGTGCTCGAAGCGGCGCGCGTCGACGGCGCGGGGGAGCTGACCACGTATGTGCGCGTCTCCCTGCGGATGCTGGGACCCGGCCTGGTGACGGTGTTCCTCTTCCAGCTCACCGCCATCTGGAACAACTTCTTCCTGCCCATGGTGATGCTCTCGGACCAGAAGCTGTATCCGGTCAGTCTGGGCCTCTACACCTGGAACAGTTCGGCCACCGTCTCGCCCGAGTACTACCCCGTGGTGATCATGGGTTCGCTCCTCGCGGTGCTGCCGCTGATCCTCGCCTTCATGCTGCTGCAACGCTTCTGGAAGTCGGGTCTCACCGCGGGCTCGGTCAAGTGAGCCAAGTGAGCCAAGTGAACAAGTGGGCCACGTGAACTCGTGAGTACGTGAGTACGGGAACACGTGAGCCATGGGAAAGGGAATCTGTTGAAGAACGGCAGCCACCGTCCGCACACCGCGCTCGCCATGGCGCGGGACGCGGCGACGGCCGTGCTCGGCCCCGACGCGCTCGCCGCCCTCGGCCGGGTCTGTGATCTGGTTCCGGACACCGTCCTGGACGACTTCACCACGGAGCGGGCCCGCGCCGTGCTCCGGGACGTGGAGGTCCTGGTCACCGGCTGGGGCTGCCCGCCCCTTGACGCCGCCGTGCTCGACGCCGCGCCACGGCTGCGGGCCGTCGTCCACACCGCGGGCTCCGTACGCGGCCACATCACCCCGGAGTGCTGGGACCGCGGCATCGAGGTGTCGTCGGCCGCCGCGGCCAACGCCCTGCCCGTCGCCGAGTACACCGTCGCCATGATCCTGCTCACCGGCAAACAAGCCATGGAGCGGGCAAGGGAGTTCAAGGCCACGCGTCGCCGCGACGACTGGCTCAGCCTCTCGCACGACGTGGGCAACTACGGCCGTACGGTCGGCATCCTCTCCGCCTCGATGATCGGCCGCCGCGTCATCGAACTCCTCCGCCCCTACGACCTCAAGGTCCTCCTCCACGACCCGTACGTCTCGGACGAGGAAGCCCTGGCACTCGGCACGCAACCGGTGGGCATCGCCGAGTTGTTCGGGAGCAGCGATGTCGTCAGCGTCCACACGCCGCTGCTGCCCGCCACCCGCGGCCTGGTGGGTCGTGAGCTGATCGGCGCCATGCGCCACGAGGCGGTGCTCATCAACACGGCCCGTGGCGCGGTGCTCGACCAGGACGCCCTCACCGAGGCCGCCCTCGGCGGCCGTATCCGCGCCGTCCTCGATGTCACCGTCCCCGAAGTCCTGCCCCCCGAACACCCGTTGTGGGAGTGCGACAACGTCATGATCACCCCCCATCTGGCCGGTTCGCAGGGCAACGAGTGGGGTCGCCTCGCGGATCTCGCCGTCGCCGAACTCGGCCGCTGGGCCGCTGGCGACGGTTTCGCCCACGCCGTACGACGCGAAAGGCTGGCCTACCTCGCATGAGCATCACCGCACTGCCCGCAATCCCCGGGCTGCCTGAAGAAGACCGTGAGCTGAGCCCTTTCACCGGCTACACGCGTGAGCACTGGGAGGCCGCCGCCGACGGTCTCCTGGACGCCGCC
The DNA here is from genome assembly GCF_055570235.1 of Streptomyces sp. NPDC031274. NCBI lineage: Bacteria > Bacillati > Actinomycetota > Actinomycetes > Kitasatosporales > Streptomycetaceae > Streptomyces > Streptomyces sp. NPDC031274. The sequence goes on along the minus strand of NZ_JBVIHP010000008.1, from coordinate 262,140 downwards.
TGGCGGTGGGCGACGCCACGCGGCGCCCTGCTCGACCTGCCGGGGCGGCCATCGGCCTCGGGCGTGCGGTCGGACGGTCTGGAGGGATACGCCCGTACCCTCCTCGCGGCCGCCTTCAGGGTGGCCGGCGCCGACGGCAAGGACCCGCACGGCTGGCTCGACCGGTACGCGCAAGGGCTCGACGCGGGCACCCGCAGCCCCGGCCGCGACGACGCCGAGTCCTGGCCGGTGATCCTGGACCACCACGTCCAGGGCCAGCCGATGGTGGAGTCCGCGTCCGTGGCGCTCGGACTGCGCCTCACCCGCCCCTGGCTGTGGGACCGCCTCGACACCGACGTACAGGACCGGGCGGAGGAGTGGCTGCGCGGCGCGCTCCGCCACGTCCCCGCGCCCAACAACTGGTACCTCTTCCCCTACACCGTGGCCGGGTTCCTGGAGTCGGTGGGCCGGGGCGACGCGGAGACGGCCCGGGCACGCGAGCGGGCCCTCGGACTCCTGGAGACCTGGTACCGAGGCCAGGGCTGGTACGCCGACGGAGACGGCCGCGCCTTCGACCACTACAACGGCTGGGCCCTGCACCTGTACCCGACGCTCGACGCCCACTTGGCGGACGATCAGGATCAGTTGGCCTGGCACGGCCCCCGCCTGCACGAGCACCTGGAGAGCTTCGGGCTCCTCTTCGGGGCCGACGGCGCCCCGATCCACTTCGGCCGCTCCCTGACCTACCGCTTCGCCGCGGGAGCCTCCGTGGCCCTCGGTGCCGTCACCGGCCACACGCCCCTGACACCGGGCACCTCGCGCCGACTCCTCAGCGGATCTCTTCGCTACTTCCTCGACCGCGGCTCCGTCGGCGCCGACGGACTGCTCAGCCTCGGCTGGCACGGCCCGCACGACGCGTCCCTCCAGCCCTACTCGGGCCCCGCGTCCCCCTACTGGGCGTCGAAGGCGTTCGTCGGCCTCCTGGCACCCGCCACCCACCCCCTGTGGACCGCCACGGAGGAACCCGCACCCAGCGAGAGCGGCGACCACGTCCTCGCGCTGCCCGCACCCGGCCTCCTTGTGCAGAGCACCCGCGCCGACGGGATCGTACGGCTGCACAACCACGGCAGCGACCACGCGCGCCCGCACGAGGCCGAGGCGGCGGCGCACGAGGATCCGCTCTACGCCCGCCAGGCCTACTCCACGAGCACCGGCCCCACGGCACGCGGCAACACCGCGGACAACCATATGGCGGTGGAGGTGGCGGGAGTACGCAGTGCCCGCAGCCGCATCCATCCGCTGGGCGCGGGTCAGGGCGAGGGCTGGGGCTGGGCCGCGTCCCGGCACACCCCGGCCTTCGTGAGCGGGCCGCCCATGGTGCCGGGGCTGCGCGTGGAGAGCGTCACCGTGGCCAAGGGGCGGCACGAACTACGTGTGCACCGCGTCGTCGGCGCCCCGCACGGCGCCCGCGTCACCCACACGGGTTGGGCGACAGGGCCCGAGGAGTCCCTGCTCTCGGCGCTCCACCCCTTGCACGGCTGGACCGGCCAGGACGAACAGCGCGCACCCCAGGGCACGGCCTTCACCCGGTGGGCCCGTCTGCCACGCCTCACGGCCGAGGCGGAGGGCACGGCGCTGTACGCGGCTCTGGCCACGCTCACCGCGGAGCCCGAACCCGCGTCCCTCGCCGAGGCGGCCACGGTGGTGAGCGCGACGGTGGACACCGTCGAGGTGCGGTGGACGGACGACGGCTCCCTGACCCGGATCGCCTTCGCGCCGCTGAGCGTCGAGCACGGGTGATCCCTGGGCGTCGGGTGACCGCACCAACGCCTCGCGTGAGCGGAGGCCGGGCGCCCCGAGGCGACCGGTTGCGTAGCCCGAGCGGCCGAACGGGCAGGTCGTGAAGGTCATGACGGAGCCGGAGCGTGGAAGCCTGCAGATATGACCGAAAGCGCGCACCTCTATATGGCGAACCCTCGGATCACGGTCCTTGGCGTCAACCCCGGCCGACCGCCCTTCCGCATCGTGGAGCTCGACGGCGAGGTGGTCGGCGAGGCCAGGGAACTCGTCGACGTCCTTGAGGTGGCCGCACAGGTGGGTGTCGTCGTGCACGACGTGGACGACCCGGACCTGGTGCGCTGGGTGGGCGGCGACAAGTTCACCTGGAAGCCCCAGGAGCCGATGACGACGGAGCCGAAGCCTAAGGAACCGAAGTCGACGGAGCCGAACCAGTCGACATAGCCGAACCAGCCGAACCAGCCGAAGCGGGGCAGGCCCGGGGATCGGGGCGGTCGGGCTCGAGGTCGTAGATCCTGTTCAGGAGCTCGGCCTCGTTGCCCGTCAGGCCCGCGCGGCGCAGCGCCTCGTCCGCCTCCGCGATGGGCCCCGCGAGCAGCGAGGCCGCCGCGGCCGGTGAGGGACCGGACAGCGCGGCGCGTGCGGTGTGCAGCAGCCGCAAGCAGGCTTGGGCGGCGGCCAGTTCGGGGGTCGACGTGCTGGTCATGTCGAGAGCTCCTCTGCGCGGGGTCGGACGGTCCGGCGGCTCGCACCGGTGGACCCTCCACTCTTGCGCACGGGTCTGACAATCCAGTCCTACCCGGCCTTGGCGCGGCGGGTGAGCCGCAGCGTGAGGCCTTCGGGCATGAGAGTGAGGCGCTCGGCCACCCGCAGGCGGTACCCGGGATCGGCGTGCAGGTCGTAGCGGCGCAGCAGAAGGCCGAGGACCAACGTCGCCTCGTGCAGCGCAAACTGACGGCCGATGCAGGCCCGTGCGCCCGTGCCGAACGGTTTGAAGACATGGGCGGGCCGCGCACGTACCGCCGAAGGGGCGAAGCGGTCGGGATCGAACTCCTCGGGCCGCTCGCCCCAGGCCGCCGGATCGCGGTGCAGGAGCGTGGCGAGGACGAGCGCCCAGGCTCCCTGGCGCATGGGGTGCACGCCACCGATCGTCGTGTCCTGCAGGGCCTGGCGGGAGAAGCCGGGCGCGGTCGGCCACAGCCGCAGCGACTCGTCGAGGACGCGGCGCAGATAGCGGAGCTTGGCGACCTGTTCGTACGCCGGTTCCCCCGCGTCGCCCCAGACCTCGTCCACCTCCGCCTGGGCGCGCGCCAGGACTTCGGGCGAGCGCGCGAGGTAGTGCAGGGCGAACGACAGGGCGCCCGAGGTCGTCTCGTGCCCGGCGACCAGGAAGGTGATGACCTGACGGCGGATGTTCTCGGCGGAGAGCCGCTCGCCGGTGTCGGGGTGGGCGACCTCCAGCATCCGGTCGAGCAGATCGCCGTCGCCCGGACCTGACGCGGCGCGGCGGGCGGCGACCACGTCGTCGACGGTGCGGTTGAGGTAGGCCATGTCGGCGGCGTTGCGCCGGGTGGCGCCGCGCAGCAGCAGCGGGGCGAGCGCGGGCGGCACGACGTTGCGGCGCTGGGCGTGGGAGAGCGTGCCGACCATGGCCGACACGAAGGGGTGCGGCCTGGACCGCTCGAAGGAACCGAAGTCGTGCCCGAAGCCGGTGCGGGCGATCGTCTCCAGGGTCAGCTTCGTCATGTCGCCGGGCACGTCCACGGACCGCCCGGTCTCCTCGCGCTCGTCCCAGCGGGCGGTCAGCTGCCGGGCGACGTCCAGCATCAGCGGGTGGTAGCCGGCCATCGCGTCCCGGCTGAAGCCCGGAGCGAGGATGTCGTGCGCCAGCTGCCAGTTGGGCTCGTGGTTGTACGCGGTGAACAGGCCGTCCCCGGCGACCGGCCGCAGATTGGCGACCCCCAGGCCCACGTGCTTGGCGAACCGCGACTCGTCGGCGAGCTCGGCCGCGAGTTCGGCGCCCCAGACGAAGACGATCTCCTTACCGAAGGCCTTGCGGCGGAATATGGGCCCCAGGCTGCTGCCGATCCGCATCGAGTCCTGCACGGGTGTGCGGACATGAGAGCCCAGGACGTCACCGATCAGGGGCAGGCGGCGCGGTGGATGCGGGACGAGGTCGAGACGCGGCCACCCCAGCTCGGCGCTGCGGAACCCCTTGGGGGGTCCAGCGGGTCCAGCGGGTCCAGCGGGTCCAGCGGGTCCGGCGGGTCCAGCGGGTCCGGCGGGCTCAGTGGGCCCGGCGGGCTCAGTGGGCCCGGCGGACCCGGCCCGCTCGGCTCCCTCCGCCGCCTGCGACGACTGCGACACCTGCGCCATGTGTGCCATCTCCCTTGTGCCGCAGACCCATTGAGCCTGTTGTACGCGGATTCAATAAGGACCCACAGTCTGGTCCCGCTGTTGAATCCACGTCAAGTAAGGTGCTCCCATGGCCGCGGAACCGCAGGAGCGCACGAACCCGCAGGAGCGCACGCGCCGCAGACTCAGCAGCGAGGAGCGCAGGGAGCAACTGCTCTCGGCGGGGGCGCGTCTCTTCGCGCAGAATCCGTACGACGACGTATGGATCGAGCGGGTGGCGGAGATCGCCGGAGTCTCACGCGGCCTGCTCTACCACTACTTCCCGACCAAGAGCGACTTCTTCGCCGCCGTGGTGCGGCGCGAGAGCCATCGCATGCTGCGCCTGACGGCGGCCGTGCCCGGAGTGCCGGTCCGCGACCAGATCGGCACGGGCCTCGACATGTTCCTCGCGTACGTCGAATCGCACGCGGAGGGCTTCCGCGCCTTCCACCGGGCGGAGGAGACGGGCGACGCCACGGTCCGCAGGATCTACCGCGAGGGTCTGGCGGCCCACGAGGATCAGATCCTGGAAGCCCTTGCCGCGGACCCCGAGACGGCATCCACGCCGCACGAACTGCCCACCCTGCGCCTGGCCGTGCGCGGCTGGCTCGCCTTCATGGTGGCTGTGTGCCTGGAGTGGCTCGAGGAGCCGGAGCAACTGGCGCGCGCACAGGTGCGGGACCTGTGCGCGCGGGCGTTGCTGGGCGCGATCGCGCCGTGAGGTGACCCTGGGGGGATCAGGCCGCCATCGCCAGCGGCCGCGCCACCGCCACCACGCGTCCGTCCGGCAGCAGTTCGCCGGTGTCGTCGAAGACGATCGTGCCGTTGCACAGCAGGCTCCAGCCCTGTTCGGGGTGGGCGGAGAGGATCCGGGCCGCGACGTGGTCGGGGCTTTCGGCGAGCGGGCACGGGGGCTGGTGGGCGCACATGGTGTACCTCCGGGTGAGGGTCGCGAACCTTGTGCGCGGCCCGGTCTTGTTCGGTTGCTCCTTGTGTGAGTGAAGACTCGGCGGGAGGCATCAACTCATCGCTCGGAAAGGTTACTTGCGACCTTAGGTGGGGAGGAAACCGGCCCGGAAGTGCGTCAGGAGTGTGGTACGCGCCGTGGTGTCCGCGTTCATGTCCGTCAGACGACCGGCCGCCCAGAGGAAGAAGTCGTCGCCCTCCGCGTCGATCCAGTCGTACGTCGGGTCGAAGGGACCGGGATCCGGTGCGGGGTAGAGCAGTTCGAGAGCTGTTCCCCGCGCGTCCTCGACGGTGAAGCGGCGGGTGCCGTTCGGTCCGGGGGACTGATGGGCCGTCATTGTGGCGCAGTTCCAGCGGCGTTGGCGGTACTGGAGCCAGAGGGTCGGTTCGCCGTCGGACGGGTCGGCGTACAGCGCCGCCGTCGCCTCGTCGCTCACGTGGGCGAAGCCGTGACAGCGGCCGGACCCGGGGGAGACGAGACCCGTCCGGGGGTCGAGGGCCCACGTCCGGCCGTGACGGTCGTAATCCTGAAGCAGCATGGAGGTCAGACGCGCGGCGGGATGCCGAGTTCCTGGTCGACGGCGGCGCTGGTGCGGGTCGCCGCCTCGATGACCTTGTGCCAGCTGCCGTACTTGAGGAACTGCTGTTCCGCCGTCGGTCCCAGGGGATTGCCGTACTTCTTCATGTTCCGCTGCTCCAGGGCCTGCACCGCCTCGGGGGTCATTCCGGCGCGGGTGATGTCCTTGGCCTCGTTGCGCATGTCGACGAGGACGCGGGCGATCTCCTCGTCGGAGCGCCCTTCCTCGTGCATACGGTCGGCCACGCGCTCCATGGTGTCCAGGAGTGCGTGGTAACGCAGCCGCACCTCGCGCGCCCGCTCCCGCTCCTCCGGAGTCATCTGCCGGATCAGGCAGACCGCTGGGTCCTTGCTGGTGCACGGGTCGTCGGGTACGCGCGGCGGGGCCAGCAGGCTGGTGGCGGACGGGACGTGCCGTACCGGCGCGTCCGCGTGGGCGTGCGCCGGGGCGAGCAAGGGGCCGCTGAGGGCGGTGAGCAGGGGCAGGAGGAAGAGAACCACGAGGCGCGGCAGGGGCCGGGTGGGGGTCCGGGGGGTCCGCGTCGTGGTCAGGACGGCCGGGGCAGTCGGTTCGATGGCAGCGGCCATGAGACGGGCACGCACGTAAAAACTCTCCTTCGCCTGGGACTTGGGACGAAGGGGACATTACGGCTCGATAACGGTCGGGGGCCGCCGCCCTCGCGGCGCGTCCGGGTGACGTGCCGGTGACGCGCCCCTGGGGCCTGGGGCCCTAACCGGGAACCGGCCGCAGGCTCAACGCGTGCAGCGCCAACTGCATCTCGAACTGCGCCACCGGATCGTGCAGCCGGTCGCCGAAGACCTCTTCCAGCTGCCGCAGGCGGTAGCGGACCGTCTGCGGGTGCACGGCCAGGCGCGTGGCGACCTCGCTCGCGTTGTGCCCGCACCGCAGCCAGCACAGCAGGGTCTCGGCCAGGCGCTCCCGCTGCGGTGAGCGCACCTCGTCCAGGGGCAGCAGATGCCGTTGTGCGAGCGCGTCGATCAGCGCCTCGTCATGGAAGAGCAGCAGCGTCGCCAGATGGTCGGCGCAGTGCAGCAGGCCCGCCCGGGGCAGGATGCCGCGCCGGGACAGCTCCAGGGCGTCGAGCGCCCAGCGCAGGGAGCGCGCGCCCTCGTGCAGCGGGACCGTCGGGCCGATCACCGCACGCAGCCCTTGCAGCGCGGCGGCGATCGAGCGGGCCCGCCCCGGGCCTTCCGGGTCGGGCACCACGATGCAGCCGGGCTGCTCGGAGAAGCGCGCGAGGAACTCCGGCGGCACGATGGGCCTGACGGTCTCCGGGGTGAGGGCGTGGTCGATGACGACGACGGCCACCTCGCGCGGGATGGGCCACTGGGCGGTCTGCGCGAGGTCGGCGATCGCCTCCGCCGATGCGGGAGGATCGGCGGTCAGCAGGTCGATGAGGCGGGCCCGGCGCTGCTGCAGTTCGCCCGCCGCGTGCAGCCTGGCCTCGGTGTAGCCGGCGGTCGTCGCCGCGGCCATCTCGTCCAGGTGCAGGAACAGCGCCTCGCCGAAGGCGGCGAGTACGTGCCGGGGCAGCAGGTCGGCGTCGACCATCGCGTTCACTCGGCGCCAGGTGACGCGCGCGCCGAGACGCAGTGCCGACTGGAAGGAGTCGAGGCTGCGGCCCTCGTCCGCCTCGCCCCTGCCGATGTTCTGGTACGTGGCCTTCACCGACTCCCAGTCGGTGTCCGGGTGGGCCATCCGGGCCAGGAAACCCTCCAGGGCCTGTTCCACGCCCCGGTTCACGACATGCATGTACGTGTCATTGGTCGGGCGCGCGTACTCCGGTATCTCCGTGCGGATCGCCCGCACCACCTCCGAGGTGATGTCGTCGAGGAACGGTCTCACGTGATCGTGGAGGCCCGAGGGGAACGCTCTGAACGCGGCGTGCGACTCCTCTGCCGGGGTGCCCGCGGATGCGGGGCCGCCTGCCGGGGGTACACCGGCGGGCAGCGTCGAACCGTTCACCATGGAGTGCTCCCTCTGCGCGCGGGGGACAAAGGTTTGGTGAAGATACCGCCACGGGTGCGTGGCGGCCCATCGGGGACGGATGGACATGATGCTGCCTCTTGTCACCCGGGTGACAAGAGGCAGCGAGTGCGAGACAACTCACGGGAGCAGACAGTTGCCGAACTCCGGCTTCCCGTCGAAGCGGTCGCCGAGCCACTTCACCGTGTCGTCCTTCGCCAGTTGATCGGTCGTCAGGTGCTCACCGGGATAGGTCATCCACCGGGTGGTGATGTTCGCCTTGCAGTACGCCTTGCGCGTCGCGTCCTCGGTCTCGATCGGGATGACTTCCTCCAGCGAGCCGCGGTACTGCAGCACGGGGAAGTCGATCTCGTGCGTGGCGCCGGAGCCCGCGCGGCCGATGCCGACGCCGAGCTTCTGTTCGTCGACGACCTGGCCCCACGTCCTGCCGTCCGTTCCCTTGAGCGCGTAGAGCTGCTCGAGGCTCAGCCCGTCGGTGGTGTTGTCCTCGATCTTCTGGCCCGCGAGCGTCGAGATCGTCCCGAGCAGGCAGTGCGACCTGGCCTTCTTGAGCGTCTCCTTGCCCTGGTCGTTCATGAGCTCCTCGAACGGCATGTGGGGGTGCGAGGAGGAGAGGCCGAGCACGGCGTCGACCAGGAAGCCCGCGAACGGGCCGCCGTCGAGCCCCTTGGCCACCACCTTCAAGTCGCCCGGCACGCCGCCGGACGCGTCGCCGACGACGTTCAGTTCAGGAGCGTACGAAGCCGCGAGCTGCGCCGCCCACAGGCTGGCCGCACCGCCTTCGGAGTAGCCCCACAGGCCGACCTTCGTCTTCGGGTCGATGCCGCTGCCGGGGATCGCGGGCGCACTGCGCACGATGTCGAGGAGCGCGTGCCCGGCGTCGGCACCGGAGACGTACGGATGGGTCTGGCCGTCCAGATAGCCCGCACCGTCGGTGGCGGCGACGGCGTATCCGGCCTTCAGGAGCGCCGCGATGTTCTCGCCCTCGTACTCGTCCTGGAACGCGCCCGCGAGCTGCTTGGAGAACGCGCACCGCGAACCGAGCCCAAGGGTCCCGGGGTTGAAGGCCACGACAGGACGGCTGCCGCGTCCCTTCCACTGGGCGTCCGGCACGGCGACGGTGCCGGAGACCGCGACCGCCCTGCCCGCGTTGTCCTTCGAGCTGTACTGGACCTTCCAGGCGTGCATCGCGACATCGCCCGGCACGTGGGGGAGTTGGGTGGCCCGGCAGGCGATGACGCTGCCGGGATCGGTCGGGACGGCACCGGGTACCTGGTAGATCCGCTCGTCCGGGGCGTCGCACACCGCCGACGCGTCCGGCGTCGCGGCGGCGCCCGCCGTCAGGGTCGGCACGCCGAGCCCCAGGCCCGCCAGGGCGACGGCCGCGGTCAGCGCGAGCAGCCTCTTCTTCCGTTTCGCTCTTGGCCTGTGCACGGGGTGCTCCTTCGTCTCAAGGGGAGATTGCTGTGCCCGCCGTGAAGTTACGGAGCGGTAACCAGGCGTCGATAGTCAGTGGAACCACAGCCCACCGGGCGGGAACTGTGCGTGAGGTACAAGTGGCGGCCCGGCATCCTGCGCCACGATCAGGTCATGACCGAGCCACAGGTGAAGGCCCAGGACCCACGACCGTGGCTCCGCTTCTATGCCGCGGGGGTGCCGCACCGCCTGCACGTCCCCGACGTCACGATCCCCGATCTGCTTGACGCGGCCGCCGGGCGACACCGCGGCCGGACCGGCTTCCGGGGGCTGCACCGCGCTGCGGGCGCGTGCGCCGATACGTTGCGGACGCTGGGTGTCCGGCGCGGTGACAGGGTGGCGTTGGTGCTGCCCAACTGCCCGTGGTTCGCGGTGGCGTGGCATGCGGTGCTGCGGCTCGGGGCGGTCGTCGTGGCGATCGACCCGGGAGCGCCACGGCAGGCTTTGACGCATCAACTGGCCGACTCAGAAGCGGTGTTGGTGGTCTCCGGCGACTTCGCGGGGGAGCGGATCGACGCGGTGCGCGGTGAAACGTGCGTACGGGGCGTCGTCATGGTCCCGATCGGCGGGGAGTGGCCGGGGAGCGGTCGTATACGGAAGACGCTCAGGCCGAAGGCGGTCGGCGTGGGGCCGGAGCCGGGTGATCCGGCAGTCCTCTCGTACGTCGCCGCCGACGGCCCCGCGGCGATGCTCACGCACGCGAATCTGGTCGCAGCTGCCCACCAACTCGCCCTGTGGCACCCTCAGTTGCGCGACGGACAGGAGACCGCTCTGGCCGTCACGCCCCTGTGGCGGCCGCGCGGGATGCTGTTCGGCCTGACCGCACCGCTGCTCACCGGGACGCGTACCGTCCTCCTGCCGTACCCCGAACCCCAGGCGCTGTTGCGCACGGCGCGCCGCCGCAAGGTGACCCTCCTGTCGGCCGAACCTGATGACTGCCGACGCCTTCTCGCGCGCCCCGCCCATGAGTGGGAAGCCCTCGCCACGGTGCGGACCTGGCTGACCGACGGCCTCGACGCCGACACCGCCGACCGCATCCGGGACTCGGCGGACGCCGTGCTCGTCGAGGGCTACGGCATCCCCGAAGCCGCGGGCGCCGTCCTCGCCAATCCACGGGGCGCCAACGCCAGACCCGGCACATCCGGCCTGCCGCTGCCCGGCACCGAGGTCCGCATCGGCCGGGAGGGAGCCCCGGAAATCGAGCTGCCTTTGGGGCACGCCGGTGAACTCCTGGTGAGGGGCCCGCAGGTGTGCGCGGAGTACTGGCGCGACCCGGCCGAGACGAGGCGGCGGTTGCTGCCGGGCGGATGGCTGCGTACGGGAGACGTCGCGGTCATCGGCCCGGACGGCTACGTGACCGTCATCGGAGCAGCCGACGCCGCCCCGGATGTCGCGTCACGCCCCTGACGCGGACCGAATCGGTGCCGGTGGTGCCCGTGGTACCGGTTTTCCGCCGGTGCCGGGCAGGCCGACGCAGCGTGACGGCGGTGACGACGGCTCCCAACAGGACGCAGAGCGCGGCCAGTTGCAGCCCCGTGTCGTAGCCGTCCAGAAAGGCGCTGCGTGGATCGGCGCCGTCCCGCAGTGCCGTGCGCTCCGTGCGGGTGAGGACCACGCCGACCAGGACCACCCCGAACACCCCGGAGATCTCACGGGCCGCACTCACCAGGCCCGAAGCCATTCCGGTGCGCGTCGCGGGGACATCGACGACGGAACGTACCGTCAGTGGAGTCGTCAGGGCCGACCCCGCGCCGATCAGGAGGAGCCCGGGCTGCAGATCCCAGTACTGCGCGTGCAGCCCCGCCCCCGACACCCACACGAGCCCGCCCGCGACAAGGACGAGCCCACCGGCGATCGACCAGTGCGCCCCCACCGCCTTGGCCGCCCGCTCGGCGAACGGCGTCGTCACGAGCAGCGCACCGGCCAGCGGCAGGAAGGCGAGGCCCGCCTTGGTGGGCGAGAAGCCGAGCACCCGCTGGAGGTAGAGCGCGGTGAAGAAGAACACGCCGTTGACACCGATGCCCCACAGCACCTGGGCCGCCGCGCCCCCGCTCAGCGAACGGTTGCGCAGCAGCCGCAGATCCACAAGGGGCAGAAACGTCCGCGACTCGACGACGAGGAACGCGATCCCGGTGGCCGCCGAGAGCCAGAGGCAGAGCGGCACGGGCGGGGTGCTGAAACTGTGCTCGCCGCCCCTGACGAGCCCGTACGTGAGGAGGAAGAGAGAGGTCGTGGAGAGCGCGACCCCCGGCAGATCGAGGAGCGGCAGCAGCCCGTGCCGCACGCGGGCGACGGCGCGGGGGACCGCGGGCACCAGGAGCAGGGCGAGGACGCCGAAGGGGACGTTGAGCAGGAACACCCAGCTCCAGTCCCACCGTTCGGTCACGAACCCGCCCACCACGGGGCCGAGCGCCAGCGCGACCGCGAGCGCCGCGGTCCACAGGCCGACCGCCATGGCGCGCCTGCGGGCGGGCAGATCGGCGGCGACCACCGCGAGCGACGCCGGGATGACGAGCGCCGCGCCCACACCCTGCACCGTGCGCGCCGCGATGAGCGTCCCGCCGCTGTCCGCGAGGGCGGCGGCAAGGGAGGCGGTGGTGAAGACGACGATCCCCGCCGCGAGGACCACCCGCCGGCCGAGCAGATCCGTGAGCCTGCCCCCGGCCGGAAGGAGCGAGCCGAAGCTCAGTACGTAGCTGGTGGCCACCCATTCCAGGTCGGTGACCGTCAGGCCGAGGTCGCGCTGCACGGTCGGCAGCGCGACGTTGATGACGGTGTTGTCCAGGGTCGTGATGAATCCGGCCAGGGCGAGCATCGCCAGAAGAGCGGTCAGCCTTCCCCGGCCCACGTGCGGCTCCCCTCGATCGCGATGCGGTGGTGCCGCCGAACGTGACGCGGTTCCGCTGCCGGATTCTCCGGGGCCGCGGCGGCCGTGGCTGCTGCCCTCGACGCCGAATCCGGCGCGGGGACTTGTCAGTGAAGTGACAGAGGGTGTCAGACGATCTGTCAGCAAGCCGTCTTACTCACGGGTCACATCCGGGCGGAACCTGGTTCACCGCTCGTCCCGGTCCCTGCCGAGCCCCGCCTCAGTACTCGCCACGCCCCGTTCCGGTCCCCGCGCCGTCCAGTTGGAGCCGCCATGTCCAGCACCCAGACCCTCCAGCCGCCCGAAGGCCCACTGCTGACCGACCACTTGGCACACTGGGCGGCCGCCCGCCCGCACCAACGCGCCTTCACCTACGTGGAGTTCCCCGAACCCTCGTCGCCAGGCCTGCACCACACCCTCGGCTGGCAGGGCCTCGACACCCGCGCCCGTGCCATCGCCGGACGGATCGCGGCGAGCGCGGGTCCCGGCGAGCGAGCGGCCCTGCTGCTCCCGCAGGGCCTCGACTACACGGCCGCGTTCCTGGGCTGTCTCTACGCGGGAGTGATCGCGGTGCCGCTGTTCGGCCCCGAACTCCCCGGACATGAAGGCAGGTTGGCCGCTGTCCTCGCCGACTGTGAGCCCACGTGCGTGCTCGCCGAATCGGGCACCGCCGCCGGGGTCGCGCGATTCATGACCGAGCAGGGGCTGCCACCGGTGCCGGTGGTCCTGGTGGACCGGCCGAGCGAGAGGTCCGCCGTCGCCCTTCCGGAGCGGATCGCACCGGACGACATCGCCTACCTCCAGTACACCTCCGGCTCCACGCGCAGCCCGGCGGGCGTCGTGATCAGCCACGCCAACGTGGTGGCCAACGCCCGTCAGGCCATCGACGCCTTCGCGGCCGACGCGGCGAGCAACACGACGGTCGGCTGGCTGCCGCTCTTCCACGACATGGGCCTAGTCCTGAGCGTGGCCGCGCCCGTCGTCGGCGGCTTCCCCTCGGTCCTCATGGACCCGGTCGCCTTCCTGGAGCACCCGGTGCGCTGGCTGCGGCTGCTCGCCGCATACCCCGGGACGATCAGTGCGGCCCCCAACTTCGCGTACGACTACTGCGCGAGCAGGATCGACCGGGACGAGGCCGCCGAGCTGCGCCTCGACCGGGTCAAGGTCCTCATCAACGGCAGCGAACCCGTACGCCCCGGCACGGTCGACCGCTTCCGCGACGCGTTCGCAGACGCAGGGCTCGCGCCCGAGGCGCACTGCCCGGCGTACGGCCTCGCCGAGGCCACCGTGTTCGTGACGACCGACACGTTCGCCGCGCCCCCCACGGTCCTGGCGTGCGATCCGCTCGCCCTGTCCGAAGGGCGGCTCGAAGTGAGGGAGTCGACGGACCCGGAAGCGACGCACCTGGTCGCCTGCGGCACCCCGGCAGGGCAGGAGCTGCGCATCGCAGAGCCGACGACCGGCGCCCCGGTGGGGCCGGGCGAGGTCGGCGAGATCCTGCTGCGCGGGCCCAACATCGGCCTCTCCTACTGGAAGCGCAGCGGGCTCTCCGACGAGGTGTTCGGCGTACGCCCGCCCGGTGCCGCACGGGACGAGGGCAAGGCGGGGTGGCTGCGCACCGGGGACCTCGGCGCGCTCCACGACGGACGGCTGTACGTCACCGGGCGGCTCAAGGACCTGATCATCGTGGACGGCCGCAACCACTATCCCCAGGACATCGAGGAGACCGTGCAGTCGGCCGTCGACCTCGTACGCCGCGACCGGCTCGCCGCGTTCTGCGTGCCCTGGACGGGTACCGAGACCGACGTCCTGGTCGTCGTCGCCGAGCAGCGGCGCGGCGCGGAGCTTACGGAACAGGACCGAATCGCCGCGCTGCGCGACGCCACGGCCGCCGTATCGGCCCGGCACGGACTGCGCCTGGCCGAACTCCTCCTCATCCCGCCGGGCTCGCTGCCCAGGACGAGCAGCGGCAAGGTCGCCAGAGCGGCGGGCCGGGCGCACTACCTGCGCGGCGCCTTCGGCGCCCTCGGTGAGAAAGGCCGGGGCGGCGCGGAGAGTGCGCGATGAGGGGGGCGGGCCACACGGAGATCCGGGCGATCCGGGCCGCCGTGGTCGAGAGCCTGAGCGCCTGGTACGGCCTGGCGGCCGAGGAGATCGCCGACGACCGCCCGCTCGCGGAGCTCGGTCTCACCTCCCGTGACGCGGTCGTCCTGACGGCGCGCCTCAGCGACCTCGCGGGTACGCGGCTGCCCGCGACGCTGCTCTGGGAGGCGTCGACGATCGGCGCGCTCGCGGAGCGGGTGGCACGCGGCGAACCGGAGCACGGCGGTGCACCCGCACGGCCGGATGTGCCGGTCGCGCAGGGCGATTCACCCGTCGCGGTCATCGGCATCGGCTGCCGACTGCCCGGCGAAGTCACTTCGCCCGCCGCCTTCTGGCGGCTCCTGAGCGAGGGACGTGACGCCGTGGGCAGCGTCGGCGACGACCGCTGGGTGCCTTTCGTGCGGGAGGGGAGGAACCTGCCGGACGACATCAGCAGACACGGCGGCTTCCTCGGCGACGGGGGCGTCGACGATGTGGCGGGCTTCGACGCCGAGTTCTTCGGCATCGGGGCGGACGAGGCCACCGCCATGGATCCGCAGCAGCGCATGCTCCTGGAGGTCGCCCGCGAGGCCGTCGACCACGCGGCGCTGTCCGCGCCGTCCCTCGCGGGCAGCCGTACCGGCGTCTTCGTGGGCATCAGCGGCAACGAATACGCCCATCTCACCACCGCGGACCCGGAGTCGATCGGGGCCTGGACCCCGCCCGGCGCGGCCCTGAGCATCGCCGCGAACCGCCTCTCCTACCTCCTTGACCTGCGCGGCCCGAGCATGGCCGTCGACACGGCGTGCTCCTCGTCGCTCGTCGCCGTGCACCACGCGGTACGCAGCCTCGGCGCGGGGGAGAGCGACATGGCGCTCGCCGCCGGGGTGAACCTGCTCCTTTCCCCCGCGGTGACACTCGGCTTCCAGCGTGCGGGTGCGCTGGCCGCCGATGGCCGGTGCAAGGCGTTCGACGCGTCGGCCGACGGCATGGTGCGAGGCGAGGGCTGCGGAGTCGTCGTCCTCAAGCGCCTGGCGGACGCCGAGCGCGACGGCGACCGCGTCCTCGCCGTCATCGAGTCCACCGCCGTCAACTCGGACGGCCGCTCCAACGGACTCACGGCCCCCAGCGCACAGGCCCAGCGCACACTCCTGGAGCAGAGCCATGGCACTGGGCCCACGGTCGTGGACTACGTCGAGGCACACGGCACGGGCACGGCCCTGGGCGACCCCATCGAGGCGTCCGCGCTCTCTGCCGCGCTCGGAGCGGGGCGTGGACGGGCCGCCGACCAGCCGCTGCTCATCGGCTCGGTGAAGACGAACATCGGCCACTTGGAGGCCGCGGCGGGCATCGCGGGGCTCATCAAGACGGTCCTTGCCCTGCACCACGACGAGATCCCGCCCCATCTGCACTTCACCGCCCCCGGCACGCACGCCGACCTCGACGCCCTGGGCCTGCGCGTCGTCACGGGCCCCGAGCCGTGGCCCCGCTACTCGGGCACGGCACGGGCGGGAGTGTCGGCGTTCGGCTTCGGCGGCACGAACGCCCATGTGGTCCTCGCTGAACACCGCGTGCCGCGCGGCGCACGCCAGAGGGCCACAAGCCCCGCCGTAGCCCTGCTCGACGGAGTCACCGAGGACCGCGTACGCACGTACGCGGGCGAGTTGGCCGCATGGCTGCAAGGGCCGGAGAGCCGATCCGTCCGCCCCGAGGACCTGGCCCGCACCCTGGCGGGCCGCGTCGGACGTGGCCGCCACAGGGCGGCGGTCGTCGCGCGCGGCCGGGAGGAACTGACCACGGGGCTGGCCCGCCTGGCCGGGCGGGAGCCCGATGGACGGGTGGTGGTCGGGGCTGTGTCGTCCGGGGGCGCGTCGTCCGGCATCGGCCCCGGTGCGGTGTGGGTGTTCTCCGGGTACGGGTCGCAGTGGGCCGGAATGGGGAACGAACTCCTCGCTGAGGAGCCGGAGTTCGCCGCCGCGGTCGACCGCCTTGAGCCGCTCCTGCGGGATCAGGCCGACATCTCCCTGCGGGGCTGCATGGCCCCTGGCGCCGAACTGACCTCGCCCGCCGTCGTCATGCCCGCGCTCTACGGGATGCAGGTCGCCCTCGCCGAACTGTGGAAGTCGTACGGCTTCGAGCCCGCCGCCGTGATCGGCCACTCCATGGGGGAGATCGCCGCGGCAGTCGTCTGCGGCGCCCTGGACGTGGCGACCGGCGCGCGCGTCATCGCGATCCGGTCGCGGCTCCTCGCCGGGCTCACAGGCGGCGCCATGGCCGTGGTGGACCGCCCCGGCGAGCACATCGAGGCCCTGACCGCCGACTTCCGTACGCTCCAGGTCGCCGTGCACGCGTCCCCGGCGCAGAGCGTGGTCACCGGCTCGGCCGACGACGTGCGCGGACTCATCGACCACGTCACCAGGGAGGGCGGCTTCGCCCGCTCCCTGCGCGTCACAGGCGCCGGACACTCGTCCCACGTCGACCCACTGCTCGACGAGTTCGCCCAAGAGCTCGGCACCGTACGGCACGCGCGGCCCGCCTTCCGCCGCTACTCCACCGTCCTGGCGGACCCCCGCGACCCGGCACCCTGCGACGCCGACTACTGGGTGGCCAATCTGCGGCGCCCCGTCCGTTTCAGTCAGGCGGTACGCGCCGCCGCCGACGACGGTCACCGGGTGTTCGTCGAAGTGGCCCCGCACCCCACGCAGTTGCACCCGCTGACCGAGACCCTGCGGGACGCGGACGCCGACGGCTCGCTGATTCTTCCGACCCTGCACCGCGACACCGACGACGCGCTCACCTTCCGTACGTCCCTCGCCTCGCTGCTCGTGAGAGGTGTGGGCGTTCCCGTACCCCGTCAGAGCCTGCATCCGGGCGCGCGCATCGCCGACGTACCCCCACCGCGCTGGCGTCACCGCCGCTTCTGGGCCGGGGAGGAGCCCGGCCCGCAGGAGTCGCCAGGTCGCGTACCGGCCCCCGCCCGGGGCGCGGGCCCACTTGACCGGCTCCGCGTCTGCGTGGCCGACGTCATGGGCTACACCCCCGACCGCATCGACGCCGACACCCCCCTCACCGACCTGGGCCTCGACTCGCTCACGGCGGCACGCATCCGGACCGCGGTGGAGCGGGAGTTCGGGGTGGAGGTGGAGCCGGGGGTCTTGCTGCGGCAGGCGACGTTGAGAGGGGTCGCGGATCTGCTGCCGGGCTCCCGGTCCACCCGGTGCCGCGAGGTGGAGCCCCCCTTGTCGCGGGCGGTAAGGGAGGCGCCGGGGGAGACGCAGGGAGAGGGCCCGCTACGCGTCCTCGCCGACAGGGCGGATGGCACCCCCCTCTTCCTGGCCCACGCCGCAGGCGGCACGTCCGAGGTGTACGCACGCCTCGCCGAGCGCTTGTCCGGGACCCGTCCCGTCCACGGCTTCGACAGGCTGACCACTCCCGAGGACCTGAAGACCCGCGCAGAGCACTTCGCGAAACGCATCCGTGCCGTATCTCCCAACGGGCCCTGGATCGTCGGTGGTTGGTCCTACGGCGGTCTTCTCGCCCAGGAGGCCGCGAGGCTCCTCACGCGGCACGGCGCCGTCAAGGCTCTGGTCCTCCTCGACTCCGTACTGCCCCTGCCCGCGCCCCGGGGCCTGACCCCCGTAGCGGAAGCCCGCCGCCGCTACGCCGATTTCGCCGCGTACATAACCCGCATCTACCGCACCCATCTCCCCCTGCCCTTCGAGGAACTGGCGCGACTGGACGACGCGGAGCAGATCGCCCTCGTCATGAAACTCCTGGAGCAGGCCGTCGACCTGCCCCAGGCCGTCCTCGACCACCAACGCACCTCCGCTCTCGACCTCCGCAGCGGCGAACGCCACACGCCAGGCCCGTACGCGGGCCGGACCCTCCTCTACAGGGCGACCGAACCGGCCCCGCACACCGTGCGCGACCTCCGCTACGAAAGGGACGACGAAAGCCTCGGCTGGGACGCCCACTGCACCGACCTCACGGTCACCCCACTGCCGGGCCACCACCTCTCCCTGCTCGACCCCCCGGTCGTGGACACGCTCGCGGAACTCCTGACCCGCGACCTGCACGACGCCTGACCGCACGCCCACCACGCCCGCACGCCCGAGAAGAGGTCACCCCCATGCCGCAGAAGCACCGCAGACCCCGCAAGAAGCTCGCCGCCCTCGCCGCGGTCGCCGCCCTCCTCGCCACCGGCGGGGCCCTGGGCACCTCCACCGCCCTGGGAGCCCCCACCGCGTCGCCCGTGGCAGCCCGAGCGGCCGATGGCGCGCGCGTCGTCAGGGAGAAGTGGCTCGACTCCCGAACCGTCGACCTCACCGTCGACTCACCCGCCGTGGGCAAACAGCTCCCCGTGCGCGTCATCCTGCCGACCCGCTTCAAGGAACAGAAGGACCGCACATGGCCGGTGCTCCATCTCCTCCAGGGCGCCCACGACGACTACACCTCATGGACCCGCGAGACGGACGTCGAGGATTTCCTGGCCGACAAGGACGTCATCACCGTCCTTCCTGCGTCGGGCCCCACCGGCATCCCCACCGACTGGTGGAACTACGGCAGCACCACCGCCCCCGACTACGAGACCTTCCAGGTCGAGGAGTTGACGGCTCTTCTGCGCGACACCTACCGCGCCAACGGCATCCGCGCCGTCGCCGGAGTCTCCACCGGTGGCTACGGAGCCCTGGCGTTCGCGGCCCGGCACCCCGGCACCTTCGGCGCGGCGGCTTCGTACAGCGGTGTCGTGGACACGACCGCCCTCGGCATGCCGACGGTGATGAGCGCCATCGTCGCCCGGGAGCTCCAACTTCCCTCCGCACTCTGGGGCAGCCCCTTCCTGAACCGCGAGAACTGGAACCGCCACAACCCCGCCGCCCTGGCCGAGCATCTGGCAGGGACCCGGCTCTACGTCTCGCAGGGCAGCGGCATCCCCAGCAGCGACTTCGGCAACCTCGAAGGAGCGGTCCTGGAGGGGACGCTGTGGGGCCAGGCGCACGGGTTCGCCCGGAAGCTGGAGCACGCCGGGGTCCCGGCGACGGTTCACTTCTACCGCGGCGGCTCGCACGCCTGGTCCTCCTGGCAGCAGGAGTTCAAGGCTTCCTGGCCGACCCTCGCGGCGGGCCTTGGGCTGCCCGCTGAGGGGTCCTGACGTCGGGGTCAAAGAGCCGGGCCAGCCTCCGCTCGTCCGGCCACCGCACCGCACTCGCCCACGAGGCCAGCTCGAAGAGCCGTATGAGCCGGGCGCTGGAGTCGAGCTGGCCGCGCAGCACGCCGTGCCGGGCGGACGTCGGGTCGGCGTGGTGGAGGTTGTGCCAGGACTCGCCGCCGGAGAGCGGAGCGAGCCACCACACATTCCCCGAGCGGTCGCGGACCCGGAAGGGCCGGGCGCCGCTGATGTGGCAGATCGAGTTGATCGACCAGGTGACGTGATGGAGCAGACCGATGCGGACGAGCCCGGCCCAGAAGAAGGCGGACCAGGCGGCGCCGGAGTCCCAGACGCCGTCGCCCCAGAGCCCGCCCGCCACGGCGGGCGCACCGAACGAGAACAGCACGATCAGTGGCTGCCACCGCGCCACCAGGGCCAGATCGCGGTCGGCGAGGAGGTCGGGAACGTACTTCTGCTGGTTGGTCCTGTCGTTGTTGAAGGTCCAGCCGACGTGCGCCCACACCATGCCCTTGAGCAGCGCGCGCACCGAGGTGCCGAACCGCCAGGGGGAGTGCGGGTCGCCGTCCTGGTCCGCGAACTGGTGGTGGCGGCGATGGTCGGCGCACCAGGTGATCGCGTCGCCCTCGACGGCCATCGTCCCGGCCACCGCGAGGGCGATCTTCAGGGGGCGGGCCGCCTTGAACGCCTTGTGCGTGAACAGGCGGTGGTAGCCGATGGTGATGCCGTGCACGGCGATGGCGTACATCACCGCGCCGATCACCAGATCGTGCCAGGTGACACCCCATCCCCACAGCACGACGACGGACGCGATCACCGCGACGAAGGGGATGCCGACGAACACTCCCACCACGACCCGGTCAGCTGTGCCCATGCGTTCGCCCCAAGCGGCGTTCGCGCTCTCTTCTGCCATGTGAGTTCTCACCTTTCAGTGCGGGTGAGCCGGACATTAGCGACGGAAATGAGGGGGCCTCTACTCGGAAAGTGATGACAGTGCGACGGGTCGGTTAGCGATCCTGGTGAATTGGAGCCGATCGGCTTGTGAAAGACGGGTTTTACGCCGCACTGTTCGAACCCGCACCGTACGAATCCACATTGCACGAACCCACACCATCGGACAGCTGTACCGAAGGAGGAACGTCATGGATGTGCTCGCAGAGGCAGTCGTAGCGGGGGCCGGCGCGGACGAGCTGCGCCGTCTTCCCTTACCCGCCGAATTCACCGCCGCGCATCTGCGGAGGGAGGACGTGGAGAGTTTCACGGGGGTGGCGGACAAAGACGTCCGAAAAACGCTCCACGTGGGACCGGTTCCGATGCCGGAACTCGCCCCGGACGAAGTCCTGGTGGCGGTCATGGCGAGCGGGATAAACTACAACACCGTGTGGTCGGCGATGTTCGAGCCGATATCCACGTTCGCCTTTCTGCGGCACTTCGGCGCGAAGGGCGGATGGGCCGCGCGACACGATCAGCCGTATCACGTGGTCGGTTCGGACGCGGCGGGTGTCGTCGTCCGTGCGGGGGCCGGGGTGCGCCGCTGGGCCGTCGGTGACGAGGTCGTGGTCACGCCCGCCTACGTCGACGACGAGGAACCGGCGACCCACGCCGACGGCATGCTCGGCGACTCCCAGCTGGCCTGGGGCTTCGAGACCAACTTTGGTGGGCTCGCCCACTACTGCGTGGCCCGTGCCAGTCAACTCCTGCCCAAGTCAGGGCGGCTGACCTGGGAGGAAGCAGCCGGCAATCCGCTGTGCGCGGGCACCGCCTACCGCATGCTGGTCAGCGACCGCGGCGCGCGGATGACGCAGGGCGACATCGTGCTGATCTGGGGCGCGGCGGGCGGCCTCGGCGCGTACGCCGCGCAGCTCGTGCGGGGCGGCGGCGGCATCGCGGTGGGTGTGGTCGGCAGCGAGGAGAAGGCCGAGCGGGCCCGCGCCTTCGGCTGTCACGCGGTGATCAACCGTGCGGAGATCGGCCTGACCGGCACCGCTCCGGCCGATCCGACGGCGGTCGGCAAGAAGCTCGGCAGGCGGATCCGCGCCGCGGTGGGGGAGGACCCGCACATCGTGTTCGAGCACGTGGGCCGGGCGACCTTCGGGGTGTCCGTCTTCGTGGTGCGCCGCGGCGGCACCGTCGTCACCTGCGGATCGAGCACCGGATATCTCCACGAGTTCGACAACCGCTACCTCTGGATGCGCCTCAAGCGTGTCATCGGCAGCCACGGAGCCAACCTCCAGGAACAGGCCGCGGTGGCCCGGCTCCTCGACCTCGGACACATCCGGCCCGCGCTCTCGGTGACGTACGACCTCCAGGACACGGCCGAAGCCGCCCGCCTCGTCCAGACCAACCGCCACACCGGAAAGGTCGGCGTGCTCGGGCTCGCGCCCCGGACCGGGCTCGGCAAGCGGGACGTCGGCTGAGGCCCCCGACCGTCTCCCGGGCACGGGCTCGTGAGCTCATGCCCGGGTTCGGGCAACCGGGTGGGTCCGTCGGCTCAGCGCAGCACCGTCACATAGATGACGGGCGAGATGGCGCCGCCGCCGACGACGCGCAGGGAGTTGCGTCCCTTCCAACCGAGCTTGACCCGCATGTTGTACGCCCCGGAGCGCGCGGTGTACACCGACGCGGGCAGCGAAACCCACCGCTTGCCCTGCTTCTGTTGCAGCGTGACGCGCGTGCCCGCCCGCATGTGGTGGCTGACGCCGTAGATGTGGAAGTCGTGCCACGCGTGCACGCTGCCCACGGTGGACTTCGCCGTCAGCGTGGGTCGCGGGGCCGTGGCCGCGGCGGCCCCGGGCGCGTGCGAGGCATGCGGGCTCACGGCGTCGGCACCGGCCGCCGCGGGGCCCGCCAGAACGGCGAGGGCCGCGACTCCCGCCACCGTCACGTACTTCACCGATGTGTACTTCACCGGCGCGTACTTCAGCTTCAACCGATTCACGCTCAACTTCTTGTCTCCGTCTCTCTGTTGACTTCTCGCTTGGTCGACTTACCGAGAAAGCTGTGCCAGCCGCCTTCGGGACGCTCTCCCACTTCCAGCCCGCGCAGCTTGGCGAGGACGGCTGGGTCCTGGACGTCGAGCCAGTCGACGAACTGCCGGAAGGAGACGAGACGTACGTCCTTCTTCCCGGCCATTCCCCTGAAGGCTTCCTCGACGGCGTCCATGTAGATGCCGCCGTTCCACTCCTCGAAGTGGTTGCCGATGAAATAGGGGGCACGGTTCGTCTCGTACGCGCGCCGGAAACCGGCGAGATACGAGTGGGTCGCCTGGGTGCGCCAGCCGGGATAGTTGTACGAGGGTGCCCGCGTCGAATTCTTCGACTGGTTGGCCAGGACGTTGTAATCCATGGACAGGACCTCGAAACGGTGCCCGGGGAAAGGGATCTGCTGGAGCGGCAGGTCCCATACACCGTGGCGTTTTCCCGGCCACCGCTGTGATCCGCCGGGTGACGAGGAGTCGTAACGCCAGCCGCGTTCGCGGGCGACGGGCAGCAGATTGTTCTGGCCGAGGAGGCAGGGGGTGCGGCCGCCGACGAGTTCCTTGTCGTAGTCGAAGGGCAGCGACGGCAGATCGGTCCAGCCGGTATTCGTGCGCCATTCCTTCACGAAGGCGGCGGCCTGGTCGATTTCGCTGTGCCATTGCGCGGGCGTCCAGTTGGCGACGCTGCCCGTGCCCGTGCAGAAGTGTCCGTTGAAGTGCGTGCCGATCTCATGGCCTTCGAGCCAGGCCTGCCGGACGTACTTCAGCGTCTCCTTGATGTGGCCGTCGGTGAGATAACCGATGTCGGAGGCGCCGACCGCGTTGTTCGGCGGCTTGTAGAGACGCTTCTTGGATTCGGGAAGGAGATAGAGCCCGGAGAGGAAGAACGTCATGCGCGCGTCGTGGTCCTCGGCCAGCTTCAGGAAGCGCGGGAAGAGGCCGTTGCCGACCTCGCCCGCACCGTCCCAGGAGAAGACCACGAACTGCGGGGGCTTCTCACCCGGCTCCAGGGGGACGGGAGTGTCCGGCTGCTTCGGCTGCTTCCCCGTGTATGTCGTCGAACCGTCGCCGATCGGCCTCGCCGGATGCTGCTTCCGCTGGGCGCCGTGCTGACCGTCCTCTCCCTCGCGGCCATGCCCGTGCCCATGCCCCTGCCCCCGTCCCGACGGCGACGGCGACGGCGACGGGGAAGCAGAATCCTCGGATCCCCACTCCTTCGCACCGCACCCGGCAAGACCCGCGCCCGCTGTCACCGCAAGTCCGAGACCCAGCGCGTGCCTTCGGCCGACTGAGCGCATACTCACTCCGTTCGCTCGCTTCCTGTTCGCAACCATGTGTAGACCGCAGGAAGATGAACGAATCAGATGAATATATGTTTTTACGCATTTTGACCCGAAACGGGTAGCGCCGCGGGGTGTGACACGCGGAAGCGGAGGTGCTGCACCACCAGGCGGGTGACGGAGTGTAGGATCTGACGGCTCATCACCTAAGTGCGCGGCCGCGTTCGATCCCGGCGAACAGCTGTCAGGCAGATCACCCGTTGTCCGCGTCCTGCCTGACGTGACCAAGAGCGAGCCGGAGCAGCCGGCCCAGGAGAGGCCGACGTCGACGCCGACGAGACCGACGCGGGAGCGGCTCCCCGCAGCCGAGACCTGGCGGGCGCTGTACCGCTACTTCCGCCCGCACCGCGCGGCCGTCGCCCTCGGCGCCCTGTGCACATTGATCGGCGCGGCGACCGGCCTCGCCCAGCCGCTCGCCGCGAAAGCCCTGGTGGACCGGCTCGGCAGCGACGACTCGATCGCGGGGATCATCCTCCTGCTCACCGCGCTCGTGGTGCTCGGCACCGCCATCGAGTCCGTCGGCGCGTACGTCCTTGAACGCACCGCCGAATCCGTGGTGCTCGCGGCGCGGCGCACCCTCATAGGGCGGCTGCTGCGGCTGCGCCTGCCGGAGGTGGAGCGCACCCAGCCCGGCGACCTGATGTCCCGGATCACCTCGGACACGACACTGCTGCGCGCGGTCACCACACAGTCCGTGGTGGCCGCCGTGGCGGGCGGGCTCACCTTCATCGCGACGATCGTGATGATGGGCCTCATGGACGTCGTCCTGCTCGGCGTCACACTCGGCGTGATCGTGCTCATCGGCGGCGCGGTGAGCCTGGTGATGCCGAAGATCGCGCGATCGACCGAGCGGGCCCAGGAGGCGGTCGGCACCATCTCGACCGCGCTGGAGCGCGCATTCGGCGCGTTCCGCACCCTCAAGGCCTCGGGCGCCGAAGAGCGCGAGACCGCCGTCGTGCAGGCCGCCGCCCAGGAGGCCTGGCGGCACGGAGTGCGGTCCGCCAAGTGGCAGGCGGTGGCCTGGAGTTCGGTGGGCCTGGCCGTGCAGGTCTCGTTCCTGGCCGTCCTGGGCATCGGCGGCGCGCGGGTCGCGTCCGGCGCGATCTCGGTCTCGACGCTCGTGGCCTTCCTGCTCTTCCTCTTCTATCTGATCGACCCCGTGTCCCGACTCGTCGAGGGTGTCACGCAGTACCAGGTCGGCTCGGCGGCCGTCGCGCGGATCGTACGGGCGGAACGCCTGGAGACGGAGGAGGTCACCGAGTCCGCGCACCCGCAGGAGCGGCAAGGACCCGCCGCCGTCGCCTTCGAGGACGTGACCTTCCGCTACCGCGAGGGCCTTCCGTACGTCCATCACGGCGTGAGCTTCGACATCCCGGGCCCCGGCATGACCGCCTTCGTCGGCCCGTCGGGCGCGGGCAAGACCACTGTCTTCGGCCTCTTGGAGCGCTTCTACGACGCGACGGGCGGCCGCGTCCTCGTCGACGGCCGTGACGTGCACGAGTGGCCGCTCGCCGAACTGCGCTCCGTCATCGGATACGTGGAGCAGGACGCGCCCGTCCTCGCCGGCACCCTGCGCGAGAACCTCCTCTTCGGGGCGCCCGGCGCGACCGGCGACGAGATCCAGGACGTACTCGTACGCGCCCGTCTCGACACGCTCGTCGAACGGTTGCCGGACGGCCTGGAGACGCTGGTCGGACACCGCGGGTCCCAGCTGTCCGGCGGCGAACGCCAACGCGTGGCCATCGCGAGGGCGCTGCTGCGCAAGCCGCGCCTCCTGCTCCTCGACGAGGCGACCTCACAGCTCGACGCGGTGAACGAACTGGCCCTGCGCGACGTCGTCGCCGAAGTCTCCCGCGATGTGACGGTCCTCGTGGTGGCGCACCGCCTCTCGACGGTGACGCTGGCCGACCGGATCGTGGTGATGGACGCGGGACGGATCCGCGCCTCCGGCACCCACGAGGAGCTGGTGGCGGCCGATCCGCTGTACGGGGAGCTTGCGGCGACGCAGTTCCTCGCGACGACCACATGATCGCCCCGGCCGCCGCCGATGACCACTGGCCCCGCACCTGATCCTCCGGGTTGGATGGCCGCATGACCAGTGGGCACATGAACGCCTTGGACGACCTCGTACGCCCGGACCGATACTCCCGCTCGTCCGGCTACGACTCGGCCTGGCTGCTCGGCCCCGACATGGGCCCACACCCGCTGTGGCTCCTTGGGAATGAGCGCGGTCGCGCCACCAGGCGGGTGACGAGGTCGTGCCACCCGGCCTCCACGCGGTCGAGCGGCAGGCCGCGCTCGACGACCAGGTGATGGACCAGCGCGCTGTCGACGGAGCCGAGCAGGGTGTGCGCGAGGAGTTCCGTGTCTCCCGCGACGCCCGCCTGGCGCAGCAGCATCGCGATGTGCGTGAAGCGCAGCCGGTTCGCCGGGACGTCGTAGGTGCGCAGTGGATCGGTCCGTGAGGACAGGATCAGCTCGTGGTGGTCGCGTTCGTGGCGGATGAGGGCGGGACCGAACGCGTGCAGGCGCTCCAGGGGCGGGGCGTCGGGGCCCAGTGGGGCGGGGCCCGAGAGGAAGGCGGCCTGGAGCTGCTGCTCGTGGTGGTCGAGCAGCGCGACGAGGAGCCCGGTGCGGTCACCGAAGCGCCGGAAGACGGTCCCCTTGCCGACGCCGGCCGCCGCGGCCACCGCGTCCATGGTCAGCTGCGCGGCCCCGCACCCGGCCATCAGCTGCGAGGCGGCCTCCAGCAGGCGTGTGCGGTTGCGTGCCGCGTCGGCCCTGAGCGACGGCGGTCCGCCGACCGGGGTGATGACGAGCTCAGCCGCCCCGCCCGGCGGGTCGGGTGGGGGGAGAGGTGGGGGAAGGGAGCCGGTCATGGGACCAGCGTAACGCCGTGAGCAGCTAAGTGGACCGCGGTCCGGATAGGTGGTACAACTTTAAACGGACCCCGGTCCGCTTGTTCTCATGTCCCGCAGGTGAGTTCCGTCCGCACCTTTTTCAGGAGTTCCGCCATGTCTGTACGCATCCTCGCCCTCGTCGGCAGCCTCCGCGCCGGCTCCCACAACCGCCAGCTCGCCGAGGCCGCCGCCAAGCACGCGCCCACGGGTGTGGACGTCGAGCTGTTCGAGGGTCTCGCGGACGTGCCCTTCTACAACGAGGACATCGACGTCGAGGGCAGCGTCCCGGCCGCCGCGGCCCGTCTGCGCGAGGTGGCCGGCGGCGTCGACGCCTTCCTCCTCTTCTCGCCCGAGTACAACGGCACCATGCCCGCCGTCCTCAAGAACGCGATCGACTGGCTGTCCCGCCCGTTCGGCGCCGGTGCGATCTCCGGCAAGCCGGTCGCCGTCGTCGGTACCGCGTTCGGCCAGTACGGCGGCGTGTGGGCGCAGGACGAGGCCCGCAAGGCCGCGGGCCTCGCCGGTGGCGCGGTCCTGGAGGACGTCAAGCTGTCCATCCCCGCCTCCCTGACGCGCTTCGCCGAAACCCACCCGGCCGACGACGCCGAGGTCACCGCGGCCCTCACCGAGGTCGTCACCCGCCTCACCGAGAAGGCGGCACCCGCCGCGGCCTGACGCTTCCGAAAGGTTTCGGAAAGGCTTCGGACAGCAGATGGCTCCATCGGCCGGCCGCACTCCGTGCAGGCCGGCCGTTGCAGGGGCTTCCGGGGCACGCGGGCGGAAGGCTAGTCTGCCAACTCCGCATGATCCCCGAGGAGTCGAGATCGAGATGCCCGGTCACTGAGCACGCGTTGACGTCGTAGGCCGCTGTCGGCCTGTCATCGCGTGCTGCCATCGAGCTGCGGCACGGCGAACCTTTCGCTGCCTCAAGGGGTCCCTGTGCCGTCCCTCTCCCGTGCCGTTTCTCGTGCTGTTTCCGCGCGTCCTCCTTCGAGCCTGTGGCGGGACGCCGACTTCCGAAGGCTCTGGCTGGGGCAGACCGCCTCGCAACTCGGAGCGCAGGCAGGGCAGGTGACCCTGCCGCTCATCGCCGTGGTGGCACTCGACGTGGGCGCCGGTCAGGTCGGTGCCCTTCGTGCGGTGGAACAGGCGCCGATCCTGCTCTTCTCGCTCTTCGCCGGGGCGTGGGTGGACCGTCGGCGCTCCCGCAGCGTGATGGTCGTCGCGGATCTCGGGCGCGCTCTCGCGCTGGCCGCGGTCCCTCTCGCGTACGTACTCGGAGTGCTCGGGATTCCGGCGCTGCTCGTGGTCGCCTTCCTCGTCGGCGTCCTCAGCGTGTTCTTCGATGTGGCCTACCAGGCCTCGCTCGTACGGCTGTTGGACCGTGATCAGCTGCTGGCGGGAAACAGCGCGCTGGAGGGCAGCAGATCCGCGGCGCAGATCGGCGGGCCCGCGCTCGGCGGCGCGACGGTGTCGCTGTTCTCCGCGCCGATCGCCACTGTGGTCGCCGCGTTCTTCTTCGCGCTGTCCTTCCTGTCGATCCGGCGCATCCGACGAGGTGAGTCGCTGCCGGAGCCGGTCGAGGGGACAGCGGGCGCCGAGCAAAGCGAGCGGCCCTCGCGCGTCCGGCGGCAGATCCTGGAAGGTCTCCGCCTCGTGGTCGGCAACACGTCATTGCGGGCCGCGGGTGTCGCCACAGCCCTCTTCCAGTTCTCGTTCGCCGCCGCGATGACCGTCTATCTGCTCTTCCTGCCGCGCGAGTTGCACCTGTCGGGCATGGCGGTCGGCCTGGCTCTCGCCGCCATGGGGCCGGGCGCGGTGGTGGGCTCCCTGCTCTCGGCGAGACTGCCGGGGAGGTTCGGTTACGGCAGGGTCCTTGTGGCCTCGGCGGTGCTTGCCGACGGCGTGATGCTCTGCGTTCCCGCGCTGCACGGCCCCTCGGCCGTCACCATCGGCTCGCTCATGGCGATCAACTTCGTCTTCGGCGTCTTCAGCCAGCTGGTCAACGTCACGATGATGGCCGTACGGCAGGCCATCACGCCCGTCCGCATGCAGGGGCGTGCCGTCGCGACCATCAACTTCGTCGGCATGGGACTGACACCGCTCGGTTCGCTGCTCGGCGGCTTCCTGGCAGGCGCGTGGGGGCTGCGCACGAGTCTGCTGCTCACCGCCGTCTGTCTGGCGCTCTCCCCGCTGTTCATGGCCTTCTCCCCGCTGGCGCGCCTGGGGAACCAGCTCCCGGCCGAGGACGATGTCGCCGTCCGGCGAGGGACGCTCTAGATCTGCGCTCAGGTACTCGACACAGGCGTCCGGTCACGTGAACGCGCCGCGGGCTGCGGTCGTCGAAGGGGCGCGGTAGCAGCCGCGTGGTGGATCGGGTGGCTCAGCCGCGGGTACGTCCGGGCGGGTGTGCCGCAAGGGCGACGACGGCGAGCAGCGCGATCGCGGGCGCCAGCGCGGCGGCCGTGCCGTGACGGAGCTGCAGCAGCCCACCCACGAGCGCACCGGCGAACATGGCGGCGACCGACACGAACCTGCGTACGGAAGCCGGGCCGAAACGGTCGGCGGCGAGGCCCGTCAGGGTGCGGGTGAGGACGGTGGTGTTCAGGTCGGGTACGCCGAGTCTGCCGACCACGGCGTTCTGCGCCCCCATGCCGAGCGCGAGCAGCGCGATCAGTACGTGACCGACGTCGGCGGCCAGGTCGAGCACCAGGGCCGCGGCCACCAGCACGGCGTGCGCCGCGACGAGGAGCGCGAACAGCCGGTGCGGATCCGCGACCCGGGGCGCGATGCGGCCGCCCGCCCACGCTCCGACCACGAAGGCGCCGCCCGCGAGGAGCGACGCCGTCGCGGACAGCTGTACGTCGCCAGCGAGCGCGAAGCCCAGGAAGACCACATTGCCGGTCATGTTGGCGACGAAGACACGGTCGAGGCCCAAATAGCTGACGGCGTCGACAAGGCCCGTGACAAAGGTCAACAGGACGAGGAGCGGAGGAAGCACGCCGTGGTGCCCCTCGGCGTCGGGGAAGAGGAAAGCGGCGGCCCGGCCGAGCAATGAGTTCATACCGTCTCTTCGGCAGGGACACGCGGCGGCCCGACCCGCGTGCGCCTACCTCCTCACCTCCCAGGCTCGGCGCACATCGCCACGGAGGTCCTCCCGGGGCGTCCAGGGGTGGCCGATGACCATCGTGGTCCGGCGGACGGTGTCGTACGGGACCCAGCCGGGGTCGCCGGTGCGGGCGAAGCGGACCCAGGCGGCGTGCATGCGGGGTGCCAGGTCGGGAGGAGGGACGGCACCGGAGCCGAATAGGGCACCAGGGGCGTGCAGTTGCTCCGTGTCGAGGTCGAAGACGAAGGGGAGTTCCATCGTGTGCGTGGCGCCGAGCAGGCCGTCGAAGGCGCGCGAGCGCCATTCGAACCGGTAGCTGTAGGTGGCGCCCGAGGACCGGTCGGCGTGCGCATCCGCCAGGGCCCAGCTTCCCGCGCCGAACAGGGCGTCACCCATGACGGCGGACCGCAGCTGCCCCGGTCCTGCTTCGGGGTGCGCCGCGCGGTACGTGTCGACGAGCAAGTCCGGCCGGGGGTGGGAGCGTTCAGCGGCGGCCAGGACATCGGCCATGGTCGAGCTGGCGTAGGCGCCGGAGGGGACGAGGTAGAGGTTGCCCTCCTCGGCGTTGGTACCGATGAGGAGATCGATGTCGGCGCTGCCCTGTCCGGCGGCGACGGCGTCGGCGGGCTGGCGGTCCGCGACCACGCTGAAGGGGCTGAGCCCGATCAGCGGGTCGTGGGCGGTCGTGGTCCGCAGGCCGATCCCGCCGATTCGGGACGCGGCCTCGACCAGGCGCGTGTCGGGGACCGAGTCGAAGGCGTCGGCGTGCGGCGCGACGCCCAGGGCGGACGCTGCCGCCTTCGTCACCCGGGCGGCCTGCTCGGGCGAGAAGGCCCCCAGGCCGCTGCCGCTCTGCACGATGGCCCGCCGGACCAGGCCCCTGCTCTCCGGCGTGGCGATGACGGCACCGGTGAGGGTGGCGCCGGCGGACTGGCCGAAGAGCGTGACCTGGTCGGGGTCCCCGCCGAACGCGGCGATGTTCTCGCGCACCCAGCGCAGGGCGGCGAGGATGTCGAGGAGACCGCGGTTGCGCGGAGCTCCGGGCAGGTCGAGGAAACCGGCGATCCCGAGGCGGTAGTTGACGGTCACCAGGACGACGCCGTCGCGCGCGAAAGCGGTGCCGTCGTACAGGCCCGCCCTGGTCGAGCCCGCCACGAAGCCTCCGCCGTGCACGAAGACCATGACCGGAAGGGCTTGGTCCTGCCCTTGGCGGCCGGGGTGGTCAGGGGTCCAGATGTCGAGGGTGAGGTAGTCGTCGCCTGGGATCCAACCGGGCCCGAAGTAGGGCGACATGTCGATGGCGCCCAGGTTCCGCTCGGCCTGCGGTGCGGTCGGGCCCGCGGCGGTCGCGTCCCGGACTCCGTCCCACGGGGCGTGCGGCGCGGGCGCGGCGAAGCGTCCGGCCAGGGCCGGGGGCGCGGCGTACGGGATGCCGCGGAAGACCGTCACGTTCTCGTGGCGGGCGCCGACGACTGCGCCCTGCGCTGTGGACACGGTGTGGTGAGCGGTGCGGCGGTTCGTGGTGTGGCGATTCGTGGTGTGGCGGTGCGTAGCGCGGTTCGCGGTGGTCATGCGGTCATCACCTGTGCCTCGTCTCCCTCCGTACGCACGTACGGCGTGAAGGGCGCCCACCCCTTGATGGCGAACGCGTCGCCCGAGCGTTCGACCTCGGCGGCGCCGTGGCCTCCCAGGTGTGCGGGGACGACGAGCGCGTTGTGGTCGGCGGCCCAGCCGAGGACCCGACGGCGGGTGGCGCGGGCGCCGACGGGGTCCTCGCAGAAGCAGCTGTTGTGTTCCGGGTCGACGAGCTGGACGGGACTGTGCAGCAGATCGCCGACGAAGACCGCGCGGTCCGTGCCGCTGACGAGGGTGAGAACGCTGGAGCCGGGAGTGTGTCCGGGGGCCGCGTCGAGGCGCAGATGGGCGTCGATCCGGTGGCCTCCCTCCCACAGGTGCACCTGTCCCGCCCGGTGCACGGGGGCGACGCTGTCCTCGAAGACGTTCTGGTTGCCGCGGCCGAGCAGAGGCTTGTGGCCGTTCTCGGGATTCCAGAAGTCGAAGTCGTCCTTGGGCAGCAGGTAGGTGGCGTTCGGGAAGGTGGGCACCCAGTCCCTGTCGTCCAGGTAGGTGTTCCAGCCGACGTGGTCCACGTGCAGATGCGTGTTGATCACGATGTCCACGTCTTCGGGGGCGACACCGGCGCGCCCCAGGGTGGCCAGGAAATCGGTGCGCAGGTGACTCCACACCGGGGAGTACGGACGCTCCTTGTGGTTGCCGGCGCCGGTGTCGACGAGGATGGTCTTTCCTTCGCTGCGCAGCAGCCAGCTCTGGACCGCGGCGTTGACGACGTTCGTCCGAGGGTCGAGGAAGTCGGGCGCGTGCCAGGCCGCGTTGTCGCGCCAGGCGTC
Source organism: Streptomyces sp. NPDC031274 (assembly GCF_055570235.1). Lineage (NCBI taxonomy): Bacteria > Bacillati > Actinomycetota > Actinomycetes > Kitasatosporales > Streptomycetaceae > Streptomyces > Streptomyces sp. NPDC031274. The sequence goes on along the minus strand of NZ_JBVIHP010000008.1, from coordinate 230,094 downwards.
TTCCGGGCTCGTGGGAAGGAAGGCGCCGGGCGTCATGCCGACGGGGCCGTAGTACTCCTTGACTCGGGTGACGGTGACATCGCCGAGTTCGATCTGCTCGGTCAGTTCCGTCTGTTCCGTCAGGTCTGTCAGGTCCGTCTGTTCCATGTGTTCCATGTGTTCCATGTGTTCCATGTGTTCCATCGAGGTGCTCCATGGCCGGGAGGAATGGCTTCGGACCACCACCGTCGTCGCATCCCCGCAGGTCAGCCAGACCCGCCGCTGCCTACCCCGCACAGGGTCAGGCTGTCGCGCGTGGGCCGATGCAGACTGGGGGACATGGGTGAACGAGGCCGGCTCGGCGACTTCCTGTACGTACGGCGCTCCCAGCTGCGTCCCGAGGACGTCGGCCTGAAGGATTACGGCGAGCGGCGGCGCGTGACCGGCCTGCGCAGGGAGGAGCTCGCGTTGCTCGCCGGTGTCAGTGCCTCGTACTACACGAGGCTGGAGCAGGGCCAGTCGGTAGGGGCGTCCCCGGAGATCCTGGACGCCGTCGCCCGGGCCCTGGGCCTCGACGAGTCGGAGCGCGGGCATCTGCACGACCTCGCCGACGCCGGCAGAAGGCGGGCCCCGGCCCGGCGACCGCGGCCCGAGCACGTGGGGGCCACCACGCTCCACCTGCTGAGTACGCTGGAGAGCGTCCCGGCGCTGGTCAGCGGCCGTCGCGCCGACGTGCTCGCCTGGAACCGGCTCGGCCACGCGCTGTTCGCGGCGCACATGAGTCCGGACAGCCCCGAGCGGGTGGCGGAGCGCCCGAACCTCGCCAGGATGCTGTTCCTCGACCCCCACACCCGCGCGTTGTACACCGACTGGACCGGGAAGGCCAAGGCCGTCGTCGAGAATCTGCGGATGGTCGCGGGACGCTACCCCGACGACACGCTGCTCACCTCACTCATCGGCGAACTCACCGTCAAGAGTGACGAGTTCGCCGCCATGTGGACCGATCACGGGGTGCACCCCTGCGACTTCGCCAGCTACGAGATGCGTCACCCCCTCGTCGGCACCCTCACCGTGACCCAGCAGAGCCTCCATCTCCCCCAGGCGGCGGACCAGATCCTGGTGCTCGCCGTCACCGAGCCCGGCTCACCGTCGAGGGAAGCGGTGACCCTCCTCGGACAAGCCGCCACCGCCACCGGTACTGACACCGCCACCGGTTCCGCCACCGCCGTGAGTGTCTCCCGTGGCCTCGGAGGAGAGCAGACCTAGGACGGCCCGCGCCCCTGCAACGCGGTCTGCCAGCCCGGCAGTTCGGCCTCGCGCACCGGCGCCGCACGCCGCCCGCCCCGCGCGAAGAAGTCGGCGAGCGGCAGCGTGGCCGCTCCCACCGTCACCGCGTCCGGGCCGAGGCGGCCCAGGTCGATGGTGACGCGCCCCGCCGGGTAGGAGAGGGCGTACGTGGGGATGTAGCGCTTCACCGCGGTCAGGAAGCGCTGCCCGAGCTGGAGCCCGGCCCAGCCGCCGACGAGGATCCGCTCGGGCTGGAAGAGGTTGATGAGGTCGGAGAGACCGGCGCCGAGGTACTCGGCGGTTTCCTCGAGGACCACCAGGGCCGTCGGGTCGGCCGCGCCGTCGTCCTGCGGGTAGGCGGCGTTGAGCATGGCGGTGAGCGCGTGCTCCTCGTCCGTCCCCCCGGGTGGCCGCCCGCCCGCCTCCTGCCACCGTTCGAGCAGCGCCTCCGCACCCGCGTACGCCTCCAGGCACCCAAGCGACCCGCACCGGCACCGCCTGCCCTGCACCCGCACCGTGAGGTGCCCCCACTCGACGGCGCGGCCCTGTTCCACGTCCTCGGTGACGACGCACGCTCCGACACCCGAGCCGAACAGGACCACCACCGCGTTGCGCGTCCCGCGCCCGGCGCCGAACCACATCTCCGCCTGGCCGAGCGTCTTGGCTCCGTTGTCGATGAAGTACGGTACGGAGTCCGGCAGTTGGTGTGCCTCCCGACTCGAATCCCGCAGCAGTGACTCCAGCGGGACCGCGTTCCAGCCGATGGTCTGCCCGTGCACGACGGCGCCGAGTTCGCCCTGGCGCGCGACGATTCCGGGTACGCCGATCCCGACGCCGAGCAGTCCCTCGTCCGTGACGCCCGCCGCGGCGAGCACCTCGCCGATCCCGTCGCGGATGTGCTCCGCGATGCCGCCGACGTCATGGCCCTTGAGCGTCAACGGCCGTTCGGTTCGGGCGAGTTCGGAGAGGGAGAGGTCGAAGAGTTCGACGCGTACGCGGGTCTCGCCGACGTCCACCCCGATCAGCTGACCACGGCCCGGCGCGACCCGAAGCAGCGTGCGCGGGCGCCCGCCGTCGGACTCCACGCTGCCCGCCTCCTCCACCCACCCCTCCGTCACCAGCTCGGCCACGACGTTGCTGATGGAACCTGAACTCAGCCCGGTGGCGGGGCCGAGCGTGAAGCGGCTCATCGGCCCCTCGAAGTACAACCGCTGCAGTACGGCGGCGCGGTTCTCCCGCCGCAGGTCGTGCACCGTGCGCCCGTTGCGCTGCCCAGCCATGTGGTTCCTTCCGGCCTGCTCTGCCTCGAAGTTGGTTCTGTGCGACCCCTTGACGGTATCTTCCCTGCCGGTTTAACTCACGTCCTAAATTAAGTCATGAGGTCATTCAAGAGTTGAACGCAGCGCTGCCTCCAGCCGGCGCTGAGCCATCCGCCCCATGACTCCCTCCGGAAGGGACACCTGGAGCCATGCGCAGAATCCGAGCCGCCGCCGTCGGCGCCGTCACTCTCTCGCTCGCCCTCACCGCGTCCGCCTGTGGCGGAGGTTCGTCGACGGGTGGTGAGGGGTCCAACGACTCGCCGAAGACGCTGACCTACTGGGCGTCGAACCAAGGGCCCAACCTCGAGGCCGACAAGAAGATCCTGGGACCCGAACTCGCCAAGTTCGAAAAGCAGACGGGGATCAAGGTGAAGCTCGAGGTCATCCCCTGGTCGGAGCTGCTGAACCGGATTCTGACCGCGACGACGTCGGGCCAGGGCCCCGACGTCCTGAACATCGGCAACACCTGGAGCGCGTCGCTGCAGGCAAGCGGAGCCCTGCTGCCCTGGGACGAGAAGAACTTCGCCAAGATCGGCGGCAAGGACCGATTCGTGGAGGCGGCGCTCGGTTCGGCCGGGGCGCCGGACAAGGACCCGGCCGCCGTCCCGCTGTACTCCATGGCGTACGCCCTCTACTACAACAAAAAGATGTTCAAGGAGGCAGGCATAGACAAGGCGCCCGCCACCTGGGACGAGATGGTCGAGGACGGCAAGAAGATCTCGAAGGGCGGCAAGTGGGCCCTCGGTGCGGAGGGGGCGAACCTCTCCAACAACATCCACCAGGTCTTCGCCCTCGGCAAGCAGCATGGCGCCGACTTCTTCACCGAGGACGGCAAGCCCGACTTCACCTCCGACGGCGCGGTCGCGGCCGTGAAGCAGTACGTCGACATGATGGCGAAGGACAAGATCGTCGCCCCTGGCAACGCCGAGTACGCGCAGAACCAGTCCCTGAGCGACTTCTCCAAGGGCAAGACCGCGATGGTGCTGTGGCAGGCCGCCGCCACCACCTTCAAGTCGCAGGGCATGAGCGACGACGAGTGGGGCGTGGCGCCCGTGCCGGTCAAGGCCGGTGCTCCGGGCCAGGGCAAGGCCACCAACTCGATGGTCGCCGGGATCAACATGGCCGTCTTCAAGAACACCAAGAACATCGACGGCTCGTTGAAGTTCGTGAAGTTCATGACGAGCGACGCGGAGCAGAAGCTCCTCTGCAAGTCCTACGGCTCCGTGCCGCCCGTCAAGGCCGCGCAGGAGGACGCCGCCTTCGACCGCCCCGAACTGAAGGTCCTGCGCGACACCCTGGCCAAGAGTGCCGCGCCCCTGCCCCAGGTGGCCAACGAGTCGCAGTTCGAGACCGCGGTCGGCACCGCCGTGAAGAACCTCTTCGCGAACGCCGCGGACGGCCGCGAGGTCACCACCGCGTCCGTGAAGGCCGAACTGGTCAAGGCTCAGCAGCAGATGTCCAAGCAGTGAGCGACATGACCGTGAACACTGGGACTACTGGAACCACTGGAACCACGACCATCGTCGAGGGTGCGAAGGAGCCGCCCGAGACCGCCCCGGAGGCGGGGCGGCGGGGCCGGCGCCCCCGCCGCCCCGGCCGGCTCCGCCGTATCGGCCTCCCGTACCTCCTGCTGCTCCCCGCCCTCCTGCTCGAACTCCTCGTGCATCTGCTGCCGATCGTGATCGGCGCCGTGATGAGCTTCAAGGAGCTCACCCAGTTCTTCATCCGCGACTGGGGTGCCGCGCCCTGGTCGGGCCTGGACAACTACAAGGTGTCGGTGGACCTCGACGCGCCGGTGGGCGAGGCGCTGCTGCACTCGTTCTTCGTCACCTGCGCGTTCACCCTGCTCTCCGTCGGCCTCTGCTGGCTGATCGGGACGACCGCCGCGATCTATCTGCAGGAGACGTTCAAGGGACGGGGCTTCCTCAGGGCGCTCTTCCTCATCCCGTACGCGCTGCCCGTCTATGCCGCCGTGATCACCTGGGGATTCATGTTCCAGCGTGACAACGGCCTCATCAACCACGTCCTTCACGACCAGTTGGGCCTCACGGACACCGCGCCGTTCTGGCTCATCGGTGACAACAGCTTCGTGGCGCTGCTCACCGTGTCGGTGTGGAAGGGCTGGCCGTTCGCCTTCCTCATCATGATGGCCGGACTGCAGAACATCCCCAGAGAGATGTACGAGGCGGCGGCGCTCGACGGCGCCGGAATGTGGCAGCAGATCCGCCGCATCACACTGCCGTCCCTGCGCTCCGTCAACCAGGTCCTCGTGCTCGTCCTCTTCCTGTGGACGTTCAACGACTTCAACACTCCGTACGTCCTGTTCGGCAGGTCGGCGCCCGAGGCGGCGGATCTGATCTCGATCCACATCTACCAGTCCTCGTTCGCCACCTGGAACTTCGGCACCGGCTCCGCCATGTCCGTACTGCTGCTCCTGTTCCTGCTCGCGGTGACGGGCGTCTATCTGTGGGTCACGTCGCGCGAGAGGAAGTCCGTGCATGTCTAGCGTCCGCATGGCCACGCGGCCCCGCGGGTCCGCGAAACCCCGGTCGCCGATGGCGGCTCCCCGGTCCTTCCTCTGGTCGCGGCGGATCTTCCTGACGCTGCTCACGGGCTTCGTGCTGCTCCCGGTGTTCGTGATGGTGTCCAGCTCGCTCAAGCCCCTCGAGGACGTGTCGGGCAAGTTCCGCTGGATTCCGAGCGGGTTCACGATCCGGCCGTACATCGACATCTGGAAGACCGTTCCGCTGGCGAAGTACTTCATGAACTCGCTGGTCGTGGCGGGTGCGGCCACCGTCTGCTCGGTGGTGATCGCGGTCTTCGCCGCCTACGCCGTCAGCCGCTACCAGTTCCGCGGCAAGCGCGTCTTCACGGTGACGGTCCTGTCCACCCAGATGTTCCCCGGCATCCTGTTCCTGCTGCCGCTGTTCCTGATGTACGTCAACATCGGCAACGCCACGGGGATCGCCCTGTTCGGCTCGCGGGGCGGGCTCATCCTCACCTATCTGACCTTCTCGCTGCCCTTCTCGATCTGGATGCTGATCGGGTACTTCGACTCGGTGCCGCGCGATCTGGACGAGGCGGCGCTCGTCGACGGCTGCGGGCCGATCGGCGCGCTCTTCAGGGTCGTCGTTCCCGCCGCGATCCCCGGCATCGTCGCGGTCGGCGTCTACGCCTTCATGACCGCGTGGGGAGAAGTGCTCTTCGCCTCCGTCATGACGAACGACGCCACCCGCACCCTCGCCATCGGCCTGCAGGGCTACTCGACGCAGAACGACGTCTACTGGAACCAGATCATGGCCGCGTCGCTGGTCGTGAGCATCCCGGTGGTGGCGGGCTTCCTCCTGCTCCAGCGCTATCTGGTCGCCGGCCTCACCGCCGGAGCCGTCAAGTGACCCCTTCCCATCCGTCTCATCGCCATGCAACAAACCCGTCTGAGAGGACGTCTGTGTCCGAGCTCATCGACCTTGCCGCACTCCCGCACGACTTCGCGTGGGGCACGGCCACATCGGCGTACCAGATCGAGGGGGCCGTCACCCAGGACGGCCGCTCTCCTTCGATCTGGGACGCCTTCTCGCACACCCCCGGAAAGATCGACAACGGCGATCACGGTGACGTGGCCTGCGACCACTACCACCGCTGGCGCGAGGACATCGCGCTGATGAAGCAACTGGGCACCAACGCCTACCGGTTGTCCCTCGCCTGGCCGCGTGTCGTGCCCGGCGGCGACGGGCCGCCCAACGCCAAGGGCCTCGACTTCTACGACCAGCTGATCGACGGGCTGCTCGAGGCGGGCATCACGCCGTCGGTGACCCTCTACCACTGGGACCTGCCGCAGGTCCTCCAGGACCGCGGCGGCTGGCCCGAGCGCGAGAGCGCCGAGCACTTCGCCGCGTACGCCTCCATCGCCGCCGAGCGCTTCGGCGACCGCGTCACCCAGTGGGCCACGCTCAACGAACCCCTCTGCTCGGCCTGGATCGGCCACCTCGAAGGCCGGATGGCACCCGGCCTGACCGACCTGACCGCCGCCGTGCGCGCCTCGTACCACCTGCTGCTCGGGCACGGCCTCGCCACCCAGGCGATCCGCGCCGCGGCGCCCGGCGCACAGATCGGCATCGTCAACAACCTCTCCACGGTCGAGCCCGCGAGCGACCGCCCCGAGGACGTCGCCGCCGCCCGCCGTGTGGACGGCCACACCAACCGCTGGTGGCTCGACCCGGTCCACGGCCGCGGTTTTCCCGCCGACATGCGAGAGGTCTACGGCGTCGAACTCCCGGAGCGCGCAGGCGACTTGGCGACCATCGCGCAGCCGCTCGACTGGCTGGGCCTGAACTACTACTTCCCGGCCGTCGTCTCCGACGACCCCACGGGTCCCGCGCCCTACGCCCACGAGGTGCGCCGCGAGGGCGTGCCCCGCACCGGCATGGACTGGGAGATCGACGCGAACGGCATCGAGACGCTCCTGCTGCGCCTCACGCACGAGTACGGGGCGCGCAAGCTGTACGTCACCGAGAACGGCTCGGCCTACCCCGACGTCGTACGCCCCGACGGAACGATCGACGACCCGGAGCGCACCGACTACCTGGTCCGCCACCTCGCCGCCTGTGCGAGCGCGGCCCGCAAGGGAGCGCCCCTCGCCGGGTACTACGCCTGGTCGCTGCTCGACAACTTCGAGTGGGCCTACGGCTACGACAAGCGGTTCGGCCTCGTACACGTCGATTACGAGACGCAGCGCCGCACCGTCAAGGGCAGCGGCCGCCGCTACAGCGACATCATCCGCGGCCACCAGGGGCAGGTGCGCCGCGCCGCCTGACACGGCCCGACGCCGTCCGACCGCTCGGGCCTTTCGGCCCCGCGGTCAGACGGCCTTGGTCCCCGGGATCAGCGAAGAAGGTCCCGTATCCGAACCCGTCGCCCGCGGAACCACAGTCAGGACCGCGGAAACTCGGGTGAGGAGAAGGCGCTGTGACAAGGGACATCGGGGCCACCGACGAGAGGGAACGAAGGGTTCGTCCCGTTGCGTCCGGTGAGCGGCGGTCCGCCGTGCGCGCGGGAAGCCGCGCGCCGCGTGCCGTGCGGAAAGCGGGCGGCGCGCCGTGCTGGCTGAGTCTGGCCGCGCGTGACGCGAAAGCCGCCAAGGAGTTCTACGAGCGTGTCCTCGGCTGGTGCCACGTGCCGCTGCTCGGCTCGGCAGGCACCGCACGATCCCTGGCCCTGAAGGCCGGAGCGCCGGTGGGGACCATCAGTGAGGCCTCCCGCGACCTGGGTGTCCACGCGGGCTGGATGCCGCACTTCGCCGTCGACGACCTGGATCGCGCGGTGGGACGGATCCGTGACCGGGGCGCCACCGTGGCGGTCGGACCGCTGACCACAGCGGCCGGACGTGCCGCCGTGGCGGCCGGACCCCACGACGTGGTGTTCGGTCTGCGGCACCAGGCCCCAGACCGCCGCTGGACGGTGGGGGAGGGCCCTGTGGCCCGGCTCGAACTGCACACGGGGGACGTCTTCGCGGCGGCCCTGTTCTACGGCGGCGTGCTCGGCTGGACAGGCGAGTCCGGTGACAGCTGCCAGGTGGAGTACACCGGCGGGCACATCGTGGTGCGTGCCGGATCGCGCCCGGTCGCCGCGCTCAGGGAGCAGGCGGTGCCGGGCTTCGAGGGGCGGCACCGCTGGCACACGTGCTTCCGGGTGGCCGATGTCGACGCGACCGCGGAAGCGGCCGTGGTCTGCGGCGGGCGTGTCATCTCACCACCGCGGGGATCCCACACCCTGCGGGAGGCCGTGCTGGCGGACCACGAAGGGATTCCCTTCGCGATCGTGGCGGAGTGAGGCATGCCGGTCGAGAGCGTGGAGGGCGGGCAGACGATGTTCCGCCCGGCAGATTCGGCGGTGTCGGCGGATTCGGCGGTGTCGGCGGTGTCGGCGGACGCGGCGCGGCCGGCTGAGCGGTCGCGGGGGGAGGCCGTCGGGCTGCCGTGGATCGAGGAGGCCGACCAGGTCGCGCCGGTGGACGCGCGGGAACTGTCGAAGCTCTTCTTCGAGCGGCTCCAGACGCTGGAGCGAGGGTCGCCCGACCACACGTACACGCGCGACACCCTGATCGAGATGAACCTGACCCTGGTGCACTACGTCGCGGGCCGTTACCGCAATCGCGGCAACGGTCAGCTGGAGGATCTCGTCCAGGCCGGGACCATCGGCCTCATCAAGGCGATCGACCGGTTCGACGTGAGCCGAGGGTGCGAGTTCGTCTCGTTCGCCGTCCCGTGCGTCCTCGGGGAGATCAAACGCCACTTCCGTGACACCAGCTGGGCCGTGCACGTCCCGCGCAGGCTGCAGGAGCTCCGGGGTGAACTGGTCAAGTCCCAGGAGCGGCTCGCCTCCGTGCTCGGCCGTGAACCGACGGTCAAGGAGCTCGCGGCCGACCTCGCGGTGGCCGAGGAGCAGGTCCTGGAGGGGGTCGTGGCCGCCAACGGCTACGCGGCAGGCTCCCTTGACGCCCCGCAGGACCCGGGTGAGGCCGCAGACACGTACAAGAGCGGCCGCTCGCTCGCCGACGCCATGGGTGCCCCGGACCCCGCCATGGAGGTCTTCGAGCACCTCCACGCCCTGGCGCCGCTCCTGGCGGAGCTCGACGAGCGCGAGCGCCGGATCATCGAGATGCGCTTCGGCCAGGAGATGACGCAGGCCGAGATCGGCACGGCGATGGGCCTTTCGCAGGTGCACGTGTCGCGGTTGCTCTCCCGGACACTCGCTCGTCTGCGCAGAGGGATGCGGACGCGCGAATAGGAGCGGGGGCGGTGCGGCGAGGTGAGCGGGGACGGCGCGGGGGGATCGCCCTGACGCCCGTACGGGGGACCAGAACGCGCTGACCCCCGACTCTTCCCGCTGGAATGGAGAGGTGACCGCGCCCCCGGACGACTGCCTCGCGCGCAACGAGTGGATCTGCGGTGAGTATCTGAGCACCCGCCGCCAGATCATCGTCGACGCGGTCCTTCAGCATCTGGAGCTGACGGCGGTCTCCGTGCTCATCGCGCTCGTCATCGCCGTCCCGCTGGCCGTCGTCGCGCGCCGCTGGGCCCTGGCGGCCGGTCCCGTGCTCGCGCTGACCACGGTCCTCTACACGATTCCCTCGCTCGCGATGTTCTCGCTGCTGCTTCCCGTGTACGGCCTCTCCGCGTCCCTCGTCGTCGCGGGCCTCGTCCTGTACTCACTGACGCTGCTCGTCCGCAACATCCTGGCCGGCCTGCGCGCCGTCCCCGAGGACACCCGGCAGGCCGCCCGCGGCATGGGCTACGGGCCGATCCGGCTGCTGCTCACCGTCGAACTTCCGCTCGCCCTTCCCGCCGCGATGGCGGGCCTGCGCATCGCCACCGTCTCCGCGGTCTCCCTGGTCACGGTCGGCGCGATCGTCGGCTTCGGAGGGCTCGGCAACCTCATCTACGCGGGCATGAACACCTACTTCAAGGCGCAGGTACTCACCGCCTCCGTGCTGTGTGTCGTCATCGCCGTACTGGCAGATCTGCTGCTCCTGGGCGTGCAGCGGATCCTCACTCCGTGGACGAGGGCGGTCCGCTCATGAACACCATCAGCGATGCCTGGCAGTGGCTCACCGACTCGGCGCACTGGGCCGGCGACGACGGCATCTGGCACCGGCTCACCCAGCACCTCGTCCTCACCGTGGTCTGTCTGGTGCTGAGCTGTCTGATCGCCCTTCCGGTCGCACTCGTCCTTGGCCACCTCGGCAAGGGCGGGGCCCTTGCGGTCAACATCTCCAACGTCGGCCGCGCGGTCCCGACCTTCGCGGTCCTCGTCCTGCTCCTGCTCACCCCCATCGGACAGTGGGGCGAGGGGCCCACCGTCGTCGCGCTCGTCCTGTTCGCCGTGCCGCCGCTGCTCACCAACGCGTACGTCGGGATGCGCGGGGTCGACCGCAGCGTCGTACAGGCCGCTCGCGGCATGGGAATGACAGGACGGCAGATGCTGTGGCGGGTCGAGCTGCCGCTCGCGATGCCGCTGGTCCTGAGCGGGGTGCGGATCGCCGCCGTGCAGCTCGTGGCCACCGCCACGATCGCGGCGCTCGCGGGTGGCGGGGGGCTCGGCCGGATCATCACGGCCGGGTTCAACCTCGCGAGCACCCCGCAGGTGGTGGCGGGTGCCGTCCTTGTCGCCGTGTTCGCGCTGATCGTCGAGGGACTCTTCGAGATCGGCGAACGGCTCGCCCCCGGGTGGGCGCGGGGGCGAGGGCGGACCGGATGAGGCGGGACGTGGGGCCGCGTACGGCGCGGGGCGCGACGGCTGCCGCGGCCGGGATCGCTCTGCTGCTCTCCGGGTGCGCGTCGGGGCCGTCCCTGGAGACCCAGGGCGAGGTCACCGCACCGCCCGGCGACAGCCATCACCTGGTCGTCGGCTCGGCCGGGTTCACCGAGAGCGATCTGCTCGCCCAGATGTACTCCCTGCTCCTGCGGAAGGCCGGATACGGCGCGGAGATCCTCTCCGTGGCCAACCGCGAGCTGTACGAACCCGCTCTGGAGTCCGGGCAGATCGACGTCGTCCCGGAGTACGCGGCGACGTTCGCGGACTGGCTGAACGCCAAGAAGAACGGCGCGGACGCCGAGCCGGTCGGATCGCCCGACCTCGACGCCACCCTGAGCGCCCTGCGTGGCCTCGCGACGCCGCGCGGCCTCACCGTCCTCGACCCGGGCGAGGCCGTCGACCAGAACGCGTTCGCCGTCACCGCTTCCTACGCCGAGCAGCACCGCCTGAAGACACTGAGCGACCTCGGAAAATCCGGCCTGAAGGTACGCCTCGCCGCGGGTGACGAATGCGTGCAACGCCCGTACTGCGAACCCGGTCTGAAGAAGGTCTACGGCATCGACATCACCTCCGTCGACCCCAAGGGCGTGGGCACGACCCAGGCGAAGAAGGCCGTGCAGAGCGGTCAGGACCAGATGGTCCTGACCACGTCGACGGACGCCACGCTCGACGACTTCGGGCTCGTCCTCCTGAAGGACGACAAGAAGCTCCAGAACGCCGACTACATCGTCCCGGTCGTCAACCGCTCCCGCGCGGGCAGCGAGGGCGTCGCGAAGGCACTCGGCCGCCTCAACGCCGTACTGACGACGGCGGACCTGGCGTCCATGAACGAACAGGTGGACAGCTGGCGCAGGCTGCCCGAGGACGTGGCTCGGACCTACCTGGAGGACAAGGGGCTGCTGTAGCCCACGACTGGCCCACGACCGGCCCACGACCGGCCCACGACCGGCCCGCGGCCCACGACCAGCAAGGTCTACGCGTCGGCCACGGAGTCGAAAGCCACCTGATCCCGGGCCACGCCCTGCGCGTCGGCGTCCACCGAGCGGCGCAGTGCCTCGTGCAGCTTCGCCGGGGTCAGCACGCCGAGGAAGCGTGCCCCGTCGAGGACCGCGACCCAGCCCGCGTCATGCTGGAGCATCACGCCGAACGCCTGCTTGAGCGGGGCGCCGACCGGGACCCACGCCTTCATACGGTGGGCCAGATCGCGCACTCTGCCGCCCTCACCGGCGAGCGCCACCTCGTCGATGCCGACCCAGCCGTGCAGATCTCCGTCCGTGTCCAGGACGACGCCCCAGCGGGCGTCCTGCTCGCGAAGGCGGGCCGCGGCGTGCGCTGCCGACTCGTCCAGGCGCACCACCGACGGCTGCTCCAGGTCGTCCGCCTGGATCTCGGTGACCGACAGACGCTTCAGGCCTCGGTCGGCGCCCACGAACTCGGCGACGTACGGCGTCGCCGGGGTGCCGAGCACCGCCCCGGGCGTGTCGAACTGCTCGATGCGCCCCCGCCCGTACACCGCGATCCGGTCACCGAGCCTGACGGCCTCCTCGATGTCGTGCGTGACCAGGAGAACCGTCTTGCGGACCGCCGCCTGCATCCGCAGGAACTCGTCCTGCAACTGCTCGCGCACCACCGGGTCGACCGCCCCGAACGGCTCGTCCATGAGGAGTACGGGCGGATCGGCGGCCAGGGCACGTGCCACGCCTACCCGCTGGCGCTGCCCGCCGGACAGCTGTTCGGGGTAGCGGGAGCCGTACGTCTTCGGGTCGAGGCCCACCAGGTCGAGCAGCTCGGCCGCCCGAGCCCGCGCCTTCGCCTTCTTCCAGCCGACGAGCGCGGGGACGGTCGCCGTGTTGTCGAGGACCGTCCGGTGCGGGAAGAGCCCCACCTGCTGGATGACATAGCCGATACGGCGGCGGAGGCGGACCGGGTCGACGTCCGCGATGTTCTCGCCGTTCACGAAGATGCGGCCCGCGGTCGGCTCGATGAGACGGTTCACCATCATCATCGTGGTCGTCTTGCCGCACCCGGACGGTCCGACGAGCGTGACCAGTTCACCCTGGGCGACCTCGAAGGACAGCTCGTCCACGGCCATCGTGCCGTCCGGGTAGCGCTTGCTCACCTGCTCGAACCGGATCATGCACTCACGCTAACCGCGGCCTTCAGACTCCGCTCACCAGCACCACCTCCAGGGTGCGCGGGCCGTGCACGCCCTCCACCCGGTCCAGTTCGATGTCGCTGGTCGCGGACGGTCCCGAGATCCAGGTCAGTGGGCGGACGGGATCGAGCCGTTCGAGTGCCTGCGGGACGGAGGAGACGACCTGGTCAGGGACCCGCACGACACAGATGTGGTGATCGGGGACGAGCGTGATGCGCCGACGGCCCTGGTCGGGGCCGCCGTCCAGGACGATCGTGCCGGTCTCGGCCACGGCCACCGCGCAGCCGGTGACGACGCTGCTGATTTCGTCGAGATCGCCCGGGGTGCTCGTGGCGCGGTCGGCGACACGGGTCGCGTCGGCGGTCTCGAGCCAGTGCGGCGGCAGGCCGGGCGGCACGAGCACGGTCCGCGCGTCGCGTGCCGCGAGCAGACGAGTGAGCAGCTCGGGCAGCTCCTCCTCAGCGCAGCGGTGCACGAGCGCGCGGTAGTCGGCGAGGTTCTCCGCGAGCAGCTCGACGGTCTGCTCGGTCGTGCGGTCACCGTGCTCGCGCAGGTAGTCGCGGGGGACGGAGGTGTCGTAGGTGTCCTTCTGCTCCACGTCCCGTACGTCCGCGAGGGCCCGTCGGACGCGGCCCAGGATCTGGTCCCTGCTGCTCACTTCGCACCGCCCTTCTCCGCCTGGTCGCCGTTCGTACGCCGCCACCAGTCGCGGAACGGCTCCGCAGGCACCTTCGGCAGATCCCGCGTCGCGCTCCACGCCTGGCCGGGCCCGGGAAGCGTGCGCGGGTGGAAGCGCCGGGTCCCGGACGCGAGCCGCTGCCCGGCCCGCAGCGCCCCCGGACGTCCGAACGCCCAGCCCGCCGCGCGCATCGCGGCCCGCTCGGCGGCGTGCCCCTTCGCGGGCCGCAGGGTCACCTTCGTGCCGTGCCGCACCACTTCGCCGCCTTGGACCACCCGTTCCCGCAGGTGGACGAGGACTTCGGGGATGTCGATGGCGACCGGGCACACCTCGTAGCAGGCGCCGCAGAGGGAGGATGCGTAGGGGAGCGAGGCGTCGATCTCGCTCTGCGTGCCGCGGAGTTGAGGACTGAGGATCGCTCCGATAGGACCGGGGTAGACCGAGCCGTACGCGTGCCCGCCCGCTCGTTCGTACACGGGGCAGACGTTGAGGCAGGCCGAACAGCGGATGCAGCGCAGTGCCTGGCGGCCCACCTCGTCGGCGAGCGTGTCGGTGCGGCCGTTGTCGAGGAGCACCAGGTGGAAGGTGCTCGGGCCGTCCTCCTGAGTGGTGCCGGTCCACATCGACGTGTACGGGTTCATCCGCTCGGCCGTCGAGGAGCGCGGGAGCGTCTGAAGGAAGACCTCCAGGTCCCGCCAGGTCGGCACGGTCTTCTCGATGCCGACGACCGAGATCAGCGTCTCGGGGAGCGTGAGGCACATACGGCCGTTGCCCTCCGACTCGACGACCACCAGCGTGCCCGTCTCGGCGACCATGAAGTTCGCCCCGGAGACGCCGACCTTGGCGCGCAGGAACTTCTCCCGGAGGTGGAGACGGGCGGCCTCGGCGAGTTCGGCAGGGGTGTCGGTGAGTCCGTCCGGGGCGGGGCGGCCCCATTCGCTCATCTCACGCGCGAAGATCTCGCGGATCTCGCCGCGGTTGCGGTGGATGGCGGGGACGAGGATGTGCGAGGGGCGGTCCTTGCCGAGCTGCACGATGAGCTCGGCGAGGTCGGTCTCGTAGGCGTGGATGCCCTCGGCCTCCAGCGCTTCGTTGAGCCCGATCTCCTGGGTGGCCATCGACTTGACCTTGACCACCTCGGTCTCGCCGGTGTCCTTGACCAGCGCTGTCACGATGCGGTTCGCCTCGTCGGCGTCCGCCGCCCAGTGCACGGTGCCGCCCGCCGCGGTGACCGACTCCTCCAGCTGGACCAGGTGGCGGTCGAGATGGCGCAGGGTCTCGTCCTTGATCCGCTTGCCCGCCTCGCGGAGCTGTTCCCAGTCGTCAAGCTCGGCGACCGCGCGGGCCCGCTTGTCGCGGATGGTGTGCGTGGCGTGCCGCAGATTGGCGCGCAGGGTTTTGTTGCCCACGGCCTCGCGGGCCGCCACGGGGAAGGCGGGCATGCCTACGAACGTGCTGCTCATGCCGCTCATGACAGGGGCTCCTCTTCCGTGCTCGCCAGGATCTCCGCGATGTGGACCGGGCGTACGCCGCTCCTGAGGCGGGTCATCGTGCCCCCGATGTGCATCAGGCAGGAGTTGTCCGCCGCGCACAGGGTGTCGGCGCCCGTCGACTCGGCGTTGCGCACCTTGTCCGTGCCCATCGCCGACGAGACATCGGAGTTCTTCATCGCGAAGGTGCCGCCGAAACCGCAGCACTCCTCCGCGCCGGGGAGCTCGACCAGTTCAAGACCCTTGACCGCCTGAAGCAGCCGCGTGGGACGGTCGCCCAGTCCGAGACTGCGCAGCCCGTGGCAGGTCGGGTGGTACGTCACCGTGTGCGGGTAGTATGCCCCGACGTCCGTCACACCGAGGATGTCCACCAGGAACTCGGTGAGTTCGTACGTCTTGGGGACGACGGGGGCCAGCGTGGCCGCGAGGCCGTTCCCGCGTCCCTCGGAACGGGCCCGTTCTCCCATACGGGGGTACAGCTCGCGGACCATCGCGCCGCACGAGCCGGAGGGCGTCACGATCGCGTCGTACTCGTCCGAACCGAAAACATCGGAGAAGTGGCGGGCGAGCGGCTCTGCCTGGTGACGGTAACCCGTGTTGTAGTGCGCCTGCCCGCAGCAGGTCTGCGCCATCGGGAAGTCGACGTGAACTCCCAGTCTGGTCAGCAGTTTCACCACAGCTCGTCCTGTGTCCGGATAGAGCGTGTCGTTGACACAGGTCAGGAACAGGGCGACTCGCATCGCGGGTTCCTCCTCGTCGGTCATCGGATGGATGCAGCGTATGCGCTACGCGCGCTTCGCGGGAGTCATGATGCCGGGACGCGTCGGGCGGCCTCGTCCCATGCCGCGCGGCGCGCCGGGTCGCCGGTCGGTTCGTAGCGAGTCAGCTGCTGGGTGCGGGCCAGCAGGGCGCGCATCTCATGGCGGTCGCGCAGGAGGCCGTGCGCTCTCGCCTGTACGAGTACGTTGCCGAGCGCGGCCGCCTCTGCCGGGCCCGCGACGACGGGCAGCCCGCAGGCGTCCGCGGTCAGTTGGCACAGGAGGGCGTTGCGGGCACCGCCGCCGACTATGTGGACGACGTCCACGGCCCGGTCCGCGAGGCGTTGGGCGTCCTCGATGGCGCGGCGGTGGGCAAGGGCCAGGGAGTCGAGGATGCAGCGCGTCGTCTCGGCGGGGGTGCCGGGGGCGGGCTGGCCCGTGGCCCGGCAGGCCTGGGCGATGCGGTGCGGCATGTTGCCGGGGGAGAGGAAGGCGGGGTCGGCCGCGTCGACGAGTGAGCGGAGGGCGGGGGCGGGGGCGGCGTCGTGGAGGAGGGTTTGCAGGTCGGGGGCACCGGTAGTGGTGGAGTTGCCGGTGCCGGTGGCCCAGGTGCGCAGGCACTCCTGGAGCAGCCACAGGCCCATGATGTTGCGCAGGTAGCGGACCGTGCCGTCGATGCCGAGCTCGTTGGTGAAGTTGGCTTCGCGGCTCTCCTCCGTGCGAAGGGGGGCGGTCAGTTCCAGGCCCGCGAGCGACCATGTGCCGGTGCAGATGTAGGCGAAGTTCTCGGTGGTGGCGGGGACGGCGGCTACCGCTGACGCGGTGTCGTGGGAGGCGACCGTGGTGATGGGGGTGGGAGTGTTCAGGCCGGTGTCGTGCAGTACCCGCGGAAGCAGGTGGCCCGCGGGGTCGCCCGGGTGTCGCAGGGGCGGGAACAGCCCGAGGTCGATGCCGAGACGCGTCGCCACCTCCTGAGACCAGTCTCCTGTGCCGGGGTCCATGAGCTGCGTGGTGGAGGCGTTGGTCAGCTCTGTGCCGAGTTCGCCCGTCAGCCAGTACGTCAGCAGATCCGGGATGAGCAGCAGGTGCTGCGCGGCGGCCAGTTGGGCCGATCCCTGAGCGGCCATGAGTTGGTACAGGGTGTTGAAGGGGGCGTGCTGGATGCCCGTTGCGGCGTAGAGCTCGGTGGCCGGGACGGTCGTCCATGCCTTGGCCGCGATGCCCTCGGTGCGAGGGTCCCGGTAGTGCACCGGATTGCCGAGGAGCGCGCCGTCGGCGTCCAGCAGGCCGTAGTCGACTGCCCAGCCGTCCATGCCGATGGAGGTGAGGGGGGCGGCAGAGCCTGCGGCGCGGAGGCCGTCGAGAATTCCGGCGTACAGGGAGAGGACGTCCCAGTGCAGGGTGCCGGCGGCGCGGACCGGGCGGTTGGGGAAGCGGTGTGCCTCTTGGAGGTCGAGGGTGTCGGGGCCTGCCCGGGCCACCATGACGCGTCCGCTGGACGCGCCCAGGTCGATCGCGGCGAAGCGGTGGGGTGAGCGAGGGCCGGCTTTGGCGTTGGGGCTGACGATGGGCATCGGGGCTCGCAAGGGTTCAAGGTCGAGGTCGAGGGTGGGTGAGGGTGAGGGTGCGGGTGCGGCTGCGGGCCGGTGTCCTCTCGGCCGACTCGGGAGCGTCCCTCCGGCCGGGTGTGCTGCGCCGACCGGAGGGGGCTGTGGCTACCTGAGGAACGCTGCCGCGACGCCCGCGTCCACCGGTATGTGCAGGCCTGTCGTGTGAGTGAGGTCGCCCGCCGTCAGGGCGAAGACCGCGTTGGCCACGTGCCCGGGGAGCACCTCGCGCTTGAGGAGGGTTCGTTGGGCGTAGAAGGCGCCCAGGTTCTCCTCCTCGATCCCGTACGTTGCCGCGCGCTGCGCGCCCCAGCCGCCCGCGAAGATCCCCGAGCCGCGGACCACGCCGTCCGGGTTGATGCCGTTGACACGTATGCCGAACTCGCCCAACTCGGCTGCCAGGAGGCGGACCTGGTGGGCCTGGTCGGCCTTGGTGGCGGAGTACGCGATGTTGTTCGGGCCCGCGAACACCGCGTTCTTGGACGTGATGTAGATGATGTCGCCGCCCAGGGCCTGATCCCGCATGATGCGGGCCGCCTCGCGGGAGACGAGGAAGGAGCCGCGGGCCATGATGTCGTGCTGCAGGTCCCAGTCACGGGCCGTGGTGTCGAGCAGCGGCTTGGAGATGGAGATGCCCGCGTTGTTCACCACCAGGTCCACTCCGCCGAAAGCCAGGGCTGTGGCGTTGAAGGCGGCAGTGATCTGGTCTTCGGACGTGACGTCCATGGAGACGGCGATGGCCTTGTCGGGGCCGCCCAACTCCTCCGCCACGGTCTCGGCGTTCTCCGTGTTGAGGTCCGCCACCGCGACGCAGGCACCCTCCGCGACCAAGCGGTGCGCGATCGCCTTGCCGATGCCGCTGCCCGCGCCGGTCACCAGGGCCACCCGGGTGGCCAGCGGTTTGGG
This sequence comes from Streptomyces sp. NPDC031274, assembly GCF_055570235.1. Taxonomy (NCBI): domain Bacteria; kingdom Bacillati; phylum Actinomycetota; class Actinomycetes; order Kitasatosporales; family Streptomycetaceae; genus Streptomyces; species Streptomyces sp. NPDC031274. Next base: position 211,601 of record NZ_JBVIHP010000008.1, on the reverse strand, counting down.
CTTGGGCAGGCGCTGGAGCTTTGCCTCCTCCAGCGGCCAGTACTCGATGCGGAACTTCTCCGACTCGTCGATCGGGGCGTACGTGGAGACGGCTTCGGCGCCGTGCATGACGTTGATGGCGTTCACATAGAACTCGCCCGCCACGCGCGCTGTCTGCTTGTCCTTGCCGAAGGAGAACATCCCCACGCCAGGAACGAGGACGATCGCCGGGTCGGCACCGCGCATCGCGGGAGAGGCAGGATCGGCGTGGCGGGTGTAGTAGGCCGCGTACTCCTCTCGGTACGCGGTGTGCAACTCCTTGAGGCGGGTGATGGCCTCCGAGAGCGGGGCGGTGGGCGGGAGGTCCAGGACCAGCGGCCTGACCTTCGTACGGAGGAAGTGGTCCGGGCAGGAGGTGCCCAGGGCTGCCAGGCGCGGGTGTTCGGTGGAGGCCAGGAAGTCGAGGACGGTGTCCGTGTCGGTGAAGTGGCCGATCTGGGCGCGGTCCCGCGAGGCCAGCGAGCGGATGTGCGGGGCCAGTTCGGCCGCGCGCCGGTGGCGTTCGGCGGTGGGGAGAGGGGCGTAGTCGTCCAGGGGGTCGCCGAAGGGGGTGGCTTTGCCGCGTTCCGCGAGGAACGCCTCCGCCGTGCGGATGATGTGCAGAGAGTTGCGCTCGCACTCGTCCGCTGTGGCGCCCCACGCCGTGATGCCGTGACCGCCCAGGACGCAGCCGATGGCATCGGGGTTCGCCGCCTGCACTGCGGCGATGTCCAGGCCCAGTTGGAAGCCGGGGCGGCGCCAGGGCACCCAGGCCACCGTGGCGCCGAAGCACTCGGCCGTCAGCTTCTCGCCGTCCGCGGCGCACGCCAGGGCGATGCCCGAGTCGGGGTGGAGGTGGTCCACGTGCGGTGCGTCCACCAGGGCGTGCATCGCCGTGTCGATGGAAGGGGCCGCGCCGCCCTTGCCGTGCAGGCAGTAGTCGAAGGCGGCGACCATCTCGTCCTCACGGTCCGCGCCCCCGTACACCTCCTTGAGTGCGTGGAGGCGGTCGAGGCGCAGGACCGCGAGGCCCTCCTCGGTAAGGGTGCCCAGGTCGCCGCCCGAGCCCTTGACCCACATCAGGTCCGTGTCCGCGCCGGTGACCGGGTCGGGGGCCGTGCCCTTCGCCGAGGCGTTGCCGCCCGCGTAGTTCGTGTTGCGCGGGTCGGCGCCCAAGCGGTGTGCGCGCTCCAGGAGTTCCTTGATCCGTGCGTGCTGTGTCATGTCGCTCATGCCCCCCATCCGGCCTGCTCGCCGCCCACGCGGTCCTTGACGATCTGCTCCTGCCAGCCTGACCGCTGATAGGCCCTCATGGGATCCGGGTCGATCCCCGAGTCCTCCCTGACTTCTGCCAGTAGGGGACGTACGTCCGTGTTGAAGGCATCCATCAGGGCGGCGTTGGCGGCGAGGACGTCGCCGGTCCGCTGGGCCTCGGCCAGCGCGTCGGCGTCGACAAGGAGTGCCTTCGCCGTGGCCTCCTGCACGTTCATCACCGAGCGGATGATCGCCGGGATCTTCGCCTCGATGTTGTGGCACTGGTCGAGCATGAACGCGATGTCGGAGTCCAAGCCGCCGCCGCGGATGACCTCGTACATGATCCGGAACAGCTGGAAGGGGTCGGCGGCGCCCGCCATCAGGTCGTCGTCCGCGTAGAAGCGCGAGTTGAAGTCGAAGGCGCCGAGACGGCCCTCGCGCAGCAGCGTGGCGACGATGAACTCGATGTTGGTGCCGGGCGCGTGGTGGCCGGTGTCGACGACGACCTGTGCCTTGGGCCCGAGCTTCAGGCAGTGCGCGTACGCCGTGCCCCAGTCCGGGATGTCCGTCGCGTAGAAGGCCGGCTCGAAGAGCTTGTACTCGATGAGCATGCGCTGGTCGTCGCCGAGGCGTTCGTAGGTGGCCCGCAGGGCTTCGGACAGGCGGTCCTGGCGGCTGCGGATGTCGTCCTGGCCGGGATAGTTGATGCCGTCGGAGAACCAGAGCTTCAGGTCGCGTGAACCCGTCGCGTCCATGACGTCCACGCACTCCAGGAGATGGCCGAGTGCCTTGCGCCGGATCGCCGGGTCCGGGTTGGTGACCGAGCCGAGCTTGTAGTCGTCGTCCTGGAAGACATTGGTGTTGATCGCTCCGAGCCGCACACCTTGCCCGGTGGCGTACTCCGCGAGGGCCGCGTAGTCGTCGACCTTGTCCCAGGGGATGTGCAGAGCCACCCGGGGAGCCACGCCCGTGTGTGCGTGCACCCGGGCGGCGTCATCGATCTTCTCCCGGGTCGTGCGGGGGACACCTGGCTGCGCGAAGACCTTGAAGCGCGTACCGGAGTTGCCGTACGCCCAGGACGGGGTCTCCAGGGCCTGGGTGGTGAGTGCCGCTTTCACGGCGTCCTTGCTGGTTCCGGCGGTCATCGCGCAGCCTTCCGAAAGAGCGGTCGAGGTGGGTCAGTTGGAGAAGCGGTGGGTGCCGGAGGCGGCGGCGAAGACGGCGCAGCCGTCCTCCATCCGCAGGAACTCCGCCGCGTCGTGCTTCACTTGCGTGCGTTCGTCGGCGGGGATCCACACCTCCGCGGTGGTGTTGGCGGGCAGGGTGAGAGTGAGACGGAATCCGTCGGAGTCCGTCTTCCAGTGGGTGGTGACGGGGCCGTAAAGCGCGTCGAAGCTGCTCGTCGCCTCGGTCACGCCGCCGCCGGGGCGCGGGCGGACGAGGATCTTGCGGAAGCCCGGGTCGGCCGGTGCGATGCCCGCGATGTTCGCGTACATCCACTCACCCACCGAGCCGTACGCGTAGTGGTTGAAGGAGTTCATGCCGGCGTCCTGGAAGCTGCCGTCCGGCTTGATGGAGTCCCAGCGCTCCCACATCGTCGTGGCGCCCTTGTCGATCTGGTAACCCCAGCTGGGGAAGGACCTCTGGACGAGGAGGCGATAGGCCACGTCCGTGTGGCCGGTGGCGGTGAGGACGGGCAGCAGGCGCGGGGTGCCCAGGAAGCCCGTCGACAGGTGCCATTCCTTGGACTTGATGAGCTCCACCAGGCGGGTGGCCGCCGGTGCGCGGTCGCCGTCCTTGAGCAGGTCCATGGACAGAGCCAGGACGTACGCGGTCTGCGTGTCGCCCTTCACCCGGCCGCCGCCGCTCACGTACGCCGCACGGAAGGCGTCCCGGACACTGCCGAAGAGCTTCTTGTACGGGGCAGGGTCCTTGCCAAGGGCTTCGGCGGTCCGCGCGACCAGATCGGCGCTGTGCGCGAAGTAGGCCGTGCCGATGACGTCCTTGGGGGTCTCGTCCTGGATGTTGAGCCAGTCCCCGTAGCCCTCGGCGGGGCGCAGGTATCCGCTGCTGTGCTTCTCCAGGTACTCCAGCCACTTCAGCATCGACGACCAGGACTGCTCCAGGACGCGCTTGTCCCCGTAGGCCTGGTACAGCGCCCAGGGGACGGTCACTCCGGCGTCGCCCCAGCCGGCCACGCCCTTGCCCACCGTGCCGACGAACGGGGCCACGTCGGGGAAGGCACCGTCGTCGGGCTGCCCGTCGCGCAGGTCGTCGAGCCACTTGGTGAGGAAGCGCGCCGATTCCATCGTGTAGGCGGCGGTCGGCGCGAAGACGTTGATGTCGCCGGTCCAGCCGAGCCGCTCGTCGCGTGCGGGGGTGTCGGTGGGGATGGAGAGGAAGTTGCCGCGCTGCCCCCATGTGATGTTGCTGTGCAGCTGGTTGAGCATGGGGACGTTCGTCTTGAAGTCCATGGTGAACGGCGCCGACGTGTGGATCACGCGGCCCACCACCGCGTCAAGCGGTGGCTTGCCCGGGTAGCCCGTCACCTCGACGTAGCGGAAGCCGTGGAAGGTGAACCGCGGCTCGTACGTCTCCTTGCCGCCGCCCTTGAGCGTGTAGGTGTCCGTGGCGCGCGCGGTCCGCAGATTGGTGGTGTAGGGCGTGCCGTCGGGGTTGAGGACCTCCGCGTGGCGGAGCTGGACCTTCGTGCCGGCCTTACCGGAGACGTTGAGGCGGACCGCGCCGACCATGTTCTGACCGAGGTCGAAGACGAACACACCGGGCTTCGGCTCACTCACCTTCCGGGCCGATATCTCGCTCTCCACGCGCGCGTGCCCGTCGATCTGGGCCACGACGGCGGCCTTGACCGTGTCGATGGCGTCCGCCGCGATCCACTCCGAGTCGTCGAACCCGGCGCGCGTCCAGCCCGCGGTCTCCAGACGGGCGTCGTAGTCCTCGCCCGACAGCAGGTCGGCGGCGGTCACCGGACCGGTGGCGGTGCGCCATCGGGTGCCGGAGAGCACACGGTCGGTCGAGCCGTCGGTGTACGTGACCTCCAGCTGGCCGAGGAACGCCGGTCGATCGCCGTACTGGTGCGGACCGAACATGCCGACGTTCCCCGCGTACCAACCGACCGCGACCGTCACGCCGAGCGCGTTGGCGCCGGACTTGAGTTGCTTGGTCACGTCGTACGTCTGGTACTGGACCCGCTTGTCGTAGTCGGTCCAGCCCGGCGCCAGACGGTCGTCGCCGACACGCTCGCCGTTGAGCCACGCGTCGTAGAGGCCGAGAGCCGTGGAGTACAGCCGGGCCCGCGCGACCTTCTTGCCCGCCCGCAGACGGAACTCGTGGCGCAGTTGGGCGGCGGGACAGTGGTTTGGAGCGACCTTGCCCCAGGGGCCCGAACCCCACGGGGCGAGGGTCTTCGACGCGGCCCAGGAGCCGTCGTCGTACCCCGTCGATTGCCAGTCGCCCGACGGCTCCTTGTCGGTCGTCTTCCACGTGCCGTCGGTGGTGAGGGTGCGTACGCCGTCGGCGGTCGTCAGTTCGAGCACGCCGAGCAGACCGGCGGGCCCTGTCGTGGCATTGGTGGCCGAGACGGCGACGACCGCGGCGCCGGGGCGCAGCCGGTCGGTCACGTTGACGACCACGGGGCGGCGCCAGTTGTCGGCGGCGCTGTCCGCTTCGCTGTGGGCCACCCGCGCGCCGTTCACGTACGCGGTGTAGCCGTCGTCGGCCGTCATGACCAGCCGTGCGCGAGTGACCCCTTCGGGGACATCGACGCGGCCGCGGAACCAACGGGTGGCCGCAGGGGCGCTGGTCGCGGGGTCTCCCTCGGGGAACCAGATCCACGAGGCGTCGTCCAGGGCGGGCGCGCCCACCAGGGAGGCGGGTGCGCCGATCCACTGTGCCGACCAGTCCTTCGCCGCGGAGAGCCCGGTCTCCCACCAGGAGGGCTCACTCCACGCTGAGGCCTTGCCCGAGGCGTCCCAGACCCGGACCGACCAGTAGTAGCGCGTACGGGACTTGAGGCCGGGGCCCGCGTACGGGACCAGGGCGGAGTCGCTGGACGCGACCTTGCCGCTGTCCCAGACGTCGGGCTCGGTGAGGCGGCCCGGGGCGGTGGCAACGCGCACTTGGTAGGCCGACTGCTCCTGGCCGTCCTTGTCGGACGTCAGGGGCCAACTCAGCCTGGGGCGCGGCACGTCGAGGCCGAGCGGGTTTCTCACGTACTCGACGGTCGGTCTGGTCACACGTAGGGAGCGCCCTCCGGCGGAGGGGGCGGCCCCGGCGGCCTGTGCGGGGGAAACGGCTCCGGCGGCCATGGCAGTGCCCAGGGCGGCCGTGGCGGTGGTGCTGAGCAGTCGTCTTCTGCTGATCACAACTCGACTCCGTAACGACTCGACGATGAATCGTTTCACGAGAGGCGAAGCTAGGGAGATCGCCGACTCCTGTCAAGGGGACTTGAGTGCTTCACCCTTGGTGCACGGAGTGACAACAGGATTCTCAAGTCACGACCATTGACGCCGGAGTTGGTGCGGGTTTAGCTTCCCTGAAAATTGATTGAAACCTTTCACGCCACGTGTCCGGCGAGTGACTCCCCATGACGTCCGACACCCGGCACTCGACGCCCAGCGCGTCGGATGCCGTACGCCCGACACCTGATCCCCCATGCCAGAGCGGCATGCCCTTCGTGACCGATCGGTGCTACCTATGAGAGAGCCCCCCGTCCTTGCCGTGCAGGGCCTGAGCAAGTCCTTCGGGGCCGTGCGCGCCCTGCACGATGTCTCCCTGGAGCTGTACGCCGGTGAGGCGCACGCCCTCGCGGGCGAGAACGGCGCAGGGAAATCCACCCTCATCAAGACCCTCGCCGGGGTCCGCCGGCCGGACACGGGGGAGTTGTCGCTCGACGGGTCCCCGGTCGTCTTCCACGGCCCCGGTGACGCCAGGGACGCGGGCGTCGCCGTCATCTACCAGGAGCCGACGCTCTTCCCCGACCTCTCCGTCGCGGAGAACATCTTCATGGGGCGCCAGCCCCGCCGCTCCTTCGGCCGCGTCGACCACAAGTCCGTACACGCGGCGGCCGACGCGCTCTTCAAGCGTCTTGCCGTGGACCTCGACCCCGAGCAGCCCGCTCGCGGGCTCTCCATCGCCGACCAGCAGATCGTCGAGATCGCCAAGGCGCTCTCCTTCGACGCCCGGGTCCTGATCATGGACGAACCGACCGCGGCGCTCACCGGCAGCGAAGTGGCCCGCCTCTTCGGCGTCGTGCGCACCCTGCGCGAACAGGGCGCCGCGGTGCTTTTCATCTCGCACCGTCTCGAGGAGATCTTCGAGCTGTGCCAGCGCGTCACCACGCTCCGGGACGGTGGCCTGATCGCGAGCGAGCCGCTGGACGGCCTGGCCGAGGACGATCTCGTACGCCGCATGGTGGGCCGCGATCTCGACGAGCTCTACCCGAAGCAGGACACAGAGGTCGGCGAAGTCGCGCTCAGCGTCCGCAGGCTGACCCGTGAGGGCGTCTTCACCGACGTGTCGTTCGACGTGCGGCGCGGCGAGATCGTCGGCCTCGCGGGACTCGTCGGCGCCGGTCGCAGCGAGGTCGCGCGGGCCGTGTTCGGCGTCGACCGGTGGGATGCCGGAACGGTCGAGGTGCAGGGGAAGGCGTTGATCAACGGCGCCCCCAGTACCGCCATGGCCGCCGGGCTCGCGCTCGTCCCCGAGGACCGCCGCGCGCAGGGCCTGGTGATGGACATGTCCATCGAGCGCAACATCGGGCTCACCGGGCTGCGCACGACCGTGCGGGCCGGTCTCATGGACCGCGGCGCCGAACGCAGCCGCTCGCTCGACTGGGCGGTGCGGCTCCAGGTGAAGTACGCGCGGATCGCCGACGCCGTCGGCACCCTGTCAGGCGGCAACCAGCAGAAAGTCGTCCTCGCCAAGTGGCTGGCCACCAGGCCCCAAGTGCTGATCGTGGACGAACCCACCCGCGGCATCGACGTCGGCACCAAGGCCGAAGTGCACCGCTTGCTCTCCGAACTCGCCGCCGAGGGGGTCGCGGTCCTGATGATCTCCTCCGACCTGCCCGAGATCCTCGGCATGGCCGACCGGGTCCTCGTCATGCACGAAGGACGGCTCACCGCCGAGATCCCGCGCGCGCGGGCGACCGAGGAGACCGTGATGGCGGCCGCCACAGGGAGGACGGCATGAGCGTGACCACGCGGAACCCCGCACCCGCCGTCGACCCCGAGAAGGCCGCGGGCACGCGCCTGGTCGACCGCGTCTTCAAGATGCGCGAACTGGCCATCCTGCTTGTCTTCCTGGTGATGATCGGCATCACCCAGGCGGGCAACAGCGAGTTCCTGTCCGAGCAGGGCATCAAGGACCTGCTCCTGAACGCGACCATTCTCGTCCTCGTCGCGACCGGACAGGCCCTGGTCGTCATCACCCGCAACGTCGACCTGTCGGTCGGCTCCACGCTCGGGATCAGCGCCTTCGCCGCGGGCAACCACCTCCAGGGCGGCGGCGACCCGACGGTCGCGATCCTCCTCGCCGTCGCGCTCGGCGTCGGCTGCGGCCTGCTCAACGGAGCGCTCGTCAGCCTCGGCCAGGTGCCCGCGCTCGTCGTGACACTCGGCACCCTCTACGTCATCCGGGGCATCGACTCGATCTGGGTGGGCTCCCGGCAGATCACCGCGTCCGACCTGCCGGACGGCTTCGTCGACTTCGGCTCCGGCGGGATCTCGGCCGTGCCGTATCTGGCGCTGATCGCGCTCGCCGTCCTGGTCGCGGTCGCGTACTACCTGCGGCACTTCGGCGGCGGACGCGAGCTCTACGCCCTCGGCTCCAACCCCGAGGCCGCGCGGCTCGCGGGCATCCCGGTACGCAAGCGCATCCTCGCCGCCTACACGGCGTGCGGAGCGCTCGCCGGACTCGCCGGCGCGCTCTACCTGGCCCGCTTCGGCAACGTCGACTCCGCCACAGGCAACGGCTATGAACTCACCGTCGTCAGCGCCGTCGTGGTCGGCGGCGTCGTGTTCACCGGCGGCTCCGGCAGCGTCTACGGTGCGGCACTCGGCGCCTTGCTGCTCACGTCCATCAACAGCGTGCTTCCCGCGCTCGGCGTCAGCTCCGTATGGGTGCTCGCCATCAACGGCGTACTGCTCGTCCTGGCCATCGCCGTCGACCGGGTCGTCGCCCTGCGCGTCGCCAAGGCCCTGAAGAAGAGGAACGCCCGCCATGGCTGACCCCAACCGGCTCACGCTGACGCGCGCCATCCGCTGGGACACCGTTGTCGGCGCTCTCCTTGTCGTCCTCCTCCTGATGTCTTTCTCCTTTGTGGACGGTTTCGGAAACGCCCTCAACCTGTCGTTCCTCATCGGGAACACGCTGCCCATCGCCCTCATCGCCCTTCCGATGACGCTCCTCGTCGTCTCCGGAGAGATCGATCTGTCGGTGGCCTCGACGGCGGGGCTCTCCGGAGCGGTGATGGGCGCCCTCTGGAACGCGGGCATGGCCATCGAGACGATCATTCCGCTCGTGCTCCTCCTCGGAGTGGTCTGCGGCCTCGTCAACGGCCTCCTGGTGACCCGTCTGGGGCTGCCCTCGCTCGCCGTGACCATCGGCACCATGGCCGCCTACCGGGGCATCGCACAGATCGTCCTCGGCTCCGACGCCGTCACCGACTTTCCCTCGCAGTACCTGGACTTCGCGGCCGGACGAGTCGGCGACACCTTCCTGCCGTACGCCTTCCTGCCCTTCCTCGCGCTGCTCGCGATCGCCGTAGTCGTCCTGCACGCCACTCCCTTCGGCCGCTCGCTCTTCGCGATCGGCGCCAACGAGGAGGCGGCGCGGTTCGCCGGTGTCCGCGTCAAGCGGCACAAGCTGTGGCTGTTCGTCCTCACCGGGCTCATGGCCTCGCTCACGGGCATCTTCTGGGCCCTGCACTACGCGAGCGCCCGCTACGACAACGCCACCGGGCTCGAACTGTCCGTCGTCGCCGCCGTACTGCTCGGCGGCATCGACTTCGACGGCGGCAAGGGGACCCTCGGCGGCGCGATCGCCGGAGTCTTCCTGCTCGGCGGCCTACAGAACGCGATGAGCCTGCTCAATGTCTCCGCACAGTCGCAGATCGTCGTCACCGGCGTGCTGCTCGTGGTCTCCGTGCTCGGGCCGCGCGTGGCCCGCCAGATCGCCGTCGCCAGAGCGGTCCGCCGCGCCGCCGCACCCGCCCGCTGACTCCTCGTACCGCCGACAAGTCGACACGTCCGAAAGGGACCAACGATGCTCTCTCCCCGCCGATCTGTCCGCCGCTCCGCCCTCACCCGCGCCTGCGTGACCCTGGCCGCCGTCACCTCGCTCGCCCTCACCGCCACCGCCTGCTCAGGTACGACCAAGGAGTCCTCGAAGAACGACGACGCGGGCAAGGCCTCGAACGCCAAGGCCGACCCGGGCGCGGCCACCAAGAAGGGCCTCACCGTCGCCTTCCTGCCCAAGCAGGTCAACAACCCGTACTTCACCGTCGCCGACAAGGGCGGCGAGAAGGCGCTCAAGGAGCTCGGTTCCTCATACAAGGAGACAGGGCCCAACAGCGCCACCGACACCAGCGGACAGGTCAGCTACGTCAACACGCTCACCCAGCAGCAGGTCGACGCCATGGCCGTCTCCGCACAGGACCCCGGCGCCCTGTGCACCGCCCTCAAGCAGGCCATGAAGAACGACATCAAGGTCGTCACGTACGACTCCGACACCAACCCCGGATGCCGTGACGTCTTCGTCTCGCAGTCCAGCGCCGAGGCGCTCGGCCGCACCCAGGTGGAGCTCCTGGGCAAGCAGCTCGGCTACAAGGGCGACATCGCGATCCTCTCCGCCGCCCAGACCGCGACGAACCAGAACACCTGGATCGGCTACATGAAGAAGGAGCTGAAGAAGCCCAAGTACAAGAACATGAAGCTGGTCAAGACGGCCTACGGCAACGACGACGCCCAGCAGTCCTTCCAGCAGACCCAGGGACTGTTGCAGGAGCACCCGAAGCTGGCCGGGATCATCTCGCCGACGACGGTCGGCATCAAGGCGGCCGCCCAGTACCTCTCGGGATCCAAGTACAAGGGCAAGGTGAAGCTCACCGGCCTCGGCACGCCCAACGACATGCGCCAGTACGTGAAGAACGGCACCGTCGAGGGCTTCGAACTGTGGGACCCGGCCAAGCTCGGCGCGCTCGCCGCCCACGCCGCCGTAGCCCTGAAGTCCGGCCAGATCACGGGCAAGAAGGGCGAGGAGTTCGAGGCGGGCGACCTCGGCAGCTTCACCATCGGTGACAAGGGAGTCGTCGATCTCGGCGAACCGACCGTTTTCGACAAGAAGAACATCGACCAGTACAAATTCTGAGGGGATCGCACGCGGCGCCGCACAAGGCGCCGCACGAGCAGAGGAACAAGGGGACGCATGGTCGGCATCAAGGACGTGGCGAAGCACGCCGGTGTGTCGGTGGGCACGGTGTCGAACGTGATCAACCGTCCGGACGTGGTCTCCGAGGAGACCCGCCACCGGGTGCAGTCCGTGATCGAACGGCTCGGCTACGTCCGCAGCGAGTCCGCACGGCAGCTGCGCGCCGGCCAGAGCCGCATCATGGCGCTCCTCGTGCTCGACATGGGTAACCCCTTCTTCGTGGACGTCGCGCGCGGTGCCGAGCGGGCCGCGCGCGACGCCGGGCTCCGCGTCATGATGTGCAACAGCGGACAGAGCCCCTCCGAAGAGGCCGAGTATCTGGCGCTCTTCGCGGAACAGCGAGTACGTGGCGTCCTGCTGACCCCGGCCGACGCGACGGGGCGCAACATCGAGGCGTTCCGCAGACACGCCATCCCGTTCGTCCTGGTCGACCGGGTCGCCGAAGGCGCCACCGAGTGCTCCGTCTCCGTGGACGACGTCCTCGGGGGAGCGCTTGCCGTGCGCCATCTCGTCGACACGGGGCACCGCAGCATCGCGTACGTGAGCGGTCCGCCCGGACTCAACCAGGTCAAGGACCGCAGGCAGGGAGCGTTGCAGGCCCTGGCCGAGGCCGGTCTGCCTGCGTCGGCGCTGCGGGAACTGCCCACCGAACGCCTCGACGTGGCCGCGGGACGCGACGCGGGCGCCCGCGTCCTGGGGCTCGCCGAGCGGCCGACCGCCGTCTTCTGCGCCAACGACCTGCTCGCCCTCGGGGTGCTCCAGGCGATGTACGCGGCCGGGGTCAGCGTGCCCGAGGACATCGCCATCGTCGGTTACGACGACATCGAATTCGCCGCCGCGGCCGTTGTCCCGCTCACCTCGGTGCGTCAGCCCGCCATCAAGATGGGCGCGATGGCCGCGGAACTCCTCCTGGAGGAGTCCGAGTCGGACGCCGACTCCGAAGAACATGATCACCGGCGCGTGGTGCTCCAGCCGGAGCTGGTGGTGCGGCGCTCCAGCCTGGCGCCCCGCTGAACGCTCCCGCGGCGGGTGTGCTGAACTGGGGCGAAGTGTCCCGTTCCGCATGCGCCCACGTCCAGGAGCCCTCTTGACCGCCACCGCCTCCTACCGTCAGCCCGGAGTCGTCCTCACCGACCACCGCTTCTCCGTTCCCCTCGACCACGGCGACCCGGCGGGGGAGCGGATCGAGGTCTTCGCCCGCGAGGCCGTGGCGAGCGCGCACGGGGACGCCGCGGACCTGCCGTGGCTGGTGTATCTGCAGGGCGGCCCGGGATGCGGGGCCAACCGGTTCGCGGGCAAGGAGGCGTGGCTCGGCCGGGCGCTGCAGGACTTCAGGGTGCTGCTTCTCGACCAGCGCGGAACGGGCAGCTCCACTCCGGCCACGCGCCAGACGCTTCCGCTGCGCGGCGGCCCCCGCGAACAGGCCGACTACCTCACGCACTTCCGCGCCGACTCCATCGTCCGCGACTGCGAGCTGATCCGGCGCGAGCTGACAGGCGGTGCCCCTTGGACCGTCCTCGGCCAGAGCTTCGGCGGCTTCTGCGCGACCCACTACCTGTCGGCGGCCCCCGAAGGCCTGCACACCGCCCTCATCACCGGCGGCCTGCCCACGCTCGACGGTCACGCGGACGACGTCTACCGCGCCGCCTACCCGCGCATGGAACGCAAGACCGCCGCCCACTACGCCCGCTACCCTCAGGACGTCGAGCGCGCCCGCCGCATCGCCGCCCACCTCGCCGAGCACGAGCCGGTCCTGAACGGCGGCTACCGCCTCACCGTCGAGGCGTTCCAGTCCCTCGGCATGCTGCTCGGCTCGAAGGACGGCAGCCACCGCCTGCACTACCTCATCGAGGACGCCTTCGTACGGACCCCGGCGGGGCCCGCGCTCTCCGACGCGTTCCAGGAAGACGTACAGGCCAACCTGTCGCTCGCGAGCCGCCCGCTCTTCGCGCTGATGCACGAGACGATCTACGGCCAGGGCGAGCGGCCCACCGACTGGTCGGCCGAGCGGCTGCGCGGCGAGTTCCCGCGGTTCGACCCCGGCAGGACACTCGCCGGGGAGGCGCCGCTGCTGTTCACCGGGGAAGCGGTCCAGCGCTGGCAGTTCGACTGCGATCCGGCCCTGCGGCCCTTGCGCGAGACCGCCGAACTCCTCGCCGCACGCACCGATTGGGCGCCCCTGTACGACACGGCACGCCTCGCCGCGAACGAGGTGCCCGCCGCCGCTGCCATCTACCACGACGACCTGTACGTGGACACCGAACAATCCCTGCGTACGGCTCGCTCCATCCGCGGCCTGCGGACCTGGGTCACCGACGAGTACGAGCACGACGGCCTGCGGGTGGGTTCACCGCGCGTCCTGGACCGGCTCCTCGCGCTCGCCCGGGGCGAGGCCTGAGGTCACCCCGCCCGGGGGCCCCGCGAAGCTAGGCTGCGGGCATGACAGAGCCGTTGCATGTGAACGACCAGCTCACACCCATGCCCGAGGACTGGCAGCGCGCCCTCGCCGTCGTGGCCCACCCCGACGACCTGGAGTACGGCTGCTCGGCCGCGATCGCCGGTTGGACGGACGGCGGTCGCGAGGTCGCCTACCTCCTGGCCAGCCGCGGTGAGGCGGGCATCGACACCCTGGACCCCGCCACCTGCGGGCCGCTGCGCGAGAGGGAGCAGCGGGCAAGCGCGGCGGTCGTCGGTGTGTCGACCGTGGAGTTCCTCGACCACAAGGACGGCGTGATCGAGTACGGGACGGCCCTGCGCCGCGACATCGCCGCCGCGGTCCGCAGGCACCGCCCCGAGCTAGTGATCACGCTCAACCACCGTGACACCTGGGGCGGCGTCGCCTGGAACACCCCGGACCACGTCGCCGTCGGCCGCGCCACTCTGGACGCCGTGGGGGACGCGGGCAACCGCTGGATCTTCCCCGAGCTCATCGAGAAGGACGGGCTCGAGCCCTGGGACGGTGTGCGATGGGTGGCCGTCGCCGGTTCCTCGTCGCCCACGCACGCGGCGGACGCGACGGCCGGTCTTGAGCGTTCCGTGCGCTCGCTCCTCGAACACCGCACGTACATCGAGGTGTTGACGCGGGAGGACCCCGAGAAGTACTGCCGTGAGTTCCTCACCGGCAACGCGGAGCGGCTGGCTCCGCGCTTCGGCGGGAAGCCCGCGGTGTCCTTCGAGGTCTTCAGCCGCTGAGCGGCTCCCGCTACGCTGACGGGCCGTCATTCAATTGATGGTCCGTCAGAGCGTTGGCAGGAGCTGGTCCTGGATGATCGACACCATCGGTACGGACATCCCGGAGGGTGAGGAACGGCTGCGCCTCGACATCGAGGACGGCATCGGCGTCCTCACCCTCTGCTGTCCGCGCAAGCTCAACGCGTGGAGTTGGGAGTCCACACGTCAGCTGGGCATCTTCGCCGACCGGATCCGTTTCGACGACTCGATCAGGGTGGTTCTCCTGCGGGCCGAGGGGCGGGCGTTCTGCGCCGGGATCGATGTCACCGCGAGCAACAGCGGCGCGATCGGCGGACGTTCGGGAGCGGAGCGCACCCGCAATTACTACGAGGGCCTGCGCTGGGTCCACGAACGTTTCCGTGCCTTCGCGGGTCTGCCGCAGCCCATCGTCGCCGCTGTGCAGGGATACTGCCTGGGCTTCGGCTTCGAGCTGGCGCTGATGGCGGACGTGCGGATCGCGTCCGACGACGCGGTGTTCGCGCTGCCCGAGGCGCAGATCGGCGTCGCGGTGGACGCGGGCGGCGATCTGCGCATCGCGCGCGACGCGGGCGCGGGCTGGGCCAAGCTGCTCTCGCTCACCGGACGCCGCATCGACGCGGCCACGGCCGAGCGGCTTCGCCTCGTCCAACTCATCACCCAGCAAGCCGAGTTGACGGAGATGGCCAGCGAAGTCGCCGCGGAGATCGCGGCTAATGGCCCGCTGGCCGTCCAGGGCATCAAGCGGGCCATCGACGCGTACGCGGACGCGGGGATGGACGCCGCCCTCGACCGGGTCGCGATGAACGCGGCGATCACGCTGACGTCGGAGGACTCGCGTGCGGGGTACGCGGCGAAGCGGGAGACGCGGTCGGCGACGTTCGAGGGGAAGTGAGGCGCGTGGCTATCGCTCGATGGAGGGTGAGGAGCGTGGCTATCGCTCGAAACGACCTCGCCCCATCTGTTCGCGCACCGTCACCACTTCCGGGCTCACCAGACCCCGCCGCTGCCAGTTCGCGCCGTCGACCACCAACGTGTGCCCGGTGATGAAGCGGGCGTAGGGCGAGGCGAGGAAGGTCGCGGCCCAGCCCAGTTCGCGCGGGGCGCCGACGCGGAGGGCGGGCTGGCGAGCGCCCAACTGCCCCGCCTGCGCAGCTTGTGCGGGCGCCGCCCTATCCAGATTGCCGCGGATGTCGTCGGTCATGTCCTCGTGCGGCATCAGTCCCGGCACCAGGCCGTTGACCTGGATCCCGTACGGACCCCACTCCACCGCCAGGCTCTCGACGAGGCTCTTCACGCCCGCCTTCGCCGCCGCGCTGTGTGCGAAGCCGGGGCCGCCCGTCCACGCGTACGACGCCCCGATGTTGATGACCGAGCCGGGTGAGCCCGCCGCGAGATGGCGGCGGGCGAACTCGCGCGTCATGAAGAACGTCCCCGTCAGGGTGATGTCCACGACCGCTCGCCACGCGTTCGGGGACATGTCCTCGGCCGGTACGGGGAAGTTCGCCGCCGCGTTGTTGACCAGGACGCCTGGCAGGCCGAACGCGTCCTGCGCCGCGTCGAAGACCTCGGCGACGCGCTCGGGGTCCCGGATGTCGCACGCCACCGCCGCCACCCGCCCGCCGAGGGCGCCGAGTTCGTCCCGCGCCGCCTTCAGCCGCTCCTCCTTGCGGCCGGCGATCACCAGGTCGGCGCCGAGCCGCGCGAACTCCGCGGCGATCGCCTTGCCCAGGCCTGTCCCGCCACCGGTCACGAGGACGACCGCCCCGTCGTACGTCCCCTCCGGCAAGGCGCTCGTGCCCGCCGGGGCGGGAGCCGGAAGCCCCGGCGGGGTCCCTTCGTTCGCATCGTCCGTCATGGCCGCATCGATATCGCGGAACGCCTCAAAGTGCCATGCCCTCAAGGCGCTTCGGGGGTACGGCGGCGGCGCTTCGGGTCGGCCAGGACGGCCGCGTGGTAGCCCGCGTCCTCGGAGTTGAGGTCGGTGCCGGGTGCCACGACGCGGTCGATGCGGTCGAGGACGTCGGGCTCCAGGACGATGTCCGCGGCGCTGAGCTGGTCGTGCAGGTGTCCGGCGGTGCGGGGGCCGATGATCGCCGCGGTGACCGCGGGGTGCGTGGTGACGAAGGCCAGCGCCAGCTGGATCAGTGTCAGGCCCGCTTCGTCGGCGATGCCGGCGAGTTCGGTGGCGGCGTCGAGCTTGGCCTGGTTGCCCGGTACGTCCAGGTCGTAATGGGAGAGCGTGGTGCGGAAGGGCATCGTCCGTGTGCGGTGACTGGTGAGGTCGGCCGCCTCGCGGTGCCAGCGGCCGGAGAGCCAGCCTCCGGCCAGCGGACTCCAGGCGAGCACCCCCATCCGATACGTCTCGCAGGTGGGCAGTACGTCACCCTCGATGCCCCGGGCCAGGAGGGAGTAGGGCGGCTGTTCGCAGACGAAGCGTTCGCGATGCCGCCGCTCGGCGGTCCACTGCGCCTGCACGATCGTCGAGGCGGCGAACGTCGAGGAGCCCGCATAGCGGATCTTTCCCGCGCGGACGAGATCGGAGAGCGCGCCCAAGGTCTCGTCGAGGTCGGTCGCCTCATCGGGCCGGTGTACCTGGTACAGGTCGATGTGATCGGTGCCCAGACGGCGCAGGCTCTCCTCGCAGGCCCGGACGATCCAGCGCCGTGAAGCGCCGCGTTCGTTGAGGCCAGGGCCCATGGGGCTGGACACCTTGGTCGCCAGGACGACATCGTCGCGCCGTCCGGCGACCGCCTTCCCGACGATGATCTCGGACTCGCCGCCCGAATAGACGTCGGCCGTGTCGATGATGTTGACGCCCGCGTCGAGTGCCGTGCGGATGATGCCGATCGAGTCGTCGTGATCCGGGTTGCCCCACTCGCCGAACATCATCGCGCCCAGACACAACGCGCTGACGTGGACTCCTGTACTGCCGAGCGTGCGGTACCGCATGACGTGGGCGGCCCTTCTGTGGTCGCGCTGGTGCGAGGGAACGGCTTGGGGAACCTGCTACCGTCCACTTAAACGGAGTCGGCTCCGCTTGCTCCTCACGCTAAACGGAGCCGACTCCGTATTGCAAGCCGCAAGCCGCAAGCCGCAAGCCGCAAGCCGCAAGCCGCAACTGAAGCTGAGAGCTGTAAGCCGAGAGGAAGAACCGCATGCCTGAGCCGTCAGGCCGACCGATCCGAGCCGACGCGCGGGCCAACGAGGACAAGCTGCTCGCCGCGGCAGCCCTGGCCTTCGCCCGTGACGGCGGAGCCGCGACCCTGAAGCAGATCGCGAAGGACGCGGGCGTAGGGATCGCCACCCTGTATCGACGCTTCCCGACCCGCGAGCAACTGGTCGACGCCACCTACCGCTACGAGACGGCTCGGCTCGCCGCCCGGACGTCGGACCTCCTCGGTGAGCTGCCCGCCGACCGGGCCCTGCGGACGTGGATGTCCCAGGTGCTCGACTATCTCGCCGCCAAGCACGGGATGGCCGACACGCTCAAGACTCTTCTGCGGAACGACGAGCGGCTGAGCTCGCAGACGCGCGAGCAGCTGACCGGCGCGATCGAAGAGTTCCGTCTCGCCGGGATCGCTCAGGGCGTGATCCGCGCGGACGTGCCCTCGCCCGACATCCTCATGGCCCTTGCGGGGGTCACCCTCGCGGCCGGGGCCGCCCATCAGCGCGAGCAGGCTGAGCGGCTGCTCGACCTTCTGATGGACGGCGTCACCCGCTCGGGCAGGAGCAGGGATTGACACGTGCCTTTGCTGATTCTGCAATGGAGTCATGAAGGCGACCGAAAGCACCGAGACCGCGACCACCACCGGGGCCGACGGCGTGGAGGGCGACGGAGGGGACTCGGCCGTGAACGGCGTCCTTGCCGAGGTGGGCCCCCGCCTGCGCCGCATCCGCAAGGAGCGCGGCGCGACGCTCGCGGGCCTCGCCGCCGCCACCGGCATCTCCGTGAGCACCCTCTCGCGCCTGGAGTCAGGACACCGCAAGCCCAGCCTCGAACTGCTGCTCCCCATCGCCCGCGCCCACCAGGTCGCCCTGGACGAGCTCGTCGGCGCCCCGCCCGTCGGCGACCCCCGGGTGCGGGCCAAGCCGATCGTCCGCCACGGCCGCACGATGGTCCCGCTGACCCGACAGCCCGGTGGCCTCCAGGCGTACAAGGTGGTCGAACCCTCCCGCTCCGTCCGGCCCGATCCGCAGACGCACGAGGGGTACGAGTGGCTGTACGTCCTGTCCGGGCGGCTGCGGCTCGTGCTCGCCGATCATGACGTGATCCTCACGGCGGGCGAGGCCGCGGAGTTCGACACGCGCCTTCCGCACTGGTTCGGGTCCACGGGGGAGGGGCCCGCGGAGTTCCTCAGCCTGTTCGGGCCGCAGGGGGAGCGGATGCACGTACGGGCGCGGCCCACTCAGCGGTCCGCGCGGCCCAAGCCCGAAGCGGACTGACGAGACGGTTCCCCTGCACGCAAGCGACCGCTTAGTATGCGACGGAGCCCGGTCTACGACAGCCCCGTGGAGGCCCCGCATGCAGGCATGGCAAGTGCACCAGAACGGCGAGCCGAGCGCGGTGATGCGCCTCGAAGAGGTGGACCGGCCGGTGCCGGGCGAGGGGCAACTGCTCCTCAAGGTCCGCGCCGCGAACATCAACTTTCCCGACGCGCTGCTCTGCCGCGGGCAGTACCAGGTCACGCCGCCGCTGCCGTTCACGCCCGGCGTGGAGATCTGCGGTGAGACCGAGGACGGGCGGCGCGTGATCGCCAACCCCGCTCTTCCGTACGGCGGCTTCGCCGAGTACGCGATCGCGGACGCGGCGGCCGTACTGCCCGCGCCCGACGCCCTGGACGACGCGGAAGCCGCCGCGCTGCACATCGGCTACCAGACCGGCTGGTTCGGCCTGCACCGCCGCGCGCACCTCCAGGAGGGCGAGACCCTTCTGGTGCACGCGGCCGCCGGCGGCGTCGGCACCGCCGCCGTACAGCTCGGCAAGGCGGCGGGCGCCAAGGTCATCGGTGTCGTCGGCGGCGCCGCGAAGGCCGAGGTCGCGCGCGAGCTCGGCTGCGACGTGGTCATCGACCGCCGTACGGAGAATGTCATCGGCGCCGTCAAGGATGCCACCGGCGGCCGTGGCGCCGACGTCATCTATGACCCCGTCGGCGGCGACGCGTACCTCCAGTCGACCAAGTGTGTCGCCTTCGAGGGGCGGATCGTCGTCGTCGGCTTCGCGAGCGGTGTCATCCCGACGCCCGGCCTCAACCACGCCCTGGTGAAGAACTACTCGGTCGTCGGCCTGCACTGGGGTCTGTACAACGCCAAGGACCCGCAGGCGATCCTCCGCTGCCACGAGGAGCTCACGCAGCTCGCGGCGAAGGGTGCGATCAAGCCGCTCATCAGCGAGCGCGTGCGGCTGAGCGACGCTGCCGCCGCTGTCCAGCGGGTCGCCGACGGAGTCACCACGGGACGGGTGGCCGTGCTCCCCGAGGGAGGCGACGTATGACGGGTGCCGTGGCGGATGCCGCTGAACTGCGCCGCCGCACCGAGGAGTTCCTCGCCGCGCATCCGCCCGCGACGACGGAGCGCGCGGTGTTCCTCAAAGCCCGCTTCGACGCCGGACTCGCATGGGTGCACTACCCGATAGGGCTCGGCGGGCTCGGGGCCCCGCGCTCCCTGCAAGCTGTCGTGGACGCCGAGTTGGAGGCAGCGGGCGCGCCCGACAACGACCCGCGCCGTATCGGGATCGGCCTCGGCATGGCGGCACCGACCATCCTGCGCTTCGGCACCGAAGAGCAGAAGCGCAGCTTCCTGCGTCCGCTGTGGGTCGGCGACGAGGTGTGGTGCCAGCTCTTCAGCGAGCCGGGTGCCGGGTCCGACCTCGCGGCGCTCGGGACCCGCGCCGTTCGTGACGGCGACGCCTGGGTGGTCAACGGGCAGAAGGTGTGGACGTCCGGCGCGCACGCCGCCCGCTGGGCCATCCTCATCGCCCGCACCGACCCGGAGGTGCCCAAGCACCGCGGCATCACCTACTTCGTCTGCGACATGACCGACCCCGGCGTCGAGGTGCGCCCGCTGCGGCAGATCACCGGAGAGGCCGAGTTCAACGAGGTCTTCCTCACCGATGTGAGGATTCCGGACGCGCACCGCCTCGGAGAGATCGGCGACGGCTGGAAGGTCGCGCAGACCACCCTCATGAACGAGCGCGTGTCCATCGGCGGCTCCCGCATCCCGCGCGAGGGCGGCATGATCGGCCCGGTGGTCGACGCCTGGCGGGAGCGCCCCGAACTGCGCACGCACGACCTGCACCAACGGCTCCTCAAGCTGTGGGTCGAGGCCGAGGTCGCCCGGGTCACCGGGGAGCGACTTCGTCAGCAGCTCGTCGCGGGGCACCCGGGTCCTGAGGGGTCGGGCATGAAGCTCGGCTTCGCGCGCCTGAACCAGGAGATCAGCGGCCTCGAGGTGGAACTCCTCGGCGAGGAAGGGCTGTTGTACGAGGACTGGACGATGCGGCGCCCCGAGAAGGTCGACTTCGTCGGTCGTGACGCGGGCTACCGCTATCTGCGGGCCAAGGGCAACAGCATCGAGGGCGGCACCAGCGAAGTGCTGCTCAACATCGTCGCCGAGCGCGTCCTCGGGCTGCCCTCCGAGCCGCGCACCGACAAGGACGTCGCGTGGAAGGACCTCGCCCGATGAGCACGCCGTCAACGCCGACAACACCGTCAACGCCGTCAACGCCGACATCACAGAGCTCGCAGCGCGACCTCCTGTACTCCGAGGACGAAGAGGCGCTGCGCGCGGTGGTGCGCGGTCTGCTCGCCGACCACTGCGACGCCACCGCCGTGATCACCCGCACCGAGTCCGCCGAGCCGCACGACCGTGAGCTGTGGAAGGCGCTCACGGACGGTATGGGTCTCGCCGGTCTGCTCGTGCCCGACGAGCTCGGCGGACAGGGGGCCACGCACCGCGAAGTCGCCGTCGTCCTTGAGGAGTTGGGTCGCGCGGTCGCGCCCGTGCCCTATCTGACCAGTGCCGTCATCGCGACCGAGGCGCTCCTGGCCTGCGACAGCGACGCGGCGAGGGAGCTCCTGGGCGCGCTCGCGTCGGGACGCAGGATCGGCGTGCTCACCGTGCCGCTGGCCACCGCTCCGGGCGGCGTCCTGCCCGACGTACGGGCGGAGGGCCAGGCCCTGCACGGCAGCCTCACCGGTGTCGCCGACGCGGTCGCCGCAGATGTGCTCCTCGTGCCGACGAGCGCCGGGCTCTTCGCGGTGGACGCGGCCCTGGACGGCGTGACCATCGCGCCGCAGACCTCGCTCGACCTCACGCGGCCGCTCGCCACGGTCACCTTCGAAGGGGCACGCGCGCGCGTGGTCGGTGCGGAATCCGGACCCGCCGTACGGCGAGGACTGCGGGCGGGGGCCGGGCTCCTGGCGTCCGAGCAACTGGGCCTCGCCGACTGGTGCTTGACCGAGACCGTCCGCCACACGAAGGAACGGCATCAGTTCAACCGGCCCGTCGGCTCCTTCCAGGCGCTCAAGCACCGGCTCGCCCAGCTCTGGCTGGAGGTGGTCAACATGCGTGCCGCCGCCCGCAACGCGGCCGACACGCTGGCCGCCGACAGCGAGGACGCGGCTCTCGCGGCGGCTCTCGCGCAGGCGTACGCGTCGCCCGCCACGGTGCACATCGCCGAGGAGGCTCTCCAGCTGCACGGCGGGATCGGCATGACCTGGGAGCACCCCGTCCACCTCTACCTCAAGCGGGCCAAGGCCGACTCGATCGCGCTCGGCACGGTGGGGCGCCACCGGGAGGAGCTGGCCGCACTGGTCGACCTGCCCGCGCCCTGACCCCGACGACGGCGCGGTCACCGTGATCCACTCGGTACGGCCCGTGCGGTTTACCCACCCATTACTTCAGGCATAATTGCGAATCGTTCGCAATAACGTTTGATCTTCAGTAGGGGTGTGGAGCATGAGGGCCCGATCGATACGGGGTACGGGCGCGGTAGCGGCGGCCGCCTCATTGGCGGTCGCCGCTTCGGCCTGTTCGGCGCCGGGCGACGGCAAGGGCGCGGGTGGTGCGAAGGCCGCCAAAGACACAGCGGTCGTCGGCATCGCGTACGAACCGGACACCCTGAGCCCGCTCCTCGGCTACGGCAAGGACGGCAACTCCAAGATCTTCGACGGTCTGCTCACGCACGACGCCGACATGAAGCTGAGGCCCGCGCTCGCCGCCGCGCTCCCCAAGGTCGGCGACCACGGCAAGACCTACACCTTCAAGCTGCGCGAAGGCGTCAAGTTCAGCGACGGGAAGCCCTTCACGGCCAAGGACGTCGTCTTCACCTACGAGACGATCCTCGACAAGAAGACCAACAACGCCGCCAAGACCGAGCTCGACGCCGTCAGACACGTCGAGGCGAAGGGTGACGACACCGTCGTCTTCCACCTCAAGTACCCCTACGCGCCGTTCGCCGAGCGCACCGTCCTGCCGATCGCGCCCGAGCACATAGCGGGCAAGCAGGATGTGAACACCGGTGAGTTCACCACCAGGCCGGTCGGCACGGGCCCGTACAAGCTCGTGAAGTGGTCCAAGGGCGAGAAGCTCACCTTCAAGGCCAACCCCGGCTACTGGGGCGGGGCCCCGAAGGTCAAGAACTTCACCATGGCGATCATCAAGGACGACGACATCCGGGCCACCCGGCTCGACGCCGGTGAGCTCGACGGCGCGATCCTGCCGCCCAACCTGGCGAAGAAGTACAAGAACGACGACAACGACGGCAACTTGGCCTCGTACGCCGCCAAGACCTTCGACTACCGCGTGGTGACCCTGCCCACCGGCAACAAGGTCGCGGGCGACGCCGACATCCGGCGCGCGCTCGACACCGGCGTCGACCGCAAGGCGATGGTCGACTCGATCCTGGACGGCGCGGGCAAGGAGGCCTACGGACCGGTCCCGACCGACAGCCCCTGGTTCACCAAGGGCACCGAGCGGGAGCACGACCTCGCCGCGGCGAAGAGGATCCTCGACAAGGCGGGCTGGAAGCCGGGCAAGGGCGGCGTCCGCGAGAAGGACGGCGTCCAGGCCGCGTTCCCGCTCTGGTACCTCTCCGGCGACAAGCTCCGCCAGGACCACGCGCTCGCCTACGCCTCCGACGCCAAGAAGCTCGGCATCAAGGTCGCGGTGCAGGCCGGTACGTGGGAGGTCATCCAGCCGCGCATGCCCAAGGACGCGGTCCTCGCGGGCGGCGGCTCCCCGGCCGACCCGGACTTCGACCAGTACACGCTCCTGAAGTCCTCGCTCGCCGGTGACGGCTTCAACAACATGGCCCACTACGACAACCCCAAGGTCGACAAGGCGCTCGACGAGGCCCGCGAGAGCGGTGACCACGCCGAGCGGCAGGCCGCGTACGACACCGTCCAGCGTGAGCTCGTGAAGAACCCCGGCTACACCTTCCTCACCCACATCGACCACCTCTACGTCGTCGACAAGCGCTTCGGCGACCTGACGACCCAGACCGAGCCGCACGACCACGGCCTCGCCTCCGGGCCGTGGTGGAACGTCGAGGACTGGCAGCCCGAGCAGTGAGGTCCGCGCTCCACAAGCTCCCCTGGGGGCCGATGGCGCGCATGACGGGACGGCGGGCCCTGTTCGCCGTCCCGGTCCTGCTCGCCGTGACCTTCGGCGTCTTCGTGATCGCCGCCGCGTCCCCCTTCGACCCCGTCAAGGCGTACGCGGGCACCGCCGGACTCACCGCGTCGCAGGAGAACCTCGACCAGCTGCGCGCCAACCTCGGCGTCGATCAGCCGCTCGTGCAGCGCTGGTGGCACTGGCTGACGTCGGCAGTGAGCGGCGACCTCGGGGACTCGAGCACCCTGCGCCAGCCCGTCTCCGACGTCATCGGTGAACGCATCGGCTGGTCCGTCCTGCTCGCCGCGACCGCGTTCCTGCTCGCCATCCTCGTCGGCACCACGCTCGGCGTCCTCGCCGCGCGCCGCCCCGGCGGCTGGCTCGACCGCGCCGTGACCTCGCTGGCGTACACACTCGAAGCGGCGCCGCCGTTCTGGATCGGCCTGCTCGCCGTCTGGCTCTTCGCCCTGAAGCTGGGGGTGCTGCCATCGGGCGGGCTCACGGACACCGCGAGCTCGGCCGTCACGGCCGGACAGGTCGCGAGCCATCTCGTGCTGCCCGCCGCCGTCCTGGCGATCTCGCAGCTTCCGTGGTTCGTGCTCTACGTACGCCAAGGGGTCGGCGACGCACTCGGTGACGACCCCGTCCGAGGTGCACGCGCGCGTGGCCTCGCCGAGCGGACCGTGCTCCTGGGACACGCACTGCGCTCGGGGATGCTGCCGGTACTCACCCTGATCGGCTCGCGCGTGCCCGAACTGATCACCGGGGCGCTCCTGGTGGAGACCGTCTTCAGCTGGCCCGGCATCGCGGCGGCCACCGTGTCGGCGGCGACCGCCGTGGACTTCCCGCTGCTCGCCGCGCTCACGGTCCTCGCCACGGTGGCGGTACTCCTGGGCAACCTCCTCGCCGACCTGCTGTACGGACTCGCCGATCCGAGGGTGGGATTCGATGGCTGAGACGACGACGTGGCGCCCCTCCTCGGGCGGCGCCTCCCGAACTCGCTCCACGCGCGCGTGGCGGGTGCGTTCATCCGCGGTGATCGTCGCGGCCATCGTGCTCGCCGTGCTCCTCGTACCGCCGCTGGTGAACCTCGACGAACAGGCCGTGAACCTCGCGGCCAAGCTTCAACCACCCTCCTGGTCACACCCCTTCGGCACCGACGACGTAGGGCGCGATCTGCTCCTGCGCTGTGTGTACGGGCTGCGGGTCTCGCTGCTCGTGGGTGTGGTGGCGGCGGTCGTGGCGACCGTCATCGGTACGGCCGTGGGCGCGCTCGCCGCCGCGTCGGGCGGCTGGGTGGACCGGGTCGTGATGCGGCTCGTGGACGTCTTCTCGTCCGTACCGCACCTGCTGCTCGGCATCTTCATCGTGGCGATGTTCCGGCCCGGCGTGTGGCCGGTGGTCGTCTCCGTCGCGCTCACGCACTGGCTGTCCACGGCCCGCATCGTGCGCGCCGAGGTCCTGTCGCTGCGCTCGCGTCCGTACGTCGACGCGGCCATCTCCGGCGGCGCTTCCCGCATACGCGTCACCCTGCGCCATCTGCTGCCAGGCGTCCTTCCGCAGGCCGGACTCGCCGCCGTCCTGATGGTGCCGCACGCCATCTGGCACGAGTCCGCGCTGTCCTTCCTGGGACTTGGACTCCCCACCCACCAGGCGAGCCTTGGCACCCTCGTGCAGAGCGCGCGCGGCTCGCTCCTCGCGGGGGACTGGTGGCCGACGCTCTTCCCCGGCCTGTTCATCATCGTGCCCACCCTGGCGATCGCGGGCCTCGCGGGCGCCTGGCGGGAACGGATCAATCCCCGGCGCCGATCGGAGCTGATGCTGTGACCGAGCCCGTCTCGAACCCGTCCCTCTCGCCCTCATCTCCTTCGTCCCCGGTGCTTTCCGTACGAGGTCTCTCCGTACGGTTCCGTATGCGCGGCGCCACCTTCGTCTCCGCCGTCACCGACGCCCACTTCGACCTGGCGGCGGGGGAGTGCCTGGCCCTCGTCGGCGAGAGCGGCTGCGGAAAGTCCGTGCTCGCGTCCGCGCTGCTCGGACTCCTTCCGCGGAACGCGGAGACGGCCGGGTCCGCGCTCATCGGCGACGTGGACCTGCCGACCGCCGACGAACGCACCCTGGCCCGCACGGTCCGGGGGCGCCGCGTCGGTCTCGTACCGCAGAGCCCGGCCGCGCACCTGACGCCGGTGCGGACGGTCCGCGCCCAGCTGGAGGAGACCCTGCGGGAGCTGACGGGTGTACGCCGCCCGCAGCTGCGGAGTGCAGCCGAGGCCGCCGCCGAGCGTGCCGCGTTCCCCGCCGGACACCTGGACCGCTACCCGCACGAGCTCTCCGGCGGCCTCGCCCAGCGCGCCGCCACCGCGCTCGCGCTCATCGGTGACGCGCCGCTGCTGCTCGCCGACGAGCCGACGACGGGCCTCGACCGCGACCTCGTCGACCGCACGGTGGACGAGCTGCGACGGCACGTCGGCGACGACCGCGCGCTGCTCCTGATCACCCACGATCTGGCCGCCGCCGAACGCATCGCGGACCGCGTCGCCGTGATGTACGCGGGACGCATCGTCGAGATCGCGGATGCCGAGGACTTCTTCGGTGCCCCCGGGCCCCGGCACCCCTACGCGCGCGGCCTCCTGAACGCCCTACCGGAGCGGGAGTTCACGCCCATCCCCGGCATGCCGCCCGAACTCTCCGCGCTGCCCTCGGGGTGCGCGTTCGCGGCGCGCTGCCCCAGGGCGGACGAGGCCTGCGAAGCCGTGCCGCGACCCGTGAGCGGCGTCGCCTGCCACCACCCCGACCCGGCGGCCGTGCTGGAGGCGCCCCGTGCTTGAACTCCGTTCCATCACCGCCGGATACGACCGCCGCGCCCCCGTCATGCGCGGCGTCGACCTCACCCTCGCGCCCGGCGCCTCCGTCGGCCTCCTCGGCCCCAGCGGCTGCGGCAAGTCGACCCTGGCCCGGGTCGCCGCCCTGCTCCACAAGCCCGACGCGGGTCGTGTCGTCATCGACGGCGAGCCCGCGCGCGGCTGGCGGCACCGTGCTCCCCGCGCCCAGCGCACCGCTTTCGGCGTCGTCTTCCAGCAGCCCCGCTTGTCCGCCGACCCGCGCCTCACTCTCTCGAACCTGATCGCCGAACCGCTCCGCGCGACCGGGCGCGGGAGCGAAGCCGCCGCACGTGTACGGGAACTGGCGGCCACAGTCGGACTCGGCGACGACCTCCTGAGCCGCAGGCCGCACGAGGTGAGCGACGGCCAGTTGCAGCGCGCCTGCCTGGCCCGCGCCCTGGTGCTCCGGCCGCGCTGGCTGATCTGCGACGAGATGACGGCGATGCTGGACGCCTCGACGACGGCGGCACTCGTGCACGCCGTGGAGGAGTACCGGCGGGGGAGCGGCGCGGGGCTGCTCGCTGTCGGGCACGACCGGGTGCTCCTGGAGCGCTGGTGCGAACGGACCGTCCACTGGGGCGATCTTGTCGCCGATGAGAACGTGGCCCGAGGTGCTGCGGGACGGGCGTGAGGCGGCGCGCTATTCCCGGAGTCAACGCAAAGCGTCGAAAGCGCCAACTCCGCTCTGTGAGGGGTTTCTTGACGCGGGCATGGCCTCATACTCACTGAGGCCCGCCCGTCGTCCCTGCCCCTTCCTGGAGTCTCCATGGCACTTGTCACCCGTCGTAGAGCCCTCACCATTGGCGCCGCACTCGCCGGCACCGCCGCCGTCCCCGCGTACGCCCAGGCGAGCGAGCGCGGACACGGCCCCCGCCCCCTCACCCGCGCCCACGCGCACAACGACTACGACCACCCCCGGCCTCTGTTCGACGCGCTCGACCACCGCTTCGGCAGTGTCGAGGCCGACATCTACCTCGTCGACGGCCAACTCCTGGTCGCGCACGACCCGATCGACCTCGACCCCACCCGCACCCTCGAATCGCTCTACCTGGACCCCCTGGCCGCCCGTGTGCGCGCCAACCGCGGGTCCGTGTACCGGGGTCACCACCGCACCCCCTTTCAACTCCTGATCGACATCAAGACCGAGGGCGCGGCGACGTACCTCGAACTCGACCGTCACCTGAGGCGTTACCGGCACCTGTTCACCACGTACTCCTACGGCAAGGTGCGCCGCGGCCCCGTGACGGCGGTGATATCCGGCGACCGGGCGGCCCGCGCGCCGATGGAGGCACAGCGCGTGCGCCGCGCCTTCTACGACGGCCGCCTCGCCGACCTGGGCAGCGCGGCGGCTGCCTCGCTCATCCCGCTGATCAGCGACAACTGGACGCTCAACTTCAGCTGGCAGGGAGTCGGCGAGATTCCCGCCGCCGAACGCGACAAGCTGCGCGGCATCGTCTCGGCCGCCCACAAGCGCGGGCAGCGCGTCCGCTTCTGGGCGACACCGGATCTGGCGGGACCGGCACGCGACGCGGTGTGGGGCGAGCTCCTCGCCGCCGGTGTCGACCACCTGAACACGGACGACCTCGCGGGGCTCGAGGCCTTCCTCGAAGCCCACGGACAGTAGTTCCCGGCCCGGATACGGTTCGGATGCCGTTCGGCTGAAGCAACGCCCCGGCACATAACACCCGTTCGGAGGACATGCCGGTCGCCCGGACGGTCCCTTCGCTGCGCCACACTCGGCCCAGAGCCGCGGTGCTGACGCGGCGGAGGAGGTTGTCCCCATGGCCATTTCGGTCTCTGTGGTGCTGCTGCTGGTGATCCTGGCGGTGGTCTTTCTGCGCAACGGCGCACTGAAGTTCTCGCACGCCCTGGTCTGTGCGCTGCTCGGCTTCTATCTGGCGAGTTCGAGCATGGCGCCGACCATTCACAACGGGGTCACGGCCGCCGCGGACATCGTCAGCGGCTTGCAACCGTGATCGCTCAGTCATGATCATTGCGTGTTCATGAACAACTGTCATCTTTCCATGGACACTTCAGGGACCTGGCCCTAGCTTCGGCGCATGCCGCGTCGCAGAACCCTCAGCAGTGCCCTCGCCCTGACCGCGCTCACGGTCTTCGGCGCGTCCTTCGCGTATCCCGCCCAGGCGGACGACATACCGAAGGCGCCGGGGCACAGGCTCGTCGACCAGTACACCGGCGGGCCCGCGGACGCCCGCCCCCTGCCCGGCGAACAGCCACCCCAGCACCCGTACCTGGCAGCCAACGGCCGCAGCGGGATGCACGCGGACGCGGCGGGCAGCGGAACGTACCCCTGGAACGGACCCCTGGGGAAGAAGCCGCAGGTCAGCAGCGAGAAGATGGCGGCGCTCGGCGGTGAGTGCGCCACCGTCACCTTCGACAAGGACGGCCGCATCGTCACTGTCTGCGGCACGTTCACCGGCTTCCTGGTCAAGCTGCTCGCCCCGGACACGATGACGACGCTCGCCGAGTACAAGCTGCCGCAGCGCCCCTCCACCGTCGAGGCCATCACGCGCCTCGACTTCTCGAAGATCTTCAAGGACACCTCGGGCGGCGCCTACTCGTATCTCGACGACGAGGACCGGCTCGTCCTGGCCGACTCCCGGCAGCACATCGTCCGGCTCGCGCACGAGCAGGCGGCGGACGGCAGTTGGCGCTTCGTCGTCGACAAGGACTGGGATCTGACGGCGCACGTCCCGCACGACTGCGTCACCTGGTCACATCTCTACCCGAGTGGCGAATGTGACCCGGTCACCTCGGTGATGCCCGACTGGGAAGGCCGCATCTGGTGGGTGACCCGGCAGGGGCGCGTCGGCACGGTCGACCCCGGGTCCGGTGACATCCACTCCATCCGGCTCGACGGCGAGGAGATCCAGAACTCGTTCTCCGTCGCGCAGGACGGCGTGTCGATCGTCTCCGACCACGCGCTCTACAGCTTCCGGGCCGACGGGGACGGCACCCCGAAGGCCGTCTGGCGCCAGACCTACGACCGGGGGACAGGCACCAAGCCCGGCTCGGTGAACCAGGGTTCGGGCACCACGCCCGACCTCTTCGGCAAGGGCGACGCCGACTACGTGGCCATCACCGACAACGCCGACGACCGCATGAACGTCCTCGTCTACCGCAGAGACGCCGACGTCGCCGACGACAAGCGCCTCGTGTGCAAGGTCCCCGTCTTCGGCTCCGGCGCGTCCACCACCGACAACTCGCTGATCACCTGGGGCAACAGCCTCGTCGTCGAGAACAACTACGGCTACGAGAACATCACCTCGCTCACCTTCGGCCGCAGCGTCGTCGGCGGCGTCAGCAGGATCGACGTACGCGAGGACGGCAGCGGCTGCGACACCGTGTGGGAGAGCGACGTCCGCGCCCCCTCGAACGTGCCCAAACTGTCGACCGCCTCCGGACTGCTGTACTTCTACACGAAGGAGCCCAACAGCCTCGGCATCGATGCCTGGTACCTGACGGCCGTCGACTTCCGCACCGGCGAGACCAAGTGGAAGCGTCTCGCCGGCACGGGCATCGCGTACGACAACAACTGGGCGCCGGTCACCCTGGGGCCGGACGGCACGGCGTACGTGGGCGTGTTCAACGGTCTGGTGGCGGTCCGGGACACCGGGTGAAGGTGCCCCGCCCGCACGCGCACGATGGGCCGAGGCTCAGCCGACGCGGTCGGCCGGGCCCGGGCTCAGCCAGGTGTAGCGGTCCGTCGTCCGGTACTTCACGTCCTTGCCCTGCCCGGTCGCGTACCCGATCGTCGACCGCCTGATCTCGAAGGCGACGCCAGGGCGTCCCTTGCTGTCCTCGACGTCACCGATCAGCTTCACGCCGAGGGTGTCCGCGAGGATCCGGAAGAGGGTGGCACGCAGCTCGGGCCTCGCGGGCGAGTCCTAGCCCCGCGAGAACACTCCGATGCCGTTCGCCACCGGGCGTTCGGCGCCGCCGCTCGGGTGATTGCGTACGGTGACGGCCTCCGCGCCCGGGGCCCTCGCGACCAGGGTGGCGGACGAGACCAGGGTGGAGGAACCGCCGCCGTCCAGACTGAAGCCCTCCCGCGCGCCCAACCCCTGGAGCGTCTGAGCCACTTCGGCGATGGTCAGCCCCGTACGGAACTCGGGGGAGCCGTCGAGGGAGAGGAGCAGGAGGCGTCTGCCGTCGGCGGAGATTCCGGCAGCCGTCCGCACGGCCGAGGTGACGGAGTCGAGGCCGGGCAGCGGGGCGCCGCCGCGCAGGACCGGAAAGCCGCCGAGCGCGAAACGGAACGGGATGTGCGACTGGGCCGCCACCAGGCGGTGCCACACGTGCACCCGGTCGCCGATCGAGAGCTTGCGCAACTCCTGCGCGCCCGCCTCACGCCCGACGAGGACCGTGGTGCCGGCGGCGACGGCTCCGCTGCCGGGCGTGTCCGCCGACTCCACGACACGCCCGCCGCGCACCGTCACCTCATGGGTGTCCGTGCTGCAGGGGGCGCCGCGATTCGTGTCGGTGCCGCAGGTGGAGCGCACCCGGGAGGTGCTGCCCCAGTCGCTGGTGAACGCGCCGACGGAACCCACGGGAAGGGCGTACTGATTGAGCCCGCCGAGCGGCAGCCGGGTCTGGCGGGTGCGTACTTCGCCTTCGAGCCGGAGGTTGTCCAGGCGGGCCCGGCGGTCGAAGCCCACGCCGAGCACCGCTTGGGTGGTCACACCGGGAGGCATCGCGGGGCCGAAGCGCTGACCGTCCGGCACCGCACCCTTGAGGGCGCGGCCTTGCGCGATCGCCGGGCCGACGGGCGCGCCGGTGGCTTCGACGCCCGGATGCTGGCCCTCGGAGATGTTGAAGAAGTCGCCGTTGATCCCGCCGACCGCTCCCGCCCCGTCCGCGAGCGTGGAGACGGCGGAACGGGCGCCCACTTCACCCGGATAGAGCAGTCCGACGCCGGTCCGGGGATCGTTCAGGTCGATGTCGAGTACGTGCGCGCGGGTCGTGCCGTGGGACGCCGGGATGTCGAAGTGCCAGTACTGCACGCCCGGCGCGATCCGCGACGGGACCGTCTTTCCGTCCGCCTCCACGCCGCCGGCCGGTGCCGCTCCCA
Source organism: Streptomyces sp. NPDC031274 (assembly GCF_055570235.1). Classification (NCBI taxonomy): domain Bacteria; kingdom Bacillati; phylum Actinomycetota; class Actinomycetes; order Kitasatosporales; family Streptomycetaceae; genus Streptomyces; species Streptomyces sp. NPDC031274. The sequence continues at coordinate 180,083 of NZ_JBVIHP010000008.1, read as the reverse complement.
TCAGAGCCGCACCGGCCAGCGTGCCGAATGCCGTCAGTGCCGAGAGTGCGACTCTCGCTGTTCTGAACCGTCTTGAGGTCTGCTTGTGCCGTGTCGCCACCGTGCCCCCTGAAGTCGCCCTGGCCGACCAACTGCCCCAGTGTGAGCGCCGGTCGGAGAGCGCACCAGAGGGCACCGCCGGACGGGTGCAAGGCCGGTGGCTAGGCGCTGATCAGCCGGGAACGAATGAGGAAACGTACGCCTTCCGGGGCTTCGAGCGAGAAGCCGCTGCCACGGCCCGGCACCACGTCGACGATCAGCCGGGTATGGCTCCACACGTCGAACTGACTCTTCGACATCCAGAACGCGACCGGTTCCGCCACGCCTGCGACGTCGAGCGACGCCAGGCGCACATCGGAGTCGCCGGTCCGGAACTCGCCCTCCGGGAAGCACATGGGCGCGCTGCCGTCGCAGCAGCCGCCAGACTGATGGAACATCAGCGGTCCGTGGGCCTCCCGCAGCCGCCGCAGCAGATCGGCTGCGGCGGGGGTCAGCTCCACGCGCGGGTCGTCGGTCATGGGCTGCCGCTCCTTGGTCACGGTCACCGGGCCGCCATCGAGGCGGTGGCCCAGTCAACTCCGGACGAGGTTGCGCGGACGTTGCAGCCGAGGCCGGGGCTCCAGGTGCCGTAGGGCGAGCACCGCACGGACCGCCTTGCCGTGGCGGCCGCTGCCGACGACCTCGAGGCGCGCGGCGAGGTGCCGCACCATCGCGAGGCCCCGTCCGCTGTCCCGCTCGGTGCTCGGCTTGAGGACCCGTGGGCCGACGGGGCTCGCGTCGTGGACTTCCACGGTCACGTGGTCGTCGGACACCTCAAGGCGCAGGCGGCATGGGCTGTGGCCGTGCTGGGTGGCGTTGGTGACGAGTTCGGACACGATCAGCGTGGCGTCGTCCACCCGTTCGGCGTCCACTTCCGTCAGATGCCGACGGGGCCGGGTCAGGAACGCGGAGGTCAACCTCCGCGCCCGGCCCGCCGATGCGGCTTCCTGTGGCAGTGCGTACTCGACACGGGCGACGTGCCGATGGGCGCGCTGGTACGCACGCATGGCGACTCACTTCCCTCCCCTGGGACAACCGGTGCGTTCGTGACGGGATCCACTCACCGGGCCCCCGGCATGTCTTGCGTGGTCGATCCTGCCCCACGGTGATGCCCGCCCCTGCTGATCGCCAACCAAGCCCCTGCAAGCGCGGATGTCACAGCGTCGCGCGACCCTGTGAGCGATGTCAGGGCGAACATGTTCGCTCCGAACGTGCTCGTGACGAACATGTTCGTTACGCTGGTCGTATGACAGCTGATTCCGATGCCCCGCGCAGCCGCCGTGAGCGCCCGGCGAAACCGGCCCTGACACGGGCCGGGATCGTGGCCGTCGCCGTGGAGATCACGCGCGCCGACGGCCTGGGCAAGGTGACCATGCGTCGGCTCGCCCAGGAGCTCGACACCGGGCCCGCCTCCCTCTACGTCTACGTCCGCAACACCGCCGAGCTGCACGCGGCGATCCTCGACGAGCTCCTCGGCACGGTCGAGGCGGCGCCGGACGGGGGCGACTGGCGCGAGCGCTTGGAGGAGGTGCTCACCTCCTACACCGCCGTGCTCTTCCGGTACCGCGGCCTCGCCAGGGCCGCGCTGGTGGCGCGGCCGAGCGGTGAGCACTACCTGCGTCTGATCGAGACGCTGCTCGCCCTGCTCGACGAGGGCGGGGCCCCGTCCGGGCAGGCGGCCTGGGGCGTCGACCTGCTGCTGCAGTACGCCACAGCGACCGCCGCCGAGCACTCCCCGGACGACCGGGCCCCCGGCGCCGCCCAGGGCGAGTGGGACGCGGTCGCCGGAGCGCTGAGGGGCGCGTCGGAAGAGACACATCCGCACGTCGCCGGGCTGGCTGCCGAGCTCCTCTCCGGCCGACCGGAGGCCCGCGTCTCCTGGGGCTTCCGCGCGCTGATCAACGGAATCCTGAATACGCCCGTCCCGGCCGACGGCATCCGGAGCTGAGCGCCGACACCCCCACCGCACCCCCGCCACGCCAAGGAGCAACGCCATGACCGCCCACCACTCCCGCACCGCGCACCGGCCTCATCACCCCATCGCCATCGTCGGCGCGGGCCTCGGAGGCCTTACCCTCGCCCGCGTTCTGCACGTCAACGGCATCGACGCCGCCCTGTACGACCTGGAGGCGTCACAGGCCGCCCGCAGCCAGGGCGGCATGCTCGACATCCACGAGGAGTCCGGGCAGGCAGCCCTGCGCGCCGCCGAGCTGTACGAAGACTTCCGCGCGCTCATCCACTCCGGTGGCCAGGCCATGCGCGTCCTCGACAAGGACGCCGTCGTCCGCATGGAGGAGTCGGACGACGGGGACGGCGGGCGCCCCGAGGTCGAGCGCGGCCAACTGCGCGACCTCCTGCTCGGTTCGCTGCCCGACGGCGCCGTTCACTGGGGTGCGAAGGTCACCGGGGCCCGTCCGCTCGGTGGCGGTCGCCACGAGGTGACCCTCGCCGACGGCTCCGCCTTCACCACCGACCTGCTCATCGGCGCCGACGGGGCCTGGTCCCGGATCCGCCCCCTGGTCTCGGACGCTTCCCCCGCCTACTCCGGCATCTCCTTCGTCGAGGTGGACCTGGTCGACGCCGACGTCCGTCACCCCGACAGCGCCGCCGTCGTGGGCGACGGCATGCTCTTCGCGCTCGGCGAGGGCAAGGGATTCCTCGCCCACCGCGAGATCGACGGAAGCCTGCACATCTACACCGCGCTCAAGGCCCCGGAGGACTGGATCTCCTCCATCGACTTCACCCCCGACCGCACCGACCTCGCCAAGGCCGCCGTACTCGAGCACTTCGCCGACTGGGACAAGAGCCTCCAGGCGCTCGTCGCCGACGCCGACGGCGCGCTGATCCCGCGCCGCGTCCACACCCTGCCGATCGGCCACCGCTGGGACCGCGTCCCGGGCGTCACGCTGCTCGGCGACGCGGCCCACCTCATGTCCCCCTTCGCGGGGGAGGGCGCCAACCTCGCCATGTTCGACGGAGCCGAACTCGCCGGTGCCATCGCCGCGCGCCCCGGCGACACCGAAGCCGCGCTCGCCGCCTACGAAGAGGCGCTGTTCCCGCGCGGCGAGAACGCCGCCGCCGAGTCCGCCGACAGCCTCGTCCGCTGCTTCCGGGACGACGCGCCGCAGGGCCTTCTCGACATGTTCGCCGGTCACTAGCCGGTCACCGGGCCTCCCGGCCGGGGCGATCGGCGGCGAGGAAAGGGCCGATCAGGTCGAGCAGGGCCTGGGGGCGGTCCAGCGGGATGATGTGGCCGCAGTCCTCGATGAGGTGGCCGGTCAGGTCGTCGGCGATGGGGCGCAGCTGCCGTTCGAGTGCCGCTCCGACGGGGTGGGAGCCGATCGCCATCGTCGGCACGGTGAGCCGGGCGTGTGCGGCGGCGTCCTGGATCTGCCGCCCGCTCGTGGGCATGGCCCGGTAGTGGGAGAAGGCGCAACGCAGAGCGTCGTGGCCGGTGTAGGCGCCGAGGAAGGCGTCCCGGGCGTACTCGGGGACACCGCGGCCCTGCGTGCCGGCGCTCAGGAACCAGTCGACGTACTCCGCCTCGTGCCCGGCCAGGACGCGCTCGGCGAGCCCCGGCACCGAGTGGAAGCCGAACCACCACGGCGGGCCACCGGCGAGGAAGTCCTCCGCGCCGGGCAGCGGTCCCAGAAGTGACTCCATGACGACGAGCCCGCGTACGAGATCGGGCCGTCGGTGTGCGAGAAGGAAGGCGGGCGGCGTGCCCGCGTCGATGCCGACGACCGCCGCACTCCGCTCGCCGAGCGCGTCGAGGAGACCTTCGGCGTCGGTGGCGAGGGTGCCCGCGTCGTAGCCGTCGGCCGCGCGCGTGCTGGCGCCGAGTCCGCGCAGGTCCGGGGCGATGACGCGGTGCCGCAGGGCGAGCCGCGGTATGACCTCGCTCCAGAGCTGCCAGGTGTGGGGGAAGCCGTGGAGCAGCAGGACGGCGGGGCCGGTGCCGGCGATCGCCACATTGGCCGTGATGCCGTTGGTGGTGATCTGCCGCAGGGAGATGCCAGGCGGGGAGACGGCGGACGCAGGGGTGGCGGGTTCAGCTGGGGGGAGGCGCATGGTGGGTTGGCTCCGATGTGGTTACCATTGGTGACTGCATGAGGTTAGGTAACCGTGCCTGGCCTGCCAAGAAGGCACTTTCTCGACAGGTGGTGAGCCCGAAGTGACCACCCCTCCCAAGGCGGGGACGCGCGGCGATCTCTTCGATCCCGCATGCCCGACGCGTCGGCTCCTCGACCGCATCGGTACGAAGTGGACGTCGATGGCGGTCAAGATCCTCGCGGAGGCCGAGCCGGACGAGGTGCGCTTCGCCGAGCTGCGGCGCCGGATGCCGGGCGTATCGCAGAAGATGCTGTCCACGACCCTGCAGGGCATGGCGCGCGACGGCCTGGTCGCCCGCCGGGTGGAGCCGACCGTGCCGCCACGCGTGCACTACCGGCTGACCGGCCTGGGGCTTTCCCTGGAGGTTCCGCTCGCCGCGGTCAGGGCGTGGGCGGAGGAGCACATGGTGGAGATCGACCGCGCCAATGAGCGCAGCGAAGCGGCGGCCGACGGCTCGGGTGACGGCTGAGGCCGAGGCGTACGAGGCTCAGTGTTCACCCTGAGCCTCTGCGCCCCGGACCAGGTGACCGGCACTCTCGTGCGGGTCAGGGAATGCGCGCCACCGCGGCGTAGATCCCGCCGTCCGCCGTGTCCGGCCGCGCGGTGTCCTTGAACCACTCCGTGGCCGTCACCAGGCCCGGCTCAACGAGGTCGAGGCCGTCGAAGAAGCGGCCGAACTCGGCGCGGGTGCGGAAGCCGAGCTCGATGCCGCCCTTCGCGTACTCCGCGGTGACCTGCGCGGACAGCTCCGGGAAGATGTCGGACGAGGCGTGCGAGAGGACCAGGTGGCTGCCGGAGGGCAGGGCGCCGACCAGTGTGCCCACGATGCCGTACGGGTCCTGGTCGTCGGGCAGGAAGTGCATGAGCGCGATCAGGGAGAGGGCGATCGGGCGCTCGAAGTCGAGCAGGGTGCGGGCGTGGTCGAGGATCTCCTGCGGCTCGCGGACATCCGCCTGGATGTAGTCGGTCATCCCCTCGGGACGGCTGACCAGCAGGGCCTCCGCATGGCGCAGCACGATGGGGTCGTTGTCGGTGTAGACGACCCGCGCCGACGGCACGACGTCCTGGACGATCTGGTGCAGGTTCGGCGCGGTGGGGATCCCGGTGCCGATGTCGAGGAACTGGTCCACGCCCTGGGAGGCGAGCCAGGCGGCCGCGCGGTTCATGAACGCGCGGTTCTGCCGCGCGGCGTCCTTCGCCTCGGGCGGCAGCTTCTCGCCCACCGCCTCGTCGACGGGGTAGTTGTCCTTGCCGCCGAGCAGCCAGTCGTAGACACGCGCGGGATGCGGGTGGCTTGTGTCGATCGTCTGCCTGGGCGCATCTGCGTTCATGACGTACTCCGTTGCTGCTGAGTGACGCGTGGATGGCCGCAGTCTGCCATAGCAACATCACCTTGAGCATGGGGTGTTGGGCGCCGATCGCCGCAGGTCACGGATGCGTCGCACACAGTGGGGAAGCGACGGGCGATGCGGACGCCGTCGCAAGTGCGCGAGGGTGATGAATCAGTCACGCCCCGTGCGGCCGAGCCGTGGCGATCGCGCCAATCGTTCTGTCGGTTCAACCGTCACAGGGGTTGTCCGCCGTCTCTGGCGTCTCTTTGCGCGGCTCCGGGAGAACCATCCGAGAATCCATTGTTTTCCGTGTCTCCGGCAATATCGCGGGAGTTTGTCGTCGATATGGAACAGGGAGGTCCGGTCATCGGCCGAGTGGCGCGTTCACGACGGTTATTCGACACCATTGAGTCAAATAACGCTGGTGGTTGATTTTCAGATATGGCAGAGTATTCAAGCAAGTGGCCGGGCAAGTCGAAAGGTGAGAACCGGCTGACCGTCCGGCCGCTCTAGGATCAGCCGTCAGGCACGGGGGAGAAGTCGGCTCATGAACTTGGTGGAGCGTGGGGAAGAATTCTCGATCATGGATGGCATGCTCGACGCCTGCGTGGCGGGGCATGGTGGAGTTCTCTTGGTGAGCGGCGCGGTGGCCAGCGGGAAAACCGCGCTGTTGCGCGCGTTCAGTGAACGCGCAAATGCTGCGGGTGCGTTGTTCCTGCAGGCCACGGCGTCAGAGGCGGAGAGTGATCTGCCTCTTGGCGTGATGGGGCAGTTGCTGCTCGGCGCGGATCTGTCGGGGGCCGACGCCAAGCGGGCGGCCCGCCTCGTGGAGCTGATGGCGGTGGCCGCACAGATTCGGCGGGCCGAGGGGGTGTTGCCGGCCGCCATGATGAATGAGATTCCCAAGCTCTGCGGGATTGTCCTGGAGCAGGCCAGAGAAAGGCCCGTGGTCCTCAGCATCGACGACGTGCATCACGCCGACAGGCACTCCCTGGAATGCGTTCTGTACCTGGCGCGTCGACTTGACGCCAGCCGCATTCTGGTGGTCCTGGGAGAGAACAGCGGATTTCTGGCCGGAAAAACGCGATTGCACGTTGACTTGCTGCGTCTGCCGGGCTGCCGCAGTATCAGGCTCGGGCCACTCGGGCGGCATGGAGTGGCCGAAATGATCTCTGGATTCGGTGGCGAGGGGTGGGGGACGCGCCAGCTTGTCTCGGAGCTCCATCGGACGGGCGGCGGGAACCCGCTCCTCACGCGGGCGTTGATCGAGGACCGCCGTGCGGCGGACGGCGGCGGCTGCGGCACCACGGGCCTCGTGCCGGGCGAGGCCTTCGCACGGGCCGTCGCCACCGGCCTGTTCCGCAACGACGTGTCGACGCGGCACACCGCGTGGGCCCTTGCGGTCGTCGGCCCGGACGTGCCGCTCGCCGAACTGGTGGAAGTCCTGGGAACCAGCCGGGAGTCGGTCCACCGCAGCCTGCGCGCCCTGAACGACGCGGGGCTGCTCGACTCCGGCTGGTTCCGCCACGAAGCGGGCAAGACAGCGGTCCTGCGGAGCATGGAGCCCGCACACCGCGCCCGCCTCGAGGCCCGCGTCGCCCAAGTGCTGCACGAGCACGGCGAGGCGGCGACCGTGGTGGTGCAGCATCTGATCGCGGCCGAGCCCATCGACGCCCCATGGGCGCTCAGCACGCTCCTCGAAGCGGCCGAGCGCGCGCTGGCCGACGACGAGGTCGAGCTGGCCCTCACCTGCCTGCGCGCGGCACGCGACACCTGCACCGACGCCCGGCAGTCCGTGGCGATCAGGGAGGCGCTCACCCGGGCCGGATGGCGGCAGAACCCGGCCACCGCCGCCCGGCATCTGCCCGAGCTCACCGCCGACGCGCTCGACGGCGGCCTCGGCCGCCGGCAAACCCTCGAACTCGTCTGCCACCTGCTCTGGTTCGGCCAGGTGGACCCGGCCCTGGAGATACTCGGCGCCGCAGAGCGGAACGGCACCGGAACCAGCACCGGCACCGGGACCGGCGCCGAAGTCTCCCGGCAGCCGGAGGCGGAAGCCTCGCGCGGGCTCGACTCCGTCCGGTCCTGGATGGCGTACGAATATCCGGGACTCCCCGGCTCCGCGCGCGCCCGTGCCCGCCACGGCGAAACCGAGCGGCGCGCGCGGACTCCGGCGCGCAGTCCCCATCAGCGTGCGGCGACCCTGATGAAGTCGGTTCTCGACGGCGCGGGCGACGACGTGGTGGTCCGGGCGGAGCAGATCCTGCAGAGCACCCGCCTCGACGACGGCACGCTGACGGCGCTCATGGTCGCCCTCAACTCCCTTGTCCTCGCGGACCGTCTGGACACGGCGGCCTTCTGGTGCGAGACCCTGTGCGAGGAAGCCGCCGAGCGTCGCGCACCCATGTGGCAGGCCCTGCTCGCCGCGGCCAAGGCGCGCATCGAACTCAGGCTGGGCGGGCTCGCCGCCGCGGCGGAGTCGGCCGACCTGGCGGTCACGCTCGTACCCCCCGAGGGCTGGGGCGTGGCCATCGCCTCGCCGATCGCCACCTCGGTCTACGCCAAGACCGCCATGGGACGGCTCGACGAGGCCGCGGCCCAACTGGGCGTCCCGATACCGGAGACGGCGTTCCACACCCCCGACGGACTGCTCTACCTCCGGGCGCGCGGTCACTACTACCTCGCCGCCGGACGCCCCTATGCCGCGCTCGACGACTTCCACACCTGCGGCGACCTCATGGCCCGCTGGGAGTTCGACCTGCCCGCCCTCGTCCCGTGGCGGACCGACGCGGCCGAGGCCCACCTGCTGCTCGGTGACGAGGACCGGGCCCGGACTCTCGCGCAGGAGCAACTGGTCCTGTCCGGCGGCAAGCCCGGACCGGAGGCGTGGACGCGAGGCGTCTCGCTGCGGGTCCTCGCGAGCGCGCTCCGCCCGGGGCGCAGGCTGCCGCTCCTCGGCGAAGCCATCGACATCCTGCGGGAGCGCGGCCACCGCGTGGAGCTGGCGCGCGCGACGGACGAGCTGGCCCGCGCCCATCGAGAGCTCGGCAACAGCGGTCAGGCACGGGCACTGGCCCGCAAGGCACAGCAGTTGGGACGGGAGTGCGGGGTTCCCGTCCCCAGGGTGTCGTCGGTGGCCGACACCGGGAACTCCCTCACCGCCGCCGAGCCATGGCCGTCCGGCGCCCGCCGCAAGGCCGACGAGCTCAGCGACGCCGAGCTGCGCGTGGCGACGCTCGCGGCCCGCGGCCACACCAACCGGCAGATCGCCGACAAGCTGTTCATCACGATCAGTACCGTCGAGCAGCACCTCACGCGCGCCTACCGCAAGCTCGCCGTCCAACGCCGGGCTGACCTGGCGGCGAAACTCAGCCCCGTTCCCGTACCCGTCGCGGTGCCCGGCAGGCGGGAGGGGCGCCGGGAGGGGCACCGCGAGGGGCGGAAGGACGGTGGGGCCTGCGACCGTCTTCGCGTCGTGTAGAGGATGCGGGAGATGCGGGTCGCCGTGCGGGTTGGTGACCACGGCCTGCATCTCCTCTCTCCGACCAGGTACGGGCGTTCCAGGTACGGGCGTTGCGAACGTGCTTCCGTTTCTACGCGGCGGGCGGTCACACTGCGGTCCGCGAATCTGTGACCGGAGGATCCGCCACCGCGGCGGTAGGCTTTCGTCAGCGGAAGGTCGAACACGAGAGCACGTTGGCGGGGGGCCGTCGCCGGAGCTGTGACCGGTGTGTGACGTGGGATCGGGCAACGTGGTGCCGCATGATCAGCCTCTGCCGCGGCGGCGTTGTCCGCCCCTCCTCCCCTCCGTTCGTGACGTGCCGGACGAGGGGTGGGCGATGAGGGTACTGGTGGTCGAGGATCACGCCGAGCTCGCACATTCGGTGGCGCGCGTGCTGCGCCGCGAAGGGATGGCGGTCGACGTCGTGTACGACGGGTCGGACGCACTGGAGCGCACAATGGTTGTCGAGTACGACGTGGTCGTACTCGACCGGGACCTCCCCGGAGTCCACGGCGACCAGGTGTGCAGCGCGCTCGCCACCCAGCCGATGCACGCCCGGGTCCTGATGCTCACCGCGTCCGGCACGATCGCCCACCGGGTGGAGGGCTTCAGCCTCGGAGCGGACGACTACCTCCCCAAGCCCTTCGCGTACGCCGAACTCGTCGCCCGCATCCGCGCGCTCGCCCGGCGCTCGCAGCCCGCGCTGCCGCCGATCCTCGAACAGGGCGACCTGCGGCTCGACCCGGCCCAGCGGATCGCGTCGCGTGCCGGAGTGCGCCTCGCGCTGACACCCAAGGAATTCGCGGTACTCGAGTACCTGCTAGCCGCCCAGGGCCGAGTGGTACCGGCGGAGGAACTCCTCGAGCGGGTGTGGGACGAGGCGGCCGATCCGTTCACCACGACGGTCAAGGCGACCATCAACCGTCTGCGCCCGAAGCTCGGCGACCCGCCCGTGATCGAGACCGTTCCCCGGGGCGGCTACCGGATTTGAGATGCCCATGCGCCTGCGCTCGCTCGTCACCGTGTCACAGGGACTGGTCCGCCGACTGCTGCCACGGCGCGTCCGCGTCCGCCTGACCCTCCTGTACGGGGTGCTGTTCGTCGCCTCGGGCGTGGTGCTGCTCGCCATCACCAATCTGCTCGTCGCCCGCACCCCTGCCAACCTCGTCCTCGTCAAGAACCGGGGCGGCCAACCCGTGCTCTCGCCGGGCGCGGACGGGCGGCTCTACCTCGGCTATCCCGAGGCCAACTCCTCCGTCCAGCTGAACGACATCACGCAGCAACTGCGCGACCAGGCGCTGCGGCAGCACGAGATCGAGATGGACCACCTCCTTGTCCAGTCGGGCATCGCGCTGGCGATCATGGCCGTGATCGCGATCGTCCTCGGCTGGCTGGTCGCCGGGCGCGTCCTGCGTCCCCTGCGCACGATGACGGGCAGCATCCAGCGCATCTCGGCCCGCAACGTGCACGAGCGGCTTGCCGTCGTCGGTCCGGCCGACGAGCTGAAGGACCTCGCCGACACCGTCGACGGACTCCTCGGCCGCCTGGAGACGGCTCTCGACTCCCACAAACGCTTCGTCGCCAACGCCGCGCACGAGCTGCGTACGCCGCTCACCCTGGAGCACGCGCTCCTCGAGGAGTCCCTCATCGACCGCGACGCCACCCGTGAATCGTTCCGGTCGAACTTCGAACGGCTCCTTGCGATCAGCGAGCAGCAGGCCCGCCTCCTGGAGTCGCTGCTCACCCTGTCCAGCAGCGAGCGCGGCCTCGACCACCGCGAACCGCTCGACCTCGCGGCCGTCGCCGAGGAGGTCGTGGAGGCCTCGCGCCCGGAGGCGGGGCGACGGAGCGTGCGCATCGAGACGACCATCGGGCCCGCCGAAGCGTCGGGTGACACGGCGCTCGTCCAACGCCTCGTGGCCAATCTGGTGGACAACGCGATGGGCTACAACACCCCCGGCGGGCGGGTGGAGATCACCACGCGCACCGATGCCGGGCGGGCGGTCGTCGCCGTGGCCAACACCGGGCCCGAGGTGCCGCCCGACCAGGTGGAGCAGCTCTTCGAACCGTTCCAGCGGCTCGGCCGCACCGCGGGCGACGGCCATCACGGGCTCGGCCTCTCCATCGTCCGCGCCATCGCCACCGCTCACGACGCCGTGATCAGCGCACACGCCCGCCCCGGTGGCGGACTCGTGATCGAGGTCTCCTTCCCGCCGCGGACGGTCCCGCTCCAACGCGGCCGGGACATTGCGCAGTTGGACGATGACCCGGCAATCCGTTGAGGGTCCGGCCGCGAACTCTTAGCGTTGTCACGGCGCTTGACGGATCCCCCCGTCCGCAGGCGCCACCGGACACGGCGAAGCCGTACCAGACAACGGGAGGAACCGACATGGTGGTCGTGATGGCCCCCGAGGCCACACAGCAGGACGTGGACGCGGTCGTCGAACTGGTGCGAGCGGCGGGCGGTGACGCCTTCGTCAGCCGCGGCGTGACGCGCACCATCGTCGGTCTCGTGGGAGACGTGGACGCCTTTGACTCCCTCAATCTGTCCAACCGGCGCGGTGTCCTCGACGTCGTGCGGATCTCGGTGCCGTACAAGCTGGTCAGCAGGGAGCACCACCCCGACCGGTCCGTGGTCAGGGTGGGAGGCGTACCCATCGGGCCTGACACCCTGACCGTGATCGCGGGGCCGTGCGCGGTGGAGAGCCCCGAACAGGCGCTGGCGGCAGCGCACTTGGCCAAGGCGGCCGGGGCCTCGCTGCTGCGCGGCGGGGCCTTCAAACCGCGCACGTCCCCGTACGCCTACCAGGGCCTCGGCGAGAGGGGGCTGCGGATCCTCGCCGACGTCAGGGACGAGACGGGGCTCCCGGTGGTCACCGAGGTCATCGACCCGGCCGGCGTCGAACTGGTCGCCCCCTACGCGGACATGCTGCAGATCGGCACCCGCAACATGCACAACTTCGCGCTCCTTCAGGCGGTCGGCGCGGCCGGGCGGCCCGTGCTGCTCAAGCGTGGCTTCGGCGCGACGATCGAGGAGTGGCTGATGGCGGCGGAGTACATCGCGCAGCGGGGCAACCTCGACATCGTGCTCTGCGAGCGCGGCATCCGTACGTTCGAGACCGCCACCCGCAACACCCTGGACATCAGCGCGGTTCCGGTGGCCCAGCGTCTCTCCCACCTGCCGGTGATCGTGGACCCCTCGCACTCGGGCGGCCGCCGCGACCTCGTGGTCCCCCTCACCCGTGCCGCCGTCGCCGTCGGCGCGGACGGCGTCATCATCGACGTACATCCCGACCCCGGTACGGCGCTCTGCGACGGCGATCAGGCCGTGTCCCGGGCGGAGATCGGCGAGCTCGCGAACATCGCCACGGTCCTGTCGCCGCTGATGGGCCGCACGCTGACGCAGCCTCCGGCACGAGCCGGGGCCGCACTGGGCGCCCGATAGGGGTGAATAGGGGTTTCCAGCTCTAGATCAATACTGCTAGTGAGGGGTACCAGGCCTGTAAGCGCGTTGTTAGGGTGAGCGTGGTTCGACCAGTGGGATTCCGCTCTTGTTCAGGACCGGAGAAAAATCCCAACGGAGGGGAAGCAGCGTCGAGTGCGGGTGTAGTTCCGCGAATCGACGAGGGGTGTGCGGATCGGGCTCATCACCGCGGTGGCGGTGATGTATTTCCATGCACCTCGTTCGTCACCCGGACACCGGGGGCACCGGCATTCCGGGTGTGCGTCAATTTTCCCTTCATGGTCGGTCTCTCCCGTATGCCGCGCCGATTCTGACCGGCGGGTGGTCATGCGCGCACGGGTGGAATCAGATCGCTAGGGGGATTTGAGTTGGCAATACTCGGGCATGAGCAGTTAGACCATCTTATGGTCGTCGAAATCGAGATCAGTTCGCTGTCGACGGCCGACTCACCGCGCATCTCCGGAATAGACCAGGAACACGTGGAAGCGTTGGCAGTGGTGCAGAGTCCGCTGCCGCCCATCACGGTGCACCGCTCGACCATGCGCGTCATCGACGGACTGCACCGCTTGCGGGCCGCCGAGTTGCGGGGGCAACGCAAGATCGCGGTGAAGTTCTTCGAGGGGGGTACGGCCGACGCCTTCGTCCTGGCCGTCGAGTCCAACGTCACGCACGGTCTGCCGCTGACCACGGCGGATCGCAAGCGTGCCGCAGGGCGCATCATCGCCTCGCACCCGCAGTGGTCGGACCGGATGATCGCCTCGGTGAGCGGCATCGCGCCGGGCACCGTCGCGGAGATCCGCAGACAGGCCCCGGCCGAGCAGGCCGGCGAAGCGAGCAGGATCGGCCACGACGGGCGGGTGCGCCCGGTCAACGGCGCCGAGGGGCGCAGGGTGGCGAGCGAACTCATCGCGCAGAACCCCCAGTTGTCCCTGCGTCAGGTCGCGCGGGTCGCGTCCATCTCCCCGGAGACGGTCCGCGACGTACGCAACCGGATGATGCGCGGGGAGGACCCGCTGCCGCAGCGCGGGAAACGGGGCAGCGGCGAAGGCCTCACGAGCGCCCCGAGGAGCGGCACGGGACCCACCGTCGTACCGGTCCGTGACGCGGTCCAGGACCGTGCCGCGGTCATCAAACGCCTCAACGCGGACCCGGCGCTGCGCTTCAGCGAGACCGGCCGCACCTTGCTGCGGCTGCTGAACTTCCACTCGATCAGCGCGGAGGAATGGGACGAGATCATCGACAAGACGCCGCCGCACTGCGGCCGGATCGTGGCCCACCTGGCCAACGAGTGCGCCGACATGTGGGCGGAGGTCGCGGTCCGCGTCCAGCGCAAGGTCGCCGAGACGGCGTAGGGCGTCGTGGGCGTCCAAGTGGGCAGATTGCCCGGTTGGACGCCGGGTCTCGTAAATCATCGGAATGTCCACGACCGTCGACATCTCCAGGTGAGCACTGCCCTGCTCCACCGCTTCTACCTGCTCAGCCACTTCTCTCTGCTGGGCCGGTTCGCCCTGCGCAATCACGCGTGTTGTTATTTCTGCTCGGGTGCATTGCCGTGCCAAATTCCGGGCCTGGATGGCTGGAATGCAGAAAGGTATCGTCCTGCGGGTGAGTGAATTGCACGCCATATCAGCGAGCCCTGTTCTGTAATGCCGAGGCAGGAGGATTCCGTCGAGTGTTGATCACCCAAGGGCCTGGTGGGCCTACCGTCGGAGGGCCGCAATCCGGGGCCCAGAAGCAATCGCTCCGGCCGGGGTCAGTGCGCCGCGCGATGTCCTACATGAAGCCGCACAAAACCGCGTTCTTCTTTCTGCTGCTGACTACCGTGGTGGATTCCGTCGTCGTCGTGTCGACCCCCTTGTTGCTGAAAAAGATCATCGACGACGGAATACTCAAGGACGATGCGGGAGTCATCACGACCGTGGCCCTCGTCGTTGCCGGACTCGCCCTCGTCGACGCGGTGGCGCAGCTCGTGCAGAGCTACTTCTCGGGGCGTATCGGGCAGGGAGTCAGCCGCGATCTGCGGGTGGAGGCCTTCAAGCACGTGCAGCGGCAACCGATGGCGTTCTTCACCCGGACGCAGACGGGGCTGCTCGCCAGCCGCCTCAACGGCGACGTCATGCTGGCCCAGCAGGCACTCACCACGATGCTGGTCTCCGCGACCAGCGTGCTGACCGTCCTGCTCGTACTCACCGAGATGTTCTATCTGTCCTGGCTCATCAGTCTGATCGCCATCGTCATGCTGCCGCTGTTCATCGCGCCCGGCATCTATGTGGGGCGGCGCCTGCAGCACTACTCCAGGGCGCAGATGCAGGCGAACGGCGAGCTGGGCGGCATCATCAACGAGCGGTTCAACGTGGGCGGCGCGATGCTCGCCAAGCTCTTCGGGCGCCCGCGCGAGGAGGCCGCCGCGTTCGAGGCCCGAGCGGGCGACGTGCGCCAGATCGGCGTCGTCTGGACGGTGTACAGCAGGCTCTCCTTCATCTTCATGGCGCTCCTCGCGTCACTGACGACCGCCCTCGTCTACGGCGTCGGCGGCCGCCTGGTGCTCGACGACGTGTTCCGCATCGGCACGCTGGTGGCCCTGGCCGCGCTGCTCGGCCGGCTCTACGGGCCGATCACGCAACTGTCCGCCCTGCAGTCCAACGCGCTGACCGCGATCGTCAGCTTCGACCGGATCTTCGAGGTCCTCGACCTCAAACCCCTCATCGAGGAGAAGCCGGACCCGGTCGCTCTCCCCGCGCCGGGCGGCGGCCCCGCGCCGGCGATCGAGTTCGACCAGGTGTCCTTCCGTTATCCGCGCGCCAGCGAGGTGTCCCTCGCCTCCCTGGAGTCCAACGCCCTGTCCGCGGTCGAACGGGCCAAGGAGACGGCGGAGGTGCTCCACGGGATGACCTTCCGGGTGCCGGCCGGCAAACTCACCGCCCTCGTCGGCCCGTCGGGCGGCGGCAAGACCACCACCACCCATCTCGTGTCCCGTCTCTACGACCCGACGTCGGGAAGCGTCCGCATCGACGGCCACGACCTGCGCGACGTCAGCCTCGACTCGCTGCGCGACGTCGTCGGCGTGGTCAGCCAGGACGCGCACTTCTACCACGACACGATCCGCGTCAACCTGTCCTACGCACGCCCCGACGCCACGCAGCGCGATCTGCTCCGAGCCTGCGACGCGGCCCAGATCGGGGACCTGATCCGCTCACTGCCGAGCGGCCTCGACACCGTGGTCGGCGACCGCGGCCACCGCCTCTCCGGCGGCGAGAAACAACGCCTCGCCCTCGCCAGGCTGCTCCTCAAGGCGCCTTCCGTCGTCGTGCTCGACGAGGCCACCGCGCACCTGGACTCCGAGTCCGAGGCGGCCATCCAACTGGCGCTGACCACCGCGCTACGGGACAGGACCTCGCTGGTCATCGCGCACCGTCTGTCCACCATCCGCGAGGCGGACCAGATCCTCGTCATCGACGAGGGCGAGGTCCGCGAGAGCGGGACGCACGAGGAACTCCTCGCGGCAGGAGGTCTCTACGCCGAGCTCTACCACACGCAGTTCAACCGCCCGGGCACCAACGGAGCGGGCCCGAACGGCCACAAGGAGCCGGCACTGCGGGGACCGGTCCTCGGGGGCGGCCCCGTCCTGGGCGGGAGCGGACCCGTGCTCGGCGGCGGCGGTCCGCCGCCAGGAGTCGGCGGGGAGCACATCCTGCGCCTCGGTGGCGAACCGGACGAGCGCTGAGCGCCTGCCTGAAGGGGGAAGTAGTGGAGTCGTCGGTGGTGGCGGAGCTGATCGCCGCGCGGGTGGAGTCAACGCCCGGTGCGGTGGCGGTCGAGGGCGAACGGGCCCTGTCGTACGGGGAGTTGTGGGCGGAGTCCGGGCAGTGGGCGGCCTACCTGGCCGCGCTGGGCGTGGGCCGGGGTGAGCGCGTCGCGGTGGTGATGGAGCGGTCGCCGGACCTGGTGGCGCTGCTCCTGGGCATATGGCGGGCGGGCGCCGCCTACGTCCCCGTCGACGCGGGCTCCCCGGCGGAGCGCATCGCCTTCGTCATCGAGGACTCGGCTCCAGCCATGGTGCTGTGCACCGCGCGGAGCCAGGGTGTGGTGCCGCGGAGCGCCGCCGTGCAGGTGGTCGACGACCCGCGGGTGCGGGCGGCGGTCGCCGCCTGCGACGGCGCGGACGTCCACGCACCGGTCGGCGGACAGGACGTGGCGTACGTGATGTACACGTCGGGTTCGACCGGGGTACCGAAAGGCGTCGCGGTGCCGCACGCGAGCGTGGCGGCACTGGTGGGCGAGGACGGATGGCCGGTCGGCCAGGGCGACGCGGTCCTGATGCACGCCCCGCACGCCTTCGACGTCACGCTCTTCGAGGTGTGGGTGCCGCTCGCCGCGGGAGCCCGCGTGGTGATCGCCGAGCCGGGCGTGGTGGACGGCCGGCGGGTGCGCGAGCAGGTGCGGGGCGGGGTGAGCGCCGTGCATGTGACCGCGGGGTCGTTCCGCGTGCTCGCCGAAGAGTCGCCGGACTGCTTCACCGGATTGCGTGAGGTGCTCACCGGCGGGGACGTCGTGCCGCCCGGTGCGGTGGCCAGGGTGCGCGAGGCCTGCCCTGACGTGACGGTCCGGCATCTGTACGGGCCGACCGAGACGACCCTGTGCGCGACCTGGCACGTGCTGAGGCCGGGCGACGATCAGGGTTCCGTACTCCCGATCGGCCGCCCCCTGTCCCACAGGCGGACCTTCGTCCTGGACGCGGCTCTCCGGCGGCTGCCCGCCGACACGGTCGGGGAGCTGTACGTGGCGGGATCGAGCCTGGCCCGGGGTTACTGGAACCGGCCGGGACAGACCGCCGAACGCTTCGTGGCCTGCCCGTACGCACCGGGCGAGCGGATGTACCGCACCGGCGACCTGGTGCGCGAGACCGACGCCGGTGACCTCCTCTTCGTCGGCCGCGCGGACGACCAGGTCAAAGTGCGCGGCTTCCGCGTGGAGCTTGGCGAGGTGGAGGCGGCTCTGGCCGCCCACCCCGCCGTGGCCCAGGCGGTCGTCGTCGCCCGCGAGGACCGACAGGGCGAGCGCCGCCTGGTCGGGTACGTCGTCCCCGAGGAGCCGGACGGTCTCGACCCCCGACTCGTCCGCGACGGCGTCGCCAGGACCCTGCCCGACTACATGGTCCCCACCGCGGTACTGCCCCTCCCCGCTCTCCCCGTGACCCGCAACGGCAAGGTCGACCGCGACGCCCTGCCCGCTCCCGACTTCGCCGGGATGGTCACCGGACGCGCGCCCCGCACCGAGGTCGAGGCGATCCTGTGTGCGCTGATGGCGGGGCTGCTCGGTCTGGAGCGCGTCGGCGTCGAGGACAGCTTCTTCGAGCTGGGCGGCGACTCGATCATGTCGATGCAACTGGCCGCACGCGCCCGCCGCGCGAAGCTGTTCTTCAAGGCGGAGGACGTCTTCGAGTACGCGACACCGGCGGCCCTTGCCGCGATCGCGCGATCCGGGGAACACCAGGAACCCGCCGTGCGCGACGCCTTCGCCGGTTCGCTCATGGCCGACCTCCGGCAGGACGAGGCCGACCGGCTGCGGGCCGCGGTGCCCGGCATGGTGGACGTGTGGCCGCTGTCGCCGCTGCAGGAAGGGATCCTCTTCCACGCCACCTTCCAGGACGGCGGGGACGGCGGGGACGGCGGGGACGACGGGGACGACGGGGACGACGGCCCCGACGTGTACGCGAGCCAGCGGACGCTCGCACTGGACGGCCCCCTTGACGCCGACCGCCTGCGGACGTCGTGGAAGACGCTGCTGGCCCGACACGCCGTGCTGCGCGCGAGCTTCCATCAGCGCGACTCCGGACGGACGGTGCAAGTCGTCACGGCCGGGGCGGAGTTGCCCTGGCGCGAGGCGGACCTTTCGGAGCTGCCGGAGGGCGAGGTGCCCGCCGAAATGGCGCGCCTCGCCCGGGCCGAGCGGGCCGAGAGGTTCGATCTCGGGTCGCCACCGCTGCTGCGGCTGTTGCTGGTACGCCTCGGTGCCGAGCGCCATCGCCAGATCATCACCGTCCACCACTCCCTGGTGGACGGCTGGTCCACCGACGTCGTCTTCGGGGAACTGTCCGAGGTGTACGCGGCGGGCGGTGATGGCCGGACGCTGCCCACGACGACGTCGTACCGGACGTACCTGGCCTGGCTCGACCGACAGGACAAGGAAGCGGCGCGTGAGGCATGGCGCGCGGAGTTCGCCGGTGCGGACGAGCCGACGCTGGTGGTGCCCGAGGAGCTGACCGGGGCGCAGGTCGTTCCGGAGCCGGTGCCGTTCGAACTGACCGAGGAACTCACCCGCGATGTGGTGGAGTTGGCCCGCTCCCAAGGAGTGACCGTCAACACCGTCGTGCAGGGAGCGTGGGCTCAGATCCTCGCCCGGCTCGTGGGGCGCACGGACGTCGTGTTCGGCACTCCCGTGGCGGGCAGGCCCGCGGACCTGCCGGGGGTGGAGTCGGCGGTCGGCCTGTTCATCAACACCGTTCCCGTGCGGGTGAGTCTGGCGGCGGATCAGTCGGTCGCCGGGATGCTCGCGGACCTGCGGGAGCGGCAGATCGGGATGATGGCCGGGCAGCACCTGGGCCTCCGCGAGATCCGCCAACTGGCAGGTCCCGGTGCGGCGTTCGACACCCTCGTGGTGTTCGAGAACCTCCCGCGGACACCCGAGGGGCCGCGCGCCGAAGCCCACCTGGCCATCCGCCCCGTCGGGGAGCCCGAGGACAGGGGGCACTACCCGATGGCGCTGATCGTTGTCCCCGACGTCCGGCTGCGCGGGCTGCTCGTGCACCGCCCGGACGTGGTGGGACGCGCACGGGCCCAGGCTGTGATCTCCTCGCTGATCCGCGTGCTTGAGCAGATGGTGGCTGACCCGTCGGCGCCCGTGGGGCGGCTCGACATCCTTCCGGCCGCTGAACGCGCGCTCGCGGCGCCGGAACGGAACGCGTCGGCGCTGCCCGTGCCCGAGATGACGGCACCGGACCTCTTCGCCGAACAGGCCGCGGCCACGCCCGACGCGGTGGCGGTGGTGGACGGCCGGCGTGTCCTGACGTACGGCGAACTGGCCGCCCGAGCAAGCGGCCTCGCCCGGTACTTGACGGACAGGGGGGTGAGGCCGGAGACACGGGTGGCTGTCATGGTGGACCGCTCGACGGAACTGGTGACCGCCCTCCTCGCGGTCTCGACGGCGGGCGGCGTCTACGTCCCCCTGGACCCGGGACTTCCGTCGGCGCGACTGCGCGTGCTCCTCGCCGACGTGGCCCCATCGGTCCTGATCTGCGTGCGGGAGAGCCGCGACGCGGTACCGGCTGAGTTCACCGGCCAACTGGTCGTACTGGACGACCCGTTGACCTCCCGAACCATGGCCGAGTACCCGGACGGCTGCATGAAGGACACGGAGCGGCACACACCGCTGACCGCGTCCAATGCGGCGTACATCATCTACACATCCGGTTCGACCGGCACCCCCAAGGGCGCGGTCGTTCCCCACCGAGGCCTGCGCAACCTCGTCGACGACCGCGTCGAGCGCTACCGGATCGACGCGGACAGCGCGGTGCTCCAACTCGTCTCGCCGAGTTTCGACGTCTCCATGTCGGACATCTGGCCGGTGCTCTGCGCGGGCGGCCGACTGGTTCTCGCGCCGCCCGCGCGACGGCACGCGACCGGCGAGGAACTGGTCCACCTGCTGCGCGCGGAGCGGGTGACGCACGTCGCGATGACACCGACCCTCCTGGCGCAGCTGCCCCCGGAGGAACTGCCCGCACTGCGCGTCCTGGTCATCGGCGGCGAACCCGTCTCCGACGAACTGCGCCGTCAGTGGTCGGCGAACCGCGAGATCTACAGCGAGTACGGAGTCACCGAGGCGACGGTCGCCTCGACGGTGAGCCGCCCGCTCGGCGCGCACGACGAGCCGTCGATCGGCCGCCCGGTCGCCCACACCTCCGCCCACGTCCTTGACGCGTTCCTGCATCCGGTGCCCGCGGGCACGGTGGGCGAGCTGTATGTGGCGGGCGCGGGCCTGGCGCGCGGCTACCTGCGCCGGACGAGGCTGACGGCGCGGCGTTTCGTGGCCAGCCCGTTCGAGCACGGCGAGCGGATGTACCGGACCGGGGACCTGGTGCGCAGGACCGGCACCGGCGATCTCGTCTACGCCGGTCGGGCCGACGCCCAGGTGAAGGTGCGCGGGTTCCGCGTGGAGCTCGGCGAGATCGAGGCGGCCCTCACCGGGCATCCCGCCGTCGACCGGGCCGTGGTGATCCTCAAGCAGGACAGGAAAGGGGAGCGCCGCCTGGTCGGGTACGTGGTGGGGGCCGACGCCCGGACCGACACGCGGACCGTGGACGGGCCGTCGGTACGCGAGTACGCCGTGAAGTCTCTGCCCGACTACATGGTGCCCGCGGCCGTGATCGGCCTCGACGCACTGCCGGTCACCCCGAACGGCAAGGTCGACGTCCCCGCGCTGCCCGCTCCCGACTTCGCCGACCACGCGGTGGGCCGGGCGCCGGAGAGCGAGGCGGAGAAGATCCTCTGTGTCCTGTTCGCCGAGGTCCTCGGCCTTGAGCGGGTCGGCGCCGACGACAATTTCTTCCGGCTCGGCGGGGACTCGATCAGCTCGATGCAACTGGTGAGCCGCGCCCGCAGGGCAGGGGCCTTCTTCAGCGCCCAGGACGTCTTCGAGCACGGATCACCGGAGGGCCTCGCACGGGTCGTCAGGCTCGGCGCCGGGCACCGGTCGGAACCCGACGTCGGCGAGGGCGAGGTGGCCTGGACGCCCGTGATGCGGGCCCTGGGCGAGCAGGCCCTCGGCGGCGGTTTCACCCAGTGGGTGGTGATGGGCACTCCCGCGGGCCTCGGCGGCGAAGTCCTCACGGCCGGTGTGGGCGCCGTACTCGACACCCACGACATGCTGCGCGCGCGGGCCGTGGCGGACGGCGACACCGGGCCGCGCCTGGTGGCGGGCGAACGCGGATCCGTGGACGCCGCCCGCCTGATCACCCGGGTCGACGCGGCGAACGTACCGACGGACGATCTGGACGCGCTCGCGGGCCGCGCCGCGCGGGACGCGGTCCTGCGGCTCGACCCCTTCACCGGAGTGATGGTCCAGGTGGTGTGGCTTGACGCGGGCCCGGAGCGAGTCGGCCGACTCGTCCTGGTGGTGCACCACTTGGCGGTTGACGGCGTCTCGTGGCGGATCCTGGCCCCCGACCTGCGCGCCGCGTGCGAGGCGGCAGCCGCCGGGCAGGAGCCGGGGCTCGACCCGGTGGGAACGTCCTTCCGGCGCTGGTCACGGCTCCTCGTCGAGGAGGCGACCGGCAGGAATCGCGTCGCGGAACTCGAAGACTGGACCGCCCTCCTCGGCAGCCGGGCGGAACCACTCCTCGGCGACCGGGCCCTCGACCCGGCGCGGGACACGGCGGCAGGCATGCGCCACCGGTCCTGGACGGTGCCGGCCCGGCAGGCGGCCACGCTCGCGGGACCGACACCGGCGCTCTTCCACTGTGGCGTGCACGAGGTGCTGCTCGCCACGCTGGCCGGGGCGGTCGTCCAAGAGCGGCGAGGCACGCACGGAACGGTCCTCATCGACGTCGAGGGACATGGACGCAAGCCCGTCGGCGACGCGGATCTGCTGCGCACCGTCGGCTGGTTCACCAGCGTCCATCCCATCCGCCTGGATCTGTCCGGCATCGATCTGTCCGGCATCGACACCGCGGAAACGGCAGCCGGTGCCCCGGACACCGGCTCGCTCCTGAAGGCGGTCAAGGAACAGGCGCGGGCGGTGCCGGGCGACGGACTCGGATACGGGCTGCTGCGGCACCTGAACCCCGAGACGGGCCCGGTGCTCGCCGCGCTGCCGCGCCCGCAGATCGGCTTCAACTACATGGGCCGCTTCCCCGCCGTCACCGGAACAGGCGCCGTGGAGCCCTGGCAGATGGCCGGTGAAGAGGCGATAGGAAGCTCCACCGCCGATGCCATGCCCGCCACGCACACCCTTGAGGCCGGTGCGACCATCCGCGACGCGGCCGAAGGGCCGGAGCTGACCGTCTCGCTGAGCTGGCACAGCGCGGTCGTCGACGAAGCGTTCGTGGAACGCGTCGGCCGCCGCTGGCTGGAACTTCTCGCGGGCCTCGCCGCCCACACCACGGACCCGACGGCGGGCGGCCACACCCCGTCCGACTTCCCCCTCATCGAGCTCGCCCAGGACGAGGTCGAGCAGTTCGAAGCGATAGCGGCAGAGCTCGAAGGAGGGCGTTCGCTGTGAAGACCCCCATCCCCGCCAGGGGACACACACCCGCCGCCCACCGGCCGGTGCCCCAGGCCAAGGGTTCGGCGCTCGCGGAGGTCTGGCCGCTGTCGCCCCTGCAGGAAGGACTCCTGTTCCACGCCGACTTCAACGGACAGGGACCCGACGTCTACACCGTGCAGAACATCCTGGCGGTCGAAGGGCGCCTGGACGCGGACCGCTTCCGAGCCTCCTGGGAGGCGCTGCTCGCCCGGCACGCGGCGCTGCGGGCGAGCTTCCAGCGGCGCAAGACGGGCGAGGCCGTGCAGCTCATCACCCGCGAGGTCGTCCTGCCGTGGAGCGAGGCCGACGTCACGGACCTCACCGGGCCCGAAGCGACGGCCGAGACGGAACGCCTGGCCGCACGCGAACGCGCACACAGGATCGATCCTGCGGCGGCGCCACTGATGCGTCTGCTCCTGATCCGCGTCGGCGAGCACCGGCACAGCCTGGTGATGACCAGCCATCACATCCTCATGGACGGCTGGTCGGCCCCGATCCTCCTGAACGAACTCTCCGCGATCTACGCGGCAGGCGGCGACGCCTCGGGACTCACGCCGGTGACCTCCTACCGGGAGTACCTGGCCTGGCTCTCCCGCCAGGACAAGGAGGCCGCGCGAGCCGCCTGGAAGGCGGAGCTGGCCGGAGCCGAGGAACCGACGCTGGTCGTGGGCCCCGCGAACCCGGCACGCGGCGACACGCCTCCGAAGAAACGCTCCGCCTCCCTCACCGAGACGACGACCGTGGCGCTCGCCGCTCTGGCCCGCGCCAACGGCCTGACGGTGAACACCGTGGTGCAGGGCGCGTGGGCACTGGTGCTCGCCCGTCTCGCCGGACGCGGGGACGTGGTCTTCGGAGCGACGGTGGCCGGACGCCCCCCGGAGCTGCCCGGCGCCGATTCCATGATCGGTCTCTTCATCAACACACTGCCGGTACGGGTACGGCTCGACGGATCGCAGCCGCTGCTCGACCTGCTCCGGGAGCTTCAGGAACGTCAGTCCGCGCTCCTTGCCCACCAGCACCTGGGCCTCTCGGAGATCCAGCAACTGGCCGGCCCCGGCGCGGGGTTCGACAGCCTCCTGGTGTACGAGAACTACCCTCGGCCGCCCGGAGACGCGCCCACACCCGACACGATCTCCTTGACGACGGTCGAGTCGCGCCAGGCGACCCACTATCCGCTGTCGATCGGCGTCGCCCCCGGCGAGCGTCTGAGGGTGGATGTGACCTACCAGCCCGATATGGTCGACGAGGGGGTGGGCGAGGCGCTGGCCGGGCTGCTCACGGGCGTGCTGGAACGCATGGTGGTGGATCCGGCGGTGGCGGTCGGGCGCGTCGGTGTCGCAGGCGCGCTGCCCGAGTCCGGGGCACAGGCGGCCACTTCGGCGGCGGGTGAGACGGTGCCGCAGCTGATCGCGAGGCGGGTGGAGGCGTCACCGGGTGCGGTGGCCCTCCAGGGTGAACGGGACCAGTCGTACGGGGAGTTGTGGGATCGGTCGGGGCGCTGGGCGGCGCATCTGACCTCACTCGGCGTGACACGGGGTGACCGTGTCGCGGTGGTGATGGAGCGGTCGCCGGAGCTGGTGGCCGTGCTCCTCGGCGTGTGGCGGGCGGGCGCCGCATATGTGCCGGTGGATGTGGGTTCGCCGATGGAGCGGGTGGCCTTCGTGCTGCGGGACGCGGCTCCGGTGGCGGTGGTGTGCGCGCCGGCGAGTCGGGGTGTGGTGCCGGAGGGCGTTGTCGAGCGGGTGTTGATCGCGGATGACCCGCGGGTCGTGGGGGCGCTGGCTGCTGTTGACGGCGGCGGCGGGTTCGCCGGGCCGGTGGCGGCGCTGGATGTGGCGTATGTGATGTACACGTCGGGTTCGACGGGTGTGCCCAAGGGGGTGGCGGTGCCGCATGGGAGTGTGGCGGCGCTGGTGGGGGAGCGGGGCTGGGAGGTGGGTCCGGGGGACGCCGTCCTGATGCACGCTCCGCACGCCTTTGACGTATCGCTTTACGAGTTGTGGGTTCCGCTGGCCGCCGGTGGGCGTGTGGTGATGGCCGGGGCGGGTGTGGTGGATGCCCAGCAGGTGCGTGAGCACGTGGTGGGTGGCGTGACGGCGGTGCATCTGACCGCCGGGTCGTTCCGGGTGCTTGCGGAGGAGTCCCCGGAATGCCTTGTGGGGCTGCGGGAGGTGCTGACCGGCGGGGACGTCGTTCCGGCCGCCTCGGTCGCTCGTGTGCGCGAGGCGTGCCCGGATGTTTCCGTCCGGCACATGTACGGGCCGACGGAGACGACCTTGTGCGCGACCTGGCATGTGCTGGAGCCGGGCGACGAGATGGGCCCCGCACTGCCGATCGGGAGCCCGCTGCCGCAACGCCGGACCTTCGTTCTGGACGCGTTCCTCAAGGCCGTTCCGCCGGGCGTGGCCGGTGAGCTGTATGTGGCGGGCGCCGGGTTGGCGCAGGGCTACTGGAACGGCCAAGGTCTGACCGCTGAGCGGTTCGTGGCCTGCCCGTACGCGCCCGGGCAGCGGATGTACCGCACCGGAGACCTGGTGCGCCGGTCCCAGGACGGCGAACTGCTCTTCGTCGGCCGTGCGGACGCGCAGGTCAAGATCCGTGGCTACCGGGTGGAGCTTGGCGAGGTGGAGGCGGCTCTGGCCGCCCACCCCGCCGTGGCCCAGGCGGTCGTCGTCGCCCGCGAGGACGGCCCCGGCGAGCGCCGCCTCGTCGGCTACGCCGTCCCGGACGGCCAGGCGCTCGATCCGCAGCGCGTACGCGACGACGTCGCTCAGGCGCTGCCCGACTACATGGTGCCCAGCGTCGTGCTCGTTCTTGACGCTCTGCCGGTGACCCGCAACGGCAAGGTCGACCGCGCGGCTCTGCCCGCGCCCGACTTCGCGGAACGCGTCGTCGGCCGTGAGCCCCGGACCGAGGCCGAGGAGACGCTGTGCCGTCTCTTCGCCGAGGTGCTCGGTCTTGAGCGGGTGGGCGTCGAGGACAGCTTCTTCGAGCTGGGCGGCGACTCGATCATGTCGATGCAGCTGGCCGCGCGCGCCCGCCGCGCGAACCTGCTCTTCAAGGCGCAGGACGTCTTCGAGCACGAGACCCCCGCCGGGCTCGCTGCCGTCGGCCGCCTCGCCGACGAGACGTCGGCTCCGCCGGACGTGGGTGTGGGCGAGGTGCCCTGGACACCCGTGATGCGGGAGCTTGGCGAACGTGCCGCCGTCCGCCCGAAGTTCGCCCAGTGGACGATCGTCAGCGCGCCCACCAGGCTCGACCGGCAGGTCCTGGTCGCCGCGTTGAGCGCGGTCGTGGACACCCATGACGTGCTCCGCTCGGTGGTGGCAGGGAGTGCGGCGGGGCCGCGGCTGCTCGTCCGCGAGCAGGGGACGGTCGATGCCGGGGCTCTGGTCACCCGCGTGAACGCGACCTATGCGGTGGCCGGCACCCTCGACGACATCGCGGACGAGGCTGCACAGGAGGCCGTGGAGCGCCTCGACCCCTCGGCGGGCGTGATGCTTCAGGTGGTCTGGGTGGACGCCGGTCCGGGGCGGGTGGGCCGACTGGTCTTCGTGGCCCACCACTTGGCGGTCGACGGCGTCTCGTGGCGCATCCTGGTACCGGACCTGAAGTCCGCGTGCGAAGCGGCGGCGGCCGGTCGTGAGCCGCGGCTCGACCCGGTGGGCACGACCTTCAGGCACTGGTCGCGACTGCTGGTCGAGCAGGCCGCCGGGGAGACGCGGGTCGCCGAACTCGCGGAGTGGTCCGCTCTGCTGGGTCGGCGGGAACCCTCCCTTGGTGAGCGGGAGTTGGACCCCGAGCTCGACACCGCGGCGACCGTGCGCCATCGTTCGTGGACCGTGCCGACCCGGCAAGCCGAGACGTTGACGAGCCGGACACCGACGGTCTTTCACTGCGGTGTGCACGAGGTGCTTCTCGCGTCTCTGGCCGGTGCGGTCGCCCAATGGCGGCGGGGTGCTGCGTCCGCGGTGTTGGTGGACGTGGAGGGACATGGCCGGGTGCCGGTCGGCAGCACGGACTTGTCGCGCACGGTGGGCTGGTTCACCAGCTCGCACCCCGTCAGGCTGGATGTCGGTGCCATCGACGTGCGTCAGGTGGTGGCGGGTGGTCCGGCGGCCGGAGCGTTGCTGAAGTCGGTCAAGGAGCAGGCGCGGGCGATTCCGGGTGACGGGCTCGGTTTCGGGCTTCTGCGTCATCTCAATCCCGAGACCGCACCGGTGCTTGCGGCGCTGCCGCGCCCGCAGATCGGCTTCAACTACCTGGGCCGCTTCACGGCGGACACGGCGAGCATCACGATCGGCGGCTCGCTCGACCCGGCCATGCCCGCCCTCCACACCGTCGAGGCGGGCGCGGTGATCGTCGACACGGCCGGTGGACCCAGGCTGACCCTCACGCTGAGCTGGGCCGCCGCGCTGTTGGCCGAGGCGGCGGCGGAACGCCTCGGCCAGCTCTGGATCGACCTGCTCGGCGGTCTGGCCGCCCACACCGACGATCCCACGGCGGGCGGACACACGTCCTCCGACTTCCCGCTGCTCGACCTCGCGCAGGACGAAGTCGACGAGCTCGAAGCCGGTTTCGCCGACGGCATCCCGTAGTCGCCAGCCGCCAGCCGCCAGCCGCCAGCCGCCAGCCGTCATCAGCCATCCGGCCCGACCCATCCGGCCCGCCCCGGCCCCGAGCCCGCTCGAAGCAACTCGCTCTGAGGAGAGAAGCGATGACCCGATCCCTTGTCGAGGACGTGTGGCCGCTGTCGCCACTGCAGGAAGGGCTGCTCTTCCACGCCGCCTTCGACAGTGAGGGTCCCGACGTCTACCAAGGGCAGCGGCTGCTCGAACTGACCGGCCCTCTGGACGCGGACCGGCTGCGGGCCTCATGGCAGGCGCTCCTCGCCCGGCACGCCGCACTGCGGGCGAGCTTCCGCAGGCGCAAGACGGGGGAGGCGGTGCAGGTCATCGCACGGGACGTGGAGCTGCCGTGGCGCGCGGCCGATCTCTCCGGGCTCGCGGAAGAGGACGCGTCGGCCGAGGCGGACCGGCTCGCGGGCCGGGAGCGGGCCGAGCGCTTCGACCTCACTGCTGCGCCGCTGCTGCGACTCCTGCTGATCCGGATCGGCGCGGAGCGGCACCGCCTGGTGGTCACGAGCCACCACGTCCTGATGGACGGCTGGTCCATGCCGGTGCTCATGGGCGAACTCTCGGCCACCTATGCGGCGGGCGGCGACCCCTCCGGGCTGCCGCCCGTCACGTCCTACCGGGAGTACCTGGCCTGGCTGTCGCGCCAGGACAAGGACGCGGCACGGGCCGCCTGGCAGGCGGAACTGGCGGGGACGGACGAGCCGACGCTGGTGGCACCGGCGGACTCGGGCCGGTCGCCCATGCCCCCGGAGAGCCTGATCAACGAGATCCCCGAGGAGCTGACGGAGGGCCTGACGCGGTTCGCCCGAGGCCATGGTCTGACCGTCAACACGGTGGTGCAGGGAGCGTGGGCTCTGGTCCTGGCGCGGCTAGCCGGACGCACGGACGTGGTGTTCGGCGCCACCGTGGCGGGGCGGCCCATGGAACTGGCGGGCGTCGAGTCGATGGTCGGCCTGTTCATCAACACACTCCCCGTACGCGTCCGGCTCGACGCCGAGCAGCCGGTCGCGCGGATGCTGGCCGAACTCCAGGAACGTCAGTCGTCGCTGATGGCGCATCAGCACCTGGGCCTGCCCGAGGTGCAAGGGCTCGCCGAATCGGGCGGCGCGGTCTTCGACACGCTCGTGGTGTACGAGAACTACCCGGTCCCGCCCGCACGGCCCCCGGCGCAGGACGCTTTCACTGTGCGCGTCGCCGCTGGTCAGGAGACCGCGCACTATCCGTTCACGCTGGTGGTGGCGCCCGTCGGCGAACGGATGCTCTGCAAGCTCGACTACCGGCCCGACCTTTTCGACCGGGAGACCGCGGAGTCGGTGTTCGCGTGGCTGGTGCGGGTGCTCGACCAACTGGTGGCGGATCCGGCGGTCCTCGTGGGACGCGTCGAGGTGCTCGCGGTGCCCGAGCGCGGCCTGGTCGTGGAGGGGTGGGGCGGGACGTCGGGCGAGCTGCCGGGCGGCCTGGTGCCGGAGCTGATAGCGGGGCGTGTGGAGTCGTCGCCCGGCGCGGTGGCGGTCGAGGGTGAACGGACTCTGTCGTACGCGGAGTTGTGGACGGAGTCCGGTCGCTGGGCTCGCTGCTTGGCGGATGCGGGCGTGCGACGCGGAGACCGCGTGGCGGTCGTGATGGAGCGGTCGGCCGATCTCCTTCCGCTGCTCCTTGGGGTGTGGCGGGCGGGCGCGGCCTATGTGCCGGTCGACGCGGGCTCTCCGCTGGAGCGCGTGGGCTTCGTCCTTGAGGACTCGGCTCCGGTCGTCGTGCTGTGCACGGAGAAGACCCGGGCCGCTGTGCCGGAGGGCGGCGCCGAACTGGTCGTGATCGATGACCCGCGCGTGCGGGAGGCGCTGGCCGCGCCCGCCGCCGGCGACTCCCCTGTGCTCGTGGGCGCGGACGACGTGGCGTACGTGATGTACACGTCGGGTTCCACGGGGGTGCCGAAGGGCGTGGCGGTGTCGCACGGCAGTGTCGTCGCGCTGGTGGGGGAGCGTGGCTGGTCGGTCGGCCCGGACGACGCGGTCCTCATGCACGCTCCGCACGCCTTCGACGTATCGCTCTTCGAGGTGTGGGTCCCGCTGGCCGCGGGTGCCCGTGTGGTGGTCGCGGGACCGGGTGCGGTGGACGCCGAGCAGGTGCGGGAGCACGCGGCGCACGGGGTCACCTCGGTGCATCTGACCGCCGGTTCGTTCCGTGTTCTGGCAGGGGAGTCGCCGGACTGCTTCGCCGGGCTGCGCGAGGTCCTGACGGGCGGGGACGTGGTCCCGGTCGCGTCGGTGGCACGGGTGCGTGAGGCCTGCCCCGACGTGGTCGTACGGCATCTGTACGGGCCGACCGAGGTGACCCTGTGCGCGACCTGGCGGGTCTGGGGTCCGCGTGACGCGGTGGGGTCGGTACTGCCCATCGGGCGCCCCTTGGAGAACCGGCGTGTCTTCGTCCTGGACGCGTTCCTCCAGCCCGTGCCTTCGGGCGTGACCGGGGAGCTGTACGTGGCGGGCGAGGGCCTGGCGCAGGGGTACTGGGGCCGGGCGGAACTGACGGCGGAACGCTTTGTGGCCTGCCCGTTCGTGCCGGGCGGGCGGATGTATCGCACCGGTGACCTGGTGCGGTGGTCCGACACCGGCGAACTGCTCTTCGTCGGGCGCGCGGACGCGCAGGTCAAGGTGCGCGGCTTCCGGGTGGAGCTGGGCGAGGTGGAGGCCGCGCTGGCCGCGCATCCCGCCGTGGCGCAGGCGGTGGTGGTCGCCCGCGAGGACGGTCCGGGCGAGCGCCGTCTGGTCGGCTACGTCGTACCCAGGAGTCCAGAGGGCGTGGACCCTGCCCTGGTCCGCGCGCACGTGGCCAGGACGCTGCCCGACTACATGGTGCCGACCGCGGTGCTCCCCCTGGACGAACTCCCCGTCACCCGCAACGGCAAGGTCGACCACAGGGCCCTGCCCGCCCCCGACTTCGCGGCAAGGGCGACCGGGCGCGCGCCGCGCACGGAGGCCGAGTCGATCCTGTGCGGCCTGTTCACCGAACTGCTCGGTCTTGAGCGGGTCGGCGCAGAGGACAGCTTCTTCGAGCTCGGCGGCGACTCGATCATGTCGATGCAATTGGTCGCGCGAGCACGCCGCGCCGGTCTGGTCCTCACGCCGCGGCAGGTCTTCGACGAGAAGACCCCGGAGCGGCTCGCGCTTGTCGCCGGACAGACCGGGCAGCGGGGACACAGCGTCGAATCCTCGCGGGACGCGGGTGTGGGCGAGGTGCCCTGGACACCGGTGATGCGGGAGCTGGGCGAGCGAGGTCTGCGCGCCGGGTTCGCGCAGTGGATGATCGTCGGCGCTCCGGAAAGCCTCGGCCGGGATGTGCTGGTGGGTGGTGTGGGTGCCCTGCTCGATGCCCACGACATGCTGCGGGCGCGCGTGACGGACGGTGGGTCCGAGCCCAAGTTGTCGGCTGGGCAACGGGGTTCGGTGGCTGCCGAGGCTCTGGTCGTCCGTGTCGATGCTCAGGACGCGCCCGCCGATTCGCTGGATGACGTTGCGGCGAGGGCTGCACGCGAGGCGGTGGGGAGGCTTGACCCCGGCGCAGGCGTGATGGTCCAGGTGGTGTGGGTGGATGCGGGACCGGGGCGTATCGGTCGACTGGCCTTTGTGGTGCATCACTTGGTGGTGGACGGCGTGTCGTGGCGGATTCTTCTGCCGGACTTGAAAGCCGCCTGCGAGTCGGTGGCGGCAGGGCGGGAGCCGCAGCTGGACCCGGTGGGAACACCGTTCAAGCAGTGGGCCGAAGCGCTGGTCGAAGAGGCGAGGGGCGAGGGGCGGACGGCCGAACTGGCGGAATGGTCGGAGCTGCTCGGTGAGGCCGAACCACCTTTAGGCGTACGTGAGTTGGAGCCGAGTCAAGACACCGCGGCGACCATGCGCCGCCGTTCGTGGACCGTGACGGCGGAACGCGCCGCCACTCTGGTGGGCAGGGCGCCGACGGTCTTTCACTGCGGTGTGCACGAGGTGCTTCTCGCGTCTCTGGCCGGTGCGGTCGCCCACTGGCGGCGTCAGTCCGCTACCTCGGTGTTGGTGGACGTGGAGGGACATGGGCGCGGGTCGCTCGGCAGCGCGGACCTGTCGCGCACGGTGGGCTGGTTCACCAGCTCGCACCCCGTCAGGCTGGATGTCGGTGCCATCGACGTGAGCCAGGTGGTGGCGGGTGGTCCGGCGGCCGGGGCGCTGCTGAAGTCGGTCAAGGAGCAGGCTCGGGCGATACCGGGTGACGGGCTCGGTTTCGGGCTTCTGCGTCATCTCCATCCCGAGACCGCACCGGTGCTTGCGGCCTTGCCGCACCCGCAGATCGGCTTCAACTACCTGGGCCGCTTCACCACGGACACGGCGAACCGCGGGGCAGCTCCCTGGCAGCTGTCCGGAAGCGAGGCCATCGGGGGCGCGATCGACCCGGAAACCCCGGCCTTGCACACCCTGGAAGCGAGCGCTGCCGTACAGGACACGCCTGACGGGCCGGAGCTGACCGTCACGTTGAGCTGGCCCACCGGGCTTCTCGACGACGCAGAGGCGGCAGAGCTCGGCCGCGTCTGGGAGCAGGTGCTCGGCGGTCTGGCCGTCCACGCCACCGACCCCGGCGCAGGCGGACACACCCCGTCCGACTTCCCTCTCCTCGACCTCACACAGCAGAACGTCACAGAACTGGAGTCAGCGTCAGGCGAGTTGGGTGACGTATGGCCGTTGTCGCCGTTGCAGGAGGGGATGCTGTTCCACGCCACATTCGACGAGGAAGGGCCGGACGTCTATCAGAGCCAGCGGCTCATGGCACTGGACGGGCCGCTGGACGTGGACAGGTTGCGCGCGTCCTGGGAGGCCCTCCTCGCCCGGCACGCGGCACTGCGGGCCAGCTTCCACCGGCCCGAGTCGGGCCAGGCGGTACAGGTCGTCGCGCGGCGAGTGGAACTCCCCTGGCGCGAGGCCGATGTGTCGCAGCTCGCGGACGCCGACGCGCACGCCGAGGCCGAGCGCCTGGCCGAACGCGAGATGGCTGAGCGCTTCGATCTGACGAGGGGACCTCTGCTGCGCCTGCTGCTCATCCGCTTCGGCGAGAACCGGCACCGTCTCGCCGTCACAAGCCACCACATCCTGGTGGACGGCTGGTCGATGCCGGTCATCCTCAATGAGGTGTCCGCGCTGTACGCGGCGAGCGGCGACGCGTCGAGCGATCACGCGGCGCACCTGAAGCCGACCGCCTCCTACCGCGATTACCTGGCATGGCTGGAGCAGCAGGACAAGGATGCCGCTCGTACCGCCTGGCAGGCGGAGCTGACCGGCGCGGACGAACCGACACTGGTGGCACCCGTGGACCCGGGCCGACCGCCTGTCGTGCCCGAGGTCAGCTCGGCGGAGCTCTCCCCGGAGAAGACCCGTGCGCTGACCGAGCTGGCCCGCACGCACGGTCTTACGGTGAACACCGTCGTGCAGGGCGCCTGGGCGCTGGTCCTCGCGCGCCTCGCCGGGCGCACGGACGTCGTGTTCGGCGGCACCGTGGCAGGGCGCCCCCCGGAGCTGCCCGACGCCGAGTCGATGATCGGCCTCTTCATCAACACCCTGCCCGTACGCGTGCGGCTCGACGCCGGCCAGCCGGTCCTGAAGATGCTCGCCGAGCTCCAGGAGCACCAGTCGGCGCTGATCGCCCACCAGCACCTGGGCCTGTCGGAGATCCAGCAACTCGCCGGTCCCGGCGCGACCTTCGACACCATGCTGATGTTCGAGAACTACCCGCGGAACTCGGCCACCCTGCCCGGACCGGCCGATGGCGACGAGATCACGATCACCCAGCTGAGCACCCTGGCCGGAACCCACTACCCGCTCGCGGTCGGAGTCGTCCCCGCCGACCGGCTCCGTGTTCTCGTGACCTACAGGCCCGATCTGATCGATCGGGAGAGCTCTCTCCGGACGGCCCGTCAGGTCATCCGGGTCCTTGAACAACTGGTGGCGGACCCCTCGGTGCTTGTGGCGCGGGTGGACGGGCTGGACGCCGCGGATCGCGTGTCGGTCGTGGAGGAGTGGAACGCCACAGGGGTGCGGGCCTTCGACGGAACCGTGCCTGAACTGATCGCCCGGCGGGTGGCCTCGGCGCCGGACATGGTGGCGGTCGAGGGAGAACGGGCGCTGCTCTACGGGGAGTTGTGGGCACAGTCCGGTCGCTGGGCCCAGTACTTGGCGGGCGTAGGGGTGCGGCGGGGTGACCGTGTCGCGGTGGTCATGGAGCGGTCGCCGGACCTGCCGACGCTGCTCCTGGGGATCTGGCGAGCGGGCGCCGCCTATGTGCCGGTGGATGTGGGATGGCCGGTCGAGCGGGTCGCCTTCGTCGTGGAGGACGCGGCTCCGGTGGCCGTGGTGTGCACGTCGGGCAGCCGGGGCGTGGTGCCGGAGGGGGCTGCCGCCCACGTCGTGGTCATCGACGACCCTCTGGTGCGGGCGGCGCTGGCCGGTCGGGAGAGCGGGCGGCAGTTTGTGCCGGTGGCGGCGCTGGATGTGGCGTATGTGATGTATACGTCGGGTTCGACGGGTGTGCCCAAGGGGGTGGCGGTGCCGCATGGGAGTGTGGCGGCGCTGGTGGGGGAGCGGGGCTGGGAGGTGGGTGTGGGGGACGCCGTGTTGATGCACGCTCCGCACGCCTTTGACGTATCGCTTTACGAGTTGTGGGTTCCGCTGGCCGCCGGTGGGCGTGTGGTGATGGCCGGGGCGGGTGTGGTGGACGCTCAGCAGGTGCGTGAGCACGTGGTGGGTGGCGTGACGGCGGTGCATCTGACCGCCGGGTCGTTCCGGGCGCTCACCGAGGAGACACCCGAGTGCTTCACCGGGCTGCGTGAGGTGCTGACGGGCGGAGACGTCGTTCCGCGCGCGTCGGTCGCCCGGCTGCGGGAGGCCTGCCCGGACGTCACGGTGCGGCACATGTACGGGCCGACCGAGGTGACCCTGTGCGCGACCTGGCATGTCCTGGAGCCGGGCGTCGCGCTTGGCCCCGTACTCCCCGTCGGGCGCCCGATGAGCAACCGACGGACCTTCGTCCTGGACGCGTTCTTGCACCCTGTGGCACCGGGTGTGACCGGCGAACTGTATGTCGCGGGCGCCGGGTTGGCGCAGGGCTACTGGAGTCGTGCGGGCCTGACCGCCGAGCGGTTCGTGGCCTGCCCGTACGTACCGGGAGAGCGGATGTACCGCACCGGTGACCTGGTGCGGTGGTCCGAGGACGGCGAGCTCCTCTTCGTCGGCCGTGCGGACGCGCAGGTCAAGATCCGTGGCTACCGGGTGGAGCTTGGCGAGGTCGAGGCGGCTCTGGCCGCCCACCCCTCCGTGGCCCAGGCGGTCGTCGTCGCCCGCGAGGACCGGCAGGCGGAACGCCGCCTCGTCGGCTACGTGGTCACGCACGGTACGTCGCCCGACCCGGAAGCCATCCGCGCCCACGTGGCGAAGGCCCTGCCCGAGTACATGGTCCCCACGGCGGTACTCACCCTGGACACCCTCCCGGTGACCCGCAACGGCAAGGTCGACCGCGACGCCCTGCCCGCCCCCGACTTCGCCGGTAAGGTCACCGAGCGCGCGCCGCGCACGGAGACCGAAGCGATCCTGTGCACGCTGATCGCCGAACTCCTCGGCCTGGAGCGGGTCGGGCCCGACGACAGCTTCTTCGAGCTCGGCGGCGACTCGATCATGTCGATGCAACTGGTGGCCCGCGCCCGCCGCGCGAACCTGATCCTCAAGGCGCAGGACGTCTTCGAGCACGAGACACCCGCGGGCCTCGCGGCCGTGGCCGGGCACGTGGGTGCTGAGACGGCCACGTCGGATTCCGGCATCGGGAACGTGCCCGGGACGCCAGTGATGCGGGCGCTCGGCGAGCGGGGTCTGCGGGGCCGGTTCGCGCAGTGGACGATCGTCGGCGCTCCGGCGGGTCTCGGCCGTGACGTCCTTGTGAGGGGTGTGGCCGCCGTTCTCGACACACACGACATGCTGCGGGCCCGCGCCACGAACGGCGGGGAAGGCGGGGACGGCCTCAAGCTGTCCGTAGGGCAGCGCGGTTCCGTCGATGCCGCGGACTTGGTCACGCGCGTCGACGCGGCGGACGTGCCGGACGACTCCCTGGACGGCCTTGCGGAGGAGTCGGCCCGTGAGGCCACGAAGCGCCTCGATCCGTCGGCGGGTGTGATGCTCCAGGCCGTCTGGGTGGACGCCGGACCGGAGCGGACCGGTCGACTGGCCGTCGCCGTACATCACTTGGTGGTCGACGGGTTGTCGTGGCGCATCCTCGTCCCGGATCTGCGGGCCGCGTGCGAGGCGTCGGCGGCCGGTCGGGAGCCGGAGCTCGACCCGGTCGGGACGTCGTTCAAACAGTGGTCGGACGTCCTGGCCGAGCAGTCCACCAGCGAGAGCCGAACCGCCGAGCTCGCGGACTGGACCGCGCTGCTCGGAGCACCCGAACCCCCGCTCGGCAAGCGGGACCTCGATCCGGCCCTGGACACCGCGGCCACCATGCGCCGCCGCTCCTGGACCGTGCCGACGCACCTCGCGGCCACGCTGGCGGGCCGTACCCCCGCGCTGTTCCACTGCGGGGTGCACGACGTGCTTCTTTCGACACTCGCCGGCGCGGTCACGCACTGGAGGCGCGGCGAGGGCGGTCACGTACTCCTCGACGTAGAGGGCCACGGCAGGGACCCGCTCGCGGGCGCCGAACTGTCGCGCACGGTCGGCTGGTTCACCACCACGCACCCGGTCCGCCTGGACGCGGCCGGTATCGACCTGGACGAAGCAGGCGCCGGTGGCCCCGCGGCCGGAGCACTGCTGAAGTCGGTCAAGGAGCAGGCGCGGGCGATACCCGCCGACGGGCTCGGCTTCGGCCTCCTGCGCCATCTCAACCCGGCCACCGCACCGGCCCTGGCGGCGCTGCCGACCCCGCAGATCGGCTTCAACTACCTGGGCAGGTTCGCGACGGACACGGCGGCCGGACCTGTCGCTCCCTGGCAGCTCGCCGGTGGTGAGGCGATCGGCGGCTCCGTCGACCCGGACATGCCCGCCCTGCACGCCCTGGAAGCGGGCGCCGCGGTGCGGGACACCCCTGAAGGGCCGGAACTGACCGTCACGCTGACATGGCCCACCGGAGTGGTGGACGAGGCCGACGCGGAACACCTCGCCCGGATGTGGCTCGACCAGCTCGCGGGTCTGGCCGCGCACACCACCGACCCGGCCCCCGCCGCCGACGCCGCCACGGGCACCACGGCGGGCGGACACACCCCGTCCGACTTCTCCCTCCTCGACCTCACGCAGCACGAGGTCGACGAACTCGAATCAGCTGTCCCGGAGTTGGTGGACATATGGCCGCTCTCGCCGTTGCAGGATGGGCTGCTGTTCCACGCGGGCTTCGACGAGCAGGGGCCGGACCTCTACGAAGGGCTGCGCGTACTCGACCTCGACGGGCCACTGGACGTGGACCGGCTGCGGGCCTCGTGGGAGGCGATCCTCGCCCGGCACCCGATTCTGCGGGCCGGCTTCCACCGACGTACGTCGGGCCAGGCGGTGCAGGTCATCTCACGGCACGTGGAACTGCCCTGGCGTGAGGCGGACTTGTCAGGACTCCCGGCCGCCGATGCTCGCACCGAAATGGACCGGATCGTCGAGGACGAGCGCAACCGCCGACTCGACGTGACGGCGGCCCCGCTGCTGCGCCTGCTGCTGATCCGGCTCGGCGAGAACCGTCATGCCCAGGTGGTCATCAACCACCACATCGTCACGGACGGCTGGTCGCTGCCGGTCCTGATCGCCGAGATGTCCACGATCTACGCGGCGGGCGGCGACGGACATGCCCTGCCCGCCGCGACCTCGTACCGGGAGTACCTGTCCTGGCTGGAACGCCAGGACAGGGAAGCCGCACGGAGCGCTTGGCGCACGGAGTTCGCGGGCGCGGACGAGCCGACCCTCACGGTGCCGGAGGACCCGTCCGCCGTGCCCGCCGTACCGGAACGCGTTCCCTTCGGGTTCGGCGAAGAACTCACCCGGGGCGTCGTCGACTTGGCGCGCGGTCACGGCCTGACGGTGAACACGGTCGTGCAGGGCGCCTGGGCGCTGCTCCTCTCCCGGCTCGTCGGGCGTACGGACGTGGTGTTCGGCGCGACGGCCGCGGGACGGCCCGCCGAGCTGCCGCGCGTGGAGTCGATGGTCGGCCTGTTCATCAACACGCTGCCCGTACGGGTCGAACTGTCGGCGGAGCAGTCGGTGAGCGCGATGCTGACCAGTCTCCAGGAGCGACAGGTCGCGCTCATGTCCCACCAGCACATCGGCCTCTCCGAGATCCGCAAGTCCGCGGGTCCCGGCGCAGCCTTCGACACGCTCGTCGTGTACGAGAACTACCCGCGCCCGCCTCTCCGCGACTCCGAGCCCGACACCCTGTCGATCCGCCCCGGCGGCACACCGGAGGACACCGGCCACTACCCGCTGACGCTGATCGCGGTGCCGGGCAAGCGCCTGCACGGCGAGTTCATCTACCGGCCCGGCGTGTTCCACCGCGCGTGGGCCGAGGAGATGGTGGCGGCGCTCGGCTGCGTGCTCGAAGGAATGGCCGCCGATCCGTCGGCGCCCGTGGCACGGGTGGGCGTACTGGGCGGGGCGCGGCGCGAACTCGTCGTGGGCGAATGGAACCGCACTCAGGTGCCGGTGGCCGCGGAGACGCTGCCCGCGCTGCTGCGGCGCCAGGTGCGGCGGTCGCCGGACGCCGTCGCCCTGGATTCGGGCGAGCGCTCGCTGACGTACGGAGAACTGGAGGACGAGGCCGGACGCTGGGCCCGCTGCCTGATCGAGGCCGGTGTGGGGCCGGAGCGCCGGGTGGCCGTCCTCGCGCCGGGATCGGTGGAGACGGTGGTCTGCGTACTCGCCGTGTCCATGGCGGGCGGGGTGTTCGTGCCGGTGGATCCGGGATACCCGCCGGAGCGGGTGGCGTTCGTGCTCGCCGACGCGGACCCGGCCGTGGTGCTGTGCACGCGTCAGACGCGGGCCTCGGTACCGACGGGGTTCGCGGGCCGTCTGATCGTCCTCGATGATCCGGACACCGCCGAGGCCGTCGCAGGCCAGGCGGCGGGACCCATCGGCCCCGAAGAGCTGACCGGGCCGCTCGGCGCGGCCAACGCGGCGTACGTGATCTACACCTCGGGGTCGACGGGGACCCCGAAGGGTGTGGTCGTGCCGCACGCGGGGCTCGCCAACCTCGCACGGGCCCAGATCGAACGGTTCGCGGTGGGACCTGACGCACGGGTGCTCCAGTTCGCCTCGCTGAGCTTCGACGCCGCGGTCTCCGAACTGTGCATGGCGTTGCTCTCGGGCGGATCGCTCGTGGTGGCCGGGGCGGACGCACTGCCGCCACAGGTACCCCTCGGGCAGGCGCTCCGTGACCTGGGCGCCACCCACGTCACCGTGCCCCCGAGCGTTCTCGCCGTGGAAGAGGAACTCCCCCCGGCGCTCAGGACGCTGGTGGTGGCCGGAGAGACGTGCCCCCCGGCGCTCGTGGACCGGTGGTCCGGTGGGCGGCGGATGGTGAACGCGTACGGACCCACCGAGCTGACGGTGTGCGCGGCCATGAGCGCGCCCCTGTCACCGTGCGGGGAAACAGGCCGGGACGCGGTGCCGATCGGCCGCCCGATGGCCAACGTGAAGGTGTTCGTCCTGGACCGGTTCCTCCAGCCGGTCCCGCCGGGAACGCCCGGTGAGCTGTACGTCGCGGGGGCGGGGGTGGCCCGCGGATACTGGGCGCGGCCAGGCCTGACCGCCGAGCGTTTCGTGGCGTGCCCCTACGTGCCCGGGGAGCGGATGTACCGGACCGGGGACCTGGGGCGCTGGACGGACGACGGCGAACTCGTCTTCGTCGGCCGCGCGGACGCTCAGGTGAAGGTGCGGGGCCACCGGATCGAACCTGGCGAGGTCGAAGCGGTCGTCGCCGCGCACACCGGGGTCGCCCAAGTGGTGGTCGTGGCGCGTGACGACCGGCGGGCCGGCGAGCACCAGTTGGTCGCGTACGTTGTCGCCGATCCGTCGGAGGCTTGGCGCACCGATCAACTCCTCACCTCTGTCCGGGACATCGCGGCGGAGCGGCTTCCCGCCTACATGGTCCCGTCGGCGTTCGTCCCGCTGGACCGCCTGCCCCTCACCGCGAACGGGAAGGTGGACAGGCACGCGCTGCCCGCCCCCGACTTCGCGGGGAAGGTGTCGGGACGGGAGCCGCGCACGGAGACCGAGGCGCTGCTGTGCGGCCTGTTCGCCGAGGTGCTCGGCCTGGAACGGGTCGGCGTCACGGACAGCTTCTTCGTGCTGGGCGGCGACTCGATCTCCTCGATGCAGCTGGCCTCCCGCGCCCGTCGCTCGGGACTCGTGGTGACACCCCGGCAGATCTTCGAGGAGAAGACCCCCGAGCGCCTCGCGACGGTGGCGGAGGCGGCCGACGGCGCCGGGCAGCGAGGCGTCGAGGACATCGGCGTCGGCGAGGTGCCCTGGACCCCGGTGATGCGCGAGTTGGGTGAGCCCGCACGCCGCCCGAGGTTCGCGCAGTGGGCCGTGATCGGTGCTCCGGCCGGCCTCGGACAAGACGTACTCCTGACCGGTCTGTCCGCCGTCCTCGACACACACGACATGTTGCGCGCCCGCGTGGTCACGGCGGATGAGGGCGACGGCGGCACCGAGCCGCGTCTCGTCGTCGGCGAACAAGGAACCGTGGACCCCGCGGACCTGGTCAGCCGAGTGGCCGCCGAGGACACGACGGACGAATCCCTTGACGAGACAGCGGAACGCGCGGCGAAGGAGGCCGTCGAACGCCTCGACCCCGCGCGGGGCGCGATGCTCCAGGTCGTGTGGGTGGACGCGGGTCCGGAGCGAGTAGGCCGACTGGTCCTCATGGTCCATCACCTGGCCGTGGACGGAGTGTCCTGGCGGATCCTGGTGCCCGACCTGGCCCTCGCCTGCGAGGCCGCAGCGACGGGACAGGAACCCGTGCTCGACCCTGTGGGGACATCGTTCAGGCGCTGGTCAGAACTCTTGTCCGCGCAGGCCGCAGCACCGGACCGGGTGGCGGAACTCGACGCGTGGAGTGACGTGCTCGGCGGCGCGGAACCGCTCCTCGGCCGGCGTCCGCTGGACCCGGCGCTCGACACCGCCGCGACCACACACCGCGCGTCCTGGCAGGTCCCACGGGAAGAGGCGGCCACGCTGGCGGGTCAGACCCCCGCGCTGTTCCACTGCGGGGTGCACGAGGTGCTCCTGGCGACGCTCGCGGGCGCCGTCACGCACTGGCGCGGCGAGGGCGGGCACGCACTGCTCGATCAGGCACCGCTGGATCACGTACTGCTCGACGTGGAGGGCCACGGCCGTGAACCGGTCGAAGGCGCTGAACTCTCGCGCACGCTGGGCTGGTTCACCAACACCCACCCACTGCGCCTCGCCGTCGCCGACGTGGCCCTGACCGAAGTGGCGGACGGCGGTCCGGCGGCCGGCTCGCTCCTGAAGGCGGTCAAGGAACAGGCGCGGGCGGTGCCGGGCGACGGACTCGGATACGGACTGCTGCGGCACCTGAACCCCGAGACGGGCCCGGTGCTGGCCGCCCTGCCACGCCCGCAGATCGGCTTCAACTACCTGGGCCGGTTCACCGCCGGTGACCCGTCCGAAAGCCGTACGGTCGCGGCCTGGCAGCTGGCGACGGACACGGCGATCGGCGGTTCGGCCGACCCGGACATGCCGTCCACGCACGCCCTGGAAGCGGGCGCGGCCATCGTGGACACTGCTGACGGGCCCGAGCTGACCCTCTCGCTCAGCTGGGCGGGCCAGGTCATCGACGGTGCCTCGGCACAGCGCATCGGCCGACTCTGGCTGGACATGCTCGGCGGCCTCGCCGCCCACACCACCGATCCGACGGCCGGTGGACACACACCTTCCGACTTCCCCCTCCTCGGCCTCGCACAGAGCCAGATCGAGGATCTCGAAGCCGGATTCAACCCGCTCTGAAGCCCTGAGGCTCCGAGGCTCCGAGGAGAGACGTGATGACCCGATCACCGGTCGAGGACGTGTGGCCGCTGTCGCCGCTGCAGGAAGGGATGCTCTTCCACGCCGCTTTCGACGACCAGGGTCCGGACGTGTACACCGTGCAGTCCGCGCTCGACATCGAAGGACCCGTGGACCCGGCGAGGCTGCGGGCATCGTGGGAGGCGCTCCTCACCCGGCACGCCGCGCTGCGCGCCTGCTTCCGGCAGGTGAGCGGGGCACAGATGGTGCAGGTCATCGCGCGGGACGTGGTGCTGCCCTGGCGTACGGAGGACGTGTCGGGTCTGGCCGCATCCGATGAGCCCGCCGCCCTGGAACACCTGGCGGAGAGCGAACGGGCCGAGCCCTTCGACCTGGCGGCGCCACCGCTGCTGCGCCTCCTCCTGATCCGCCGCGGCGCGCACCGCCACCGCCTCGTCATCACCAGCCACCACATCCTCATGGACGGCTGGTCGGCCCCGGTCCTGATCGGTGAACTCGCCGAGATCTACGCGGCGGGAGGCGACGCGTCCCGGCTGGGGCGCACCACCTCGTACAGCGAGTACCTGAAGTGGCTCGCCCGGCAGGACAGGGAAGCGGCGCAGGCCGCCTGGCAGGCGGAACTCGCGGGCACGGACGAGCCGACCCTCGTGGCACCGGCCGTCCCCGACCGGCTCCCCGTCTTCCCCGAGAACGTGAGCGTGGACCTCCCCGAGAAGGTCACACGAGATGTGGTCGAACTGGCCCGCACCCATGGACTGACGGTGAACACCGTGGTGCAGGGCGCCTGGGCACTGGTCCTCGCCCGGCTCGCGGGGCGCACGGACGTGGTGTTCGGCGCGACGGTGGCGGGACGGCCTCCTGAGCTGCCGGGCGTGGAATCGATGGTGGGACTTCTCATCAACACGCTGCCGGTCCGGGTCCGAATCGACGGAGCACAGCCGGTACTGGACATGTTCCGTGCACTTCAGGAGCGCCAGTCGGCGCTGATGGCCCATCAGCACCTTGGCCTCCCGCAGATCCAGAAGGCCGCGGGCCCGGGAGCGGGATTCGACACGCTCCTGGTGTACGAAAGCTTCCCCCAGCCTCCGGCCGCCTCCCCCGCACCGGACCGCGAGAGCCTCTCGCTCAGGCCGGCGGGGTTCACGCGTGAGGCGGCGCACTATCCGCTGACGCTGGTGGTCGGCCCCGGCGAACGCATGCACCTGAAGCTCGAGTACCGGCCGGATCTGTTCGACCGGGGCGTCGTCGCCGTAGCGGCGCTCGAATCGCTGATGCGGGTTCTGGAGCGGGTGGTGAGCGACCCCGCCGTGGTGGTGGGGCGCGTCGGGGCGATGGCGGCGGTCGAGCGTGGTCCTGCTGCCGTGCCGCCGCGCGAGATGGTGCCCGAGCTGATCGCCGGGCGGGTGGTGTCGTCTCCGGGCGCCGTGGCCGTCCAAGGTGAACGTGCCTGCTCGTACGGGGAGTTGTGGGCGGAGTCCGGTCGCTGGGCCCAGTACCTGGCGGGCATGGGCGTGCGGCGGGGTGACCGTGTCGCGGTGCTCATGGAGCGGTCGCCGGACCTGGTGAAGCTCCTGCTGGGGATCTGGCGGGCGGGCGCCGCCTACGTACCCGTGGATGTGGGGTGGCCGGCGGAGCGGGTCGCGTTCGTCCTGGAGGACTCGGCTCCGGCGAGGGTGGTGTGCACGGCGGAGAGCCGGGGCGTGGTGCCGGAGGGAGCTGCCACCCGCCTTGTGGTCCTCGACGACCCGCGGGTGCGGGTGGCGCTCGAGGCGTGCGGAACCGACAAGCCGATCGTTCCGTTGGCGGCGCAGGACGTGGCCTACGTGATGTACACGTCGGGCTCGACCGGCGTGCCCAAGGGAGTCGCGGTGCCGCACGGGAGTGTGGCGGCCCTGGTGGGGGAGCGGGGCTGGTCGGTCGGCCCGGCGGACGTGGTCCTCATGCACGCCCCGCACGCCTTCGACGCGTCGCTCTTCGAGATGTGGGTCCCGTTGGTCGCGGGAGGCCGTGTGGTGATGGCCGATCCCGGCGTGGTGGATGCCCAGCAGGTGCGCGGGCACGTGAAGGGCGGCGTGACGGCGGTGCATCTGACCGCCGGGTCGTTCCGCGTGCTTGCCGAGGAGTCCCCCGACTGCTTCACCGGGCTGCGTGAGGTGCTGACCGGCGGGGACGTGGTTCCGGCCGCCTCGGTCACCCGTGTGCGTGAGGTCTGCCCGGATGTGTCGGTCCGGCACATGTACGGGCCGACCGAGACGACCCTGTGCGCGACCTGGCATGTACTGGAGCCGGGTGACGAGATGGGCCCCGTACTCCCGATCGGGAGCCCGCTGCCCCACCGGCGGGCTTTCGTCCTGGACGCGTTCTTGCAGCCGGTACCGCCGGGCGTGACCGGTGAGCTGTACATCGCGGGCGCCGGCTTGGCGCAGGGCTACTGGAACGGCCAAGGCCTGACCGCTGAACGCTTCGTGGCCTGCCCGTACGTACCGGGAGAGCGGATGTACCGCACCGGGGATCTGGTGCGCAGGTCCGAGAAGGATGGCCTGCTCTTCGTCGGCCGTGCGGACGCGCAGGTCAAGATCCGGGGCTTCCGGGTGGAGCTGGGCGAGGTGGAGGCGGCCCTGGCCGCTCATCCCGACGTGGCCCAGGCGGTCGTCGTCGCCCGCGAGGACGGACCGGGCGAGCGCCGCCTCGTCGGCTACGTCGTCCCCGAGGGGACGGAGGCCATCGACCCCCAACTCGTCCGCGCCCACGTCGCCGAGAGCCTGCCCGACTACATGGTCCCGGCCGCCGTACTGGCCCTGGGCGCCCTGCCCGTGACCCGCAACGGCAAGGTCGACCGCAAGGCACTGCCCGCCCCGGACTTCGCCCAGCGCGTCTCGGGACGGGGGCCCCAGACCGCCGCCGAGGAGACGCTGTGCCGTCTGTTCGCCGAGGTGCTCGACCTGGAGCGGGTCGGGCCCGACGACAGCTTCTTCGACCTGGGAGGCGACTCGGGCCTCGCGATGCGCCTCGCGGGACGGATCCGCGAGGAGTTCGACGCCGAGATAGGCATC
This sequence comes from Streptomyces sp. NPDC031274, assembly GCF_055570235.1. Taxonomy (NCBI): domain Bacteria; kingdom Bacillati; phylum Actinomycetota; class Actinomycetes; order Kitasatosporales; family Streptomycetaceae; genus Streptomyces; species Streptomyces sp. NPDC031274. The sequence goes on along the minus strand of NZ_JBVIHP010000008.1, from coordinate 135,583 downwards.
CGGCAGTTCTTCGGCTCGCCGACACCGGTCGGGGTGGCCCGGCTGCTCGCCACGAAGGCGCGGCCCGTGCTGCAACCCGTCGAGCACCGGGACGAAGTCCCCGTCACAGCAGGCCAGTTCCGCACCTGGCTGCTGTCACGGCTCGACGAAGAGTCGGGAATCGACCGCATCCCGGTGGCGCTGCGGCTGAGCGGCGCTCTCGACCAGGAGGCGCTGCGGGCGGCCCTCGGCGATGTGGCCGCACGGCACGAGATCCTGCGCACCACCTTCGACGGAGCGCGGGGCGGCGCCATGCGGCAGCGCGTCCTGGACGCCGCCGAGTCCCGTCCGGCGCCGGACGTGGTGCAAGCGGCCGAGGCGGAGCTGCCGCACCTGCTGGCCGCCCGCGCCGGGCACGCGTTCGACCTCGGCAGCAGCCGGACGCCGTGGACGCAGACGCTCCTGCGCCTCTCGGACACCGAGTACGTACTGCTTCTGGTGGTGCACCGGATCGCCGCCGACGACACCTCCCTCGACGTTCTGGTCCGTGACCTGGCCACCGCGTACGGCGCGCGTCGCGAGGGGCGGGTGCCGGAACGGGCCCCGCTGCCCCTCCAGTTCGCCGACTACGCGCTCTGGGAACAGGCCCTGCTCCAGGGCGAGCGGGAACCGGAGAGCCTGGTCAACGATCAACTCGTCTACTGGCACGACGCCTTGGCGGGCATCGACGCCGAGATCGAGCTGCCCGCCGACCGGCCGCGGCCGTCCGTCGCGTCGCACCGGGCGGACAGCGTCCCGCTGCGCCTCGACGCCGAGGCGCACGGGCGTCTCGCCGATCTGACCGAGGACGACGCGACGACGACGTTCATGGTGGTGCAGGCGGCTCTCGTGATGCTGCTCGCCCGGCTCGGCGCGGGCACCGACGTCACGATCGGCACGCGGGTCCCGCGCCGGGACGAGTCCGGTCTCGAAACACTGGTGGGCCCCTTCGCGGGGGCGCTCGCCCTGCGTACGGACGCGTCCGGCGACCCCACGTTCCGCGAGCTGCTCGGCAGGGTCCTCGCGGCGAACCAGGAGGCGCGCGAGCACAGGGACGTACCGTTCGAACGTCTGGTGGACGCCCTGGAGCTGCCGCCGTCCCTCGCACGCCACCCGGTGTTCCAGGTACTCCTGGAGGTCGACGACAGCGTCGACGAGCCGTGGGATCCGTGGGAGCTGCCAGGACTGCGCACCACGCGCCTGGACCTCGGTACGGAAGCCACCGAGCTCGATCTGTCGTTCAGCCTCACCGAACGGTACGAGCCCGACGGCGATCTCGGAGGCATCGAAGGACAACTCCGCTACGCGACCGAGCTGTTCGACCGGCGGACCGCCCAGACACTCGCGCAGCGGTTCGTCCGCGTGCTCGAGCAGGTGACGACCGATCCGGAGCAGCGCCTGAGCGCGCTCGACGTGCTGCTCGACACCGACGAAGCCCGGCGGCTCGTGACGAGCGCGAACGACACGGCGGCGCAGCCCGTCACGCGCACCGTGGTGGAGATGCTGGACGCGCAGGCGGCACGTACACCAGAGACGATCGCCGTCACGGATCTCCACGGCTCCTTGACGTACGAGGCGTTGGACGCCGCGGCGGAGCGGCTTGCCGGGCGGCTGACCGAGCAGGGGGCGGGCCCGGAGAGCGTCGTCGTCGTGGCGCAGCCCGTCAGTAACGGCCTGGTCGTCGCGCTGCTCGGGGTGCTGAAGTCCGGTGCGGCCTGCTGCCTCGCCGAGGATCCCGCACGCCCGCTGGAGGGCGTCGACCTCCCGGACGGCGGGATCCTGGTCTGCTCCGATGCGTCCGTCGCTTCGGTGGCCGACAGCGCCGGGATTCCGGTGGTGGAACTCGAAGACTCTGTGCAGGACACGACCAACAGGTCTGCCGCGAAGGCCCGTTACGCCCTCCTGGGGCACCCGGCGCTCGTCCTCGCGGGCGCCGTCATCGAACACCGCACGCTCGCCTCCCACACGACGTACCGCATGCATGCCTCCCCGGCGTTGGGCGCGGCGCCACTCCTTGACGCCCGGGCTCCGTCCGCGGCGCTCGTGACGCCACTGCTCGCGGGGCTCTGTGCGGGAGGGAGCGTGCGGCTCGGCGTACCCGGCAAGGACCTCGCGGCAAGGGAGGCCGGGACACTGGTGGTCACCACCCCCGAGTTCCTTGACGCCGCCCCCGAGGCCCTGGTCGTGGACCTGGCGGGCGCACCGCGGGCCGTGGACCAGTTGCACGGATGGCAGGAGCGGCACCCCTCGACCCCGCTGGTGAGCGGCTACGGAGCGCCGGAGATGGGCGGAGTGTGGCTGGAACACCGGACAGGCCCGGAGCCGGAGCACGGGCCCGGCCCCGAGGAGACCGGCGCCTGGGAGCCCCGCACCGGCGCCCCCGTCCTGGACACCCGCGCCTTCGTGCTCGACGAGCGCCTGCGTCCGGTGCCGCCGGGCGTCACGGGTGACCTCTACCTGGCGGGCACCACGCTGGCGCGCGGCTACGCGGGCGGCTCCGGGCGTACCGGTGAGCGGTTCGTCGCGTACCCCTTCGGCCCCGCGGGAGAGCGCATGTTCCGTACCGGCGAACGCGCGAAGCTGACGAACACGGGCCGCATCGCCATGCAGCCCGAGGAGCGGAAGCGGGGCGCCGGCGCGGGGCGGCGGATGGGCAGGAACCGCGGCGACTTGGGAGTCATCCTGCCCCTGCGGCCGGAAGGCAGCCGCCCCCCGCTGTTCTGCCTGCACACCGGCATGGGCCTGAGCTGGACGTACGCGGCTCTCCTGCCGTACCTCCCGCAGGATCAGCCGGTGTACGGCGTGCAGGCACGCGGCATCGCGCAACTGCACCCCGGTCAACTGCCCGGCAGCATCGCGGACCTGGCGGCCGACTACGCGGACGAGATCCGCGCCGTCCAGCCCGTCGGCCCCTACCACCTCCTGGGCTGGTCCATCGGCGGAACCATCGCTCAAGCCGTCGCCGTCCGCCTCGAGGAACTGGGCGAAGAGGTGGCGCTCCTCGCGCTGCTCGACGCCTATCCCGGCAGCGGCGCCGCCAAGTCGCGGTTCCGCGGCGAGGAAGGACAGGCGGCGGAGGGATATGGCGTACTGGAACAGAGGCAGGGCGCCGATGTGGCCGACCTCTACCGCTCGTCGGGCATGAGCGAACAGGCCCTGTCGAACCTGGAGACGGTCGTTCGCAACATGTCCGGGTTCGCGCCGGACCACACGCCCGGCGTCTCCCACGGCGACCTGCTGCTCTTCGTGGCGGCGGCCGACCGGACCGAGGAACAGTCCGTGGCGGATTCCGTCGCGAGCTGGGAGCCCTTCATCGAGGGCGACATCGAATCGCACGAAGTGCCCGTCGGTCATTACGACATGCTCAAGCCCGAAGCCCTCTCGCGCATCTCGCGCGTTGTCGCGCGCAAACTCGGCGCGACGACGGGCAAGGCGAAGGAAAAGAATCCGGAACAGCGGACAGCGACCGAAAAGGACTGAACGATGACCAACCCGTTCGACAACGAAGACGGCACCTTCCTGGTTCTCGTCAACGACGAGGGACAGCATTCCCTGTGGCCCGCGTTCGCCGAGATCCCGGAAGGCTGGACCACCGCGCACGGCGAAGGCACCCGGCAGGAATGCCTCGCGTACATCGAGGAGAACTGGACGGACATGCGCCCCAAGAGCCTCGTCGCGGAGATGAGCAGGAACGAGACGGCGGTTCCCTAGGTGGACACGGAATCACTGGTGACCGTGGCGATCGGCGATGTGGCCCTCATCGTCATCGCCTCTCGCCTCCTCGGAGCCCTCGCCCGCCGCTGCGGGCAGCCCGTGGTCATCGGCCAGATCGTCGCCGGAATCGCGCTCGGCCCGACACTGCTCGGCCGCCTGCCCGGCGATCCGACCTCGCGGCTCTTCCCGTCGGAGGTGCTGCCGTTCCTGACCGTGCTCTCGCAGATCGCCATCGTGATCTTCATGTTCGTCGTGGGGTACGAGATGGACTGGCGGCAGCTGCGCCAGGGCGGCAGAGCCTCGGCCACGGTCGCCCTGTGCGCGTTCCTGGTCCCCGCGGGACTCGGCATGGGCGCGGTGGGGGTGTTCCACGGGGCGTTCGACGCGGTCCAGCCGGGGCACGCGGACGGCAGGACGTTCTGGCTGTTCATGGCAGTGGCGGTCTCCGTCACCGCGCTGCCCGTGCTCGCGGCGATCGTCCGCGAGCGAGGGCTCGCGGGCAGCCCCGAGGGCACCGTGGCCACGACCGCCGCCGGGCTCATGGATGTGGTGGCGTGGCTGGTCCTCGCCGCCGCGCTGGCCGGCACCGGTCACGCCACCGGGCATGCGTGGCAGCTGACGCTGCTTCTGATCTCCCTGTTCGTGGCGGCCCTGTTCCTGGTGGTGCGTCCGGTGCTCGCGTGGTGGATGCGGCGGTCCAGGGTGGTGATGTCCCACCAGCTCACGATCGCGCTCGGCCTCGCCCTGGGCAGCGCCTGGGTGACCGCGGAGCTCGGTCTGCACCCTGTGTTCGGCGGTCTGCTCGCGGGCCTGGCGATGCCCCGCAGGGACGGTGTGCCGGACGCCGACGTGCTGCGGCCGATGGAGCAGACCTCCGACCTGCTGCTCCCGCTGTTCTTCGTGACGACCGGACTCTCCTTCAACATCGGCTCGTTGGACGGGAACGGCGGCCTCCTGCTGCTGTTGATCCTCGCCATCGCCACCCTGGGCAAATTCGGTCCCGCGTATGCGGCATCGCGGATCAGCGGCATGGACCCGCACCGGTCGGCGACCGTCGCCGCGCTGGTGAACACCCGCGGGCTCACGGAGCTGATCGTCCTGAACGTCGCCCTCGACGCGGGAATCATCGGCCCTGCGCTTTTCACCGTTCTCGTACTCATGGCATTGGTCACCACCTTCATGACGGGGCCTCTGCTTTCTCTGATAGGGCGCAGGCGCGAGCGGGAAACCCCGCGCGGTCCGAAGAAGAAGGTCGTTCCCGCGCTGGCGGATGGACAACCTTGACGCCCAGGAAGGGCGATTTCAGAATCAATTGAGCAATGGGGATCGAGAAATGGGGCTCCCTGGGCGGGTGCCGGACTATTCGGTTCCCGCCCGGGAGAAAAGGGGAAGAGGGATGACCTTGCCGGAATCCGAGGAATACGACGTGGTGGTGGTCGGCGGAGGGCCCGCCGGATCGACGCTCGCCGCACTGGTGGCCATGCAGGGGCGGCGGGTCCTTGTCCTGGAGAAGGAGTTCTTTCCGCGTCACCAGATCGGCGAGTCGCTGCTTCCGTCCACCGTGCACGGCGTGTGCAGGCTGACCGGTGTCGCGGACGAACTGGCGAAGGCGGGGTTCCCGCGCAAGCGCGGCGGCACGTTCCGGTGGGGGGCCAACCCGGATCCCTGGACCTTCTCCTTCGCGGTCTCCCCGCGCATGAGCGGCCCCACGTCGTACGCCTATCAGGTGGAGCGGTCCAAGTTCGACGACATCCTGCTCAAGCACGCCCGCAAGGTGGGCGCCGAGGTGCGCGAAGGCTGCGCGGTGCTCGACGTCATCGACGACGACGAGCGGGTCCGGGGCGTCACGTACACCGACGCCGACGGCAACGAACGCCGGGCGCTCGCCACGTTCGTCGTGGACGCTTCGGGCAACAAGAGCCGCGTGTACCAGCGGGTGGGAGGCACGCGTGAGTACTCGGAGTTCTTCCGCAGCCTCGCCCTGTTCGGCTACTTCGAAGGCGGCAAGCGGCTGCCGGAACCGTACTCGGGCAACATCCTGTCGGTCGCGTTCCCGAGCGGCTGGTTCTGGTACATCCCCCTGAGCGACACGCTGACGAGCGTCGGCGTCGTGGTGCGGCGCGAGATGGCCGAGAAGATCCAGGGTGACCGGGAGAAGGCGCTCATGGCGCTCGTCGACGAGTGCCCCCTGATCGGCGAGTACCTCGCGGACGCCACGCGGGTCACCACCGGGCAGTACGGGGAGCTGCGCGTCCGCAAGGACTACTCGTACCACCAGACGACCTTCTCCCGCCCCGGGCTCGTCCTCATCGGCGACGCGGCGTGCTTCGTCGACCCGGTGTTCTCGTCGGGCGTGCACCTGGCGACGTACAGCGCGCTGCTCGCGGCACGTTCCATCAACAGTGTCCTGTCCGAACGCGTCGACGAGGAGAGGGCGTTGAAGGAGTTCGAGGACCGCTACCGGCGCGAGTACGGCGTCTTCTACGAATTCCTCCTGTCCTTCTACGAGATGCACCACGACGAGGACTCCTACTTCTGGCGGGCCAAGAAGGTCACAAGGACCGAGCGGCCCGAACTCCAGTCGTTCGTCGAGCTCATCGGCGGCGTCTCCTCCGGCGAGCGGGTCCTGACGGAGGCCGAGGTCCTCGCCAAGCGCTTCTCTTCGGACTCCGCGGAGTTTGCCGCCGCCGTCGACGAACTGGCCGGCAGCGAGGAGGGCAGCATGGTGCCGCTGTTCAAGTCCTCGGTGGTGCGCGAAGTCATGCAGGAGGGCGGCCAGGTCCAGATGCGCGCCCTGCTCGGGGAGGACGCCGAAGCGGAGGCCCCCCTGTTCAGCGGTGGCCTGGTGCCCTCACCGGACGGCATGTTCTGGCAGCAGCCCCAGTCCGCCCCGAGCCCGGCCGAGTAGCGGCCGAGCAGCAGCCGAGCAGAGAAGGAGGTCCGCGCATGGCGCGGCCGTCAGACCTCTCCATGCACAACCGCAGGGACCGACTCGACCCGCTGCCCGAGCTCAGCGAACTCAGCGCGCGAACGCCGCTGTCCGAGGTCGAACTCGGCGACGGGCCCAGCTCGTCCACGGGCTGGCTCGTCACGGGCCACGACGAGGTGCGCGCGGTCCTCGGCGACGCGGAGCGGTTCAGTACGGCCCCGCCCGCGGGCGGCAGCCGGCCGGTCCAGGCGGGCAACCTCATCCAGTACGACCCGCCCGACCACGCCCGGCTCCGGCTGCTGCTCACACCGGAGTTCACGGTCCGCCGGATGCGCGGCCTGGAACCCGCCGTCGAATCCGTCGTGGCGGACTGCCTCGACTCCCTGGAGAAGGCCGGGCGGCCCGCCGACTTCATGCGGCACGTCGCCTGGTCCGTGCCGGGCCTCGTCATGTGCGAGGTGTTCGGCGTGCCCCGCGACGACCGGGCGGAGCTCGCCCGGCTGCTCAAGGTCAGCCGCCCCGCCTTCCGCGGCAGGCAGCTGCAGATGACCGCGGGCGCCGCCTATCTCGCGTACGTCGACCAACTCGTGGCCCGGAACCGACGCGCACCCGGCGACGATCTGCTCGGCAGGCTGGTGCGCAGGCACGGCGACGACATCGACGACGACGAACTGGTCGGCCTCACCGCGTTCGTCATGGGCTCCGGCGTCGAGAACATGGCCAGCATGCTGGGCCTCGGCATCCTCACCCTGCTCGAACACCCCGACCAGCTCGGCCTGTTGCGGCAGTGCCCGCACCTGATCGACCAGGCGGTGGAGGAGTTCATCCGCTACCTCTCGATCATCCCGACGGCGTCGCCGCGCACCGCCCGCGAGGACGTACCCCTCGCGGGCAAGGTGATCAAAGCCGGTGACCAGGTGGCCTGTTCGCTGTTCGCGGCCAACCGCGTCAGGCCGCCCGGCGCGCCGCCGGACGTCCTTGACATCACCCGTGAGGCCACCGCCCATGTCGGGCTCGGGCATGGCATCCACTACTGCATCGGCGCCTCGCTGGTGCGGATGGAGCTCAGGAGCGCCTATCTGGCGGTACTGCGCCGCTTTCCCGGGCTGCGCTGTGCCGTGCCGCCCCAGGAGATCCGCTTCAGGACGCAGGCGCCGTACGGCGTGGAGACACTGCCGGTCACCTGGTAAGGGAGTGGTGGAGTGATGACATCGACGACCGAGCCCGGCCTCGTCCACACCCGGCGCGAACGCTTCGGCCCGGCCGAGGAGCTGCGCGGGCTGTCGGAGGGGCGGCCCGTCACCCGGATCGACGTGGGCCCGGGGACCGACGGGGTGCCCGTCTGGCTCGTCACGGGCCACGCCGAGGTGCGCCAGGTCCTGGGCGATCACCGCCGGTTCTCCACCCGGCGGCGCTTCGGGGCGCCCTCGTCGGCGGGGCGGGACGAGGGCCCGCGGCCCGACGAGCTGATCGGGCAGCTCATGGACTACGACCCGCCCGAACACACCCGGCTCCGGCAGATCCTCACGCCGGAGTTCACCCTGCGCCGGATGCGCAGGATCGAGCCGGGCATCACCGCCATCGTCACCGAGCACCTCGACGCCATGGAGCGCACGGGTCCGCCCGCCGAACTCGTGGGGGCGTTCGCGTCGCCCGTCCCCGGCGCCGCCCTGTGCGAACTGATCGGCGTGCCCCGCGACGACCGCGGCGACTTCCTGCGCCGCTGCCATGCCTTCCTCAACCCCGGCCGGGGGCGCCAGCGCCGGGCGGCGGCCGGGGAACTGCTCTCGCGGTACGTCGCCGCGATGGTCGCCCGGCAGCGCTCGGACCCCGACGAAGGCTTTCTGGGCATGCTGGTCCGCGACCACGGCGACCAGGTCACGGACAAGGAACTGCGGGGCGTCTGCGTCCTGTTGGTGCTCGCCGGCCTCGACAACATCTCGGGGATGCTGGGGCTCGGCACCCTGCTTCTCCTCGGCCACCCCGAGCAGCTCGCCGAGGTGCGCGACGATCCCGGGGCGGTGGACCGAGCCGTCGAGGAGCTGCTGCGCCATCTGTCGGTGCCGCACGCACCGACACCCCGGACCGCCCTGGAGGACGTCGTCGTCGGGGAGCAGCTCATCAGCGCGGGGGAACACGTCCTGTGCTCGCTGCCCATGGCCAACCGCGACCCCGCGCTGCTCGCCGAGCCCGACCGGTTCGACATCACGCGCGAGCCCGGCGCCCACGTCGCCTTCGGCCACGGCATCCACCACTGCCTGGGCGCGGCACTGGCCCGGATGGAACTGCGGATCGCCTACCCGGCGCTGCTACAGCGCTTCCCCGGCCTGCGCCTGGCCGTGCCCGAGCACGAGGTGCCGTTCCGCGTGCACGCGCTCGCCCACGGCGTGGACCGGCTGCCGGTCACCTGGTGAGCCCTCACCCGGTGCATGAGAACGCGGAGGACGCACACATGGACGTACGGGTCGACCGCCGACGATGCGCGGGCTCCGGGCTCTGCATGGCCCAGGTCCCCGCCGTCTTCGACCAGTCGGACGAAGACGGCAAGGTCCTGCTCAACGCACCGAACCCCGGCCCCGAACTGGCCGGGGCCGTGCGCGCGGCGGCCGCGCGGTGCCCGTCCGGCGCGATCACGCTGCACGAACACGGCACCGCCGCCCGCTGACGCCCGCCGCCGCCCGCTCACGTCCGCGCGGGCTCGGCGATGCGTACCGTACGCAGCTCCCTGGCCGCCCCGACATCGGCGCAGCCCGCGAGCCCCAGCGCGTCGTGGAGCTCGTCGGCGAGCAGGTCGAGCACCTGCCGGACACCGGCCTCTCCGGCGGCGGCGAGCCCCCACACCGGCGGTCGCCCCACCAGGACTCCGTCGGCCCCCGACGCCAGTGCCTTGAGCACGTCCGTTCCGCCGCGGACGCCGCCGTCCACCATGACCTCGCACGCGCCGCCGACCGCGTCGACGACCTCGGGAAGGGCGTCGACGCCGGGCAGTGCGCCGTCGAGCTGGCGGCCGCCGTGGTTCGACACCACGACGGCGTCCGCGCCGAGTTCGGCCGCCCGTACCGCGTCCTCGGGGGCGAGGATCCCCTTCACCACCAGGGGGAGCCGGGTGGCCGCCCGCAGCTCCCGCACGCACGACCAGGTCACCGCGGGCGAGAACGCCTCGGCCGTGTGCGCGGCCACCGCCGAGCCGTTCCCCGCGGGGCGGTGCGCCGCCGAGGCCGCACCGCCGTCCAGATGCGCCGCCCGCACATGGCCCGGCAGAGCGAAGCCGTTGCGTACATCCCGCAGGCGGCGGCCCATCCAGGGCACGTCCACGGTCAGCATCAACGCCTCACAGCCGGCGTCCTCGGCCCGCCGCGCCAGGTCCAGGGAGCGCCGCCGCTCGCGGAGCCAGTAGAGCTGGAACCACACGGCACCGCCGACGGCCGTGACCTCCTCGACGGGGACGCTGCTCAGCATGGCGACCGTGAACGGCACGCCCGCCGCCTTCGCCGCCCGCGCGGTGGCCAACTCGCCCTCCGGGTGCACGAGTCGGTGGTACGCGACCGGGGCGACCGCCACCGGCATCCGCACCGGACGCCCCAGGAGCGTCGCGTCCGTGGTGCAGCGCGAGACGTCCCTGAGCACCCGCGACGCGACGTAGATGCGGTCGAACGCCTCCCGGTTCGCGGTGAGGGACCGCTCACGGCCGCTGCCACCCGAGATGAAATCCCACACCTCGGGTGGCAGGGCCGCGGCCGCGGCCCTCTCGACGTCGCCCAGATCGCGCACGGCCGTGGGGTCAGCGGGCCGCACGCTGCCCGGTCCGTTCCAGCTCCACGGCCTCGTACAGCGCCTTGATGTTGGAACTGCCGAAGGTCTGCGCGCCCTTGCGCTCGATGACCTCGAAGAAGATCGTCCCTCGCGGGTGCGCCGACGCGGTGAAGATCTGGAACAGCTGGCCGTCGTGGTCCTCGTCGACGAGGAGATTCGTCGCGCGCAGCTCGGCCAGGGTGTGGGACTTGAGCCCGATCCTTTCGGCGAGCAGGTCGTAGTACGTCGACGGGGTCTGGAGGAATGCGACACCACGCGAGGAGAGCGTGCGCACCGAGCGGACGGCGTCTTTGCTGGAGAAAGCCAGATGCTGGACACCGGCACCGTGGTGACTCTTGAGGAATTCGTCGATCTGACCGGGCTGTGCCAGCGGATCGGGCTCTATCAGCGTCAGTGTGACCGCTCCGGTCGCCGCGCTCTGCACGACCTTGGAGTCCATTGCCTGGGCGCCTACGACGATGTGCTCCTCGAAGACCTCACGGAAACCCAGGGCCTGTTGATAGAAGAGGGCCGTCGATTCGAGATCGCCGGCGTTCAGGCACACCGCGATGTGGTCGATGTCGAGGAGCCCCACCTCACTGGTGCGCGCCTCGCGCGAGCCGAGCGCCGGAACGAATCCGGGCGGAAGACCGGGGCCTTCTCCCGGGGCCCGCTCGACGAGTGTGTGCACCACGTCGCCGAAGCCCGAGACGGCGGCCGTGACCGCGGGGCCTTCGCCCGCGTGCCGCGTCGGCCTGCGTACGGGCCGCGCGCCGCCCGCCACGGCGGAGGCGAAGGCCGCCGGCACGTCGGCGGTGCGCAGGGCGATGTCGGCCACGCCGTTGCCGTGCGTGGTGACGTACGTGGTGGCGGGGTGCCGCTCCGCGGTCGCCTCGGTGAGCACCAGGGTCATGCGTCCCTGGCGCAGGGCGATGCTGCGGTGATCGGTGGATCCGCCGGTGCCGACGACCGTGAAGGCGTACTTGTCGACCCACGCGAACACCGCCGCGTCCAGGCCGTCGACGTACATCTCCACATAGTCGATCGCGAGATCCGTGAGTTCATTGTTCTGGGCCGTTGCGGGTAAATCCGTCATCAGAGTCCTCGTGGGAAGAAGAATGCGGATAGGCTCCGTCGCGCCGGATCGCGGAATTCCGGACCGCGGAATGTGCCGCGGAATACTCCGGACCTTGTCGTCGGGTCGCGAGGCTGAATACTCGTTGCGGCCCGATGATATGACCGCCTTCGCGGGTTCCGCACCTGTCAAGCCATTGCTGTGGATCAGCGGTCGGGAGACGCTGACGTCATGGAAATCCTGCAAACGGAAATCGCCGTCGCCGAGTTGAGGGCGGCCACGCTGCACGCGTCGCTCGCCGATGTGTCGATGGAGTCCATGAACCTCCTCAACCAGGTCGCCGACACCTATCCGGACGCGATCTCGTTCGCGGCGGGACGCCCCTACGAGGGCTTCTACGACGTGACCCAGATCCACGAGTACCTCCAGGTCTTCTGCGACCACCTCCGCACCCGCGGCGGCCTGAGCGAGGCGGAGACCGCCCGCACGCTGTTCCAGTACGGCGCGACGAAGGGGATCATCGGCGACCTCGTGGCGCGCAGCCTCGCCGTGGACGAGGGCATCGACGTCGACCCTTCGTCCGTGGTCGTCACGGTCGGCTGCCAGGAGGCGATGTTCCTGCTGCTTCGCGCGCTGCGCGCCGACGGCAGCGATGCCGTGCTCGCGCCGAGCCCGACCTATGTCGGCCTGACAGGGGCCGCGCTGCTCACCGACATGCCCGTGCTCCCGGTGCGCACCGGGGAGCACGGCATCGACCTCGACGACCTGCTGGTCCAGTTGCGTCGGGCACGCGCCGAAGGAAAGCGGGTGCGCGCCTGTTACGTGACGCCCGACTTCGCCAATCCAGTGGGCGTCAGTCTGCCGCTCGCCGACCGGCACCGCCTCCTGGACATCGCCGCCGACGAGGACCTCCTGCTCCTGGAGGACAACGCGTACGGCCTTCTGAACAGCGCCGCCGACCGGCCGCCCACGCTCAAGGCCCTCGACCGACACCGACGCGTCGTATATCTCGGCTCGTTCGCCAAGACCGGGATGCCGGGCGCCCGCGTGGGCTACGTGGTCGCCGATCAACGGGTGACCGGCACCGGCAGCGACTGTGACCGCGAGGGCCTGCTCGCCGACGAGCTGTCGAAGCTCAAGAGCATGCTCACCGTGAACACCTCACCGATCGCGCAGGCGGTGATCGGCGGCAAACTCCTCGCGCACGACTGCAGCCTCGTCGCCGCCAACCGCCAGGAGACGGAGGTCTACGAGCGCAATCTGCGTCAGGTGCTCGACGGCCTCGACCGGCGCCTCGGCGAGCGCGCCGACGTCACCTGGAACGCGCCGACCGGCGGGTTCTTCATCGTGCTCACCGTGCCGTTCACCGTCGACGACGCACTCCTTGAACATGCCGCGCGCCGCCACGGCGTCCTGTTCACGCCCATGCACCACTTCTACGGCGCGTCGGACGGGTTCCGCCAACTCCGGCTCTCGATCAGTACGTTGACGTACGAGCGGATCGAAGAGGGCCTTGACCGCCTGGCCGCGCTGATCGACGAGCGGCTCGCGGAGTTCGACGCGTCTTCGGCGCAGGAGGGGGCCGGGGAGCGATTGCCGGGTGAGGTCGCGTGACGATCCGCACCATGGCTGTTGTCGGCACCGGCCTGATCGGCACCTCCGTGGCCCTCGCGGCCCGCCTGCGCGGTGTGACCGTCTACCTCTCGGACCACGACGAGTCAGCCGTCCGGGCCGCGGCGGTCCTCGGTGCCGGACGGCCCGAAGCCCCGCAATCTCCCGTGGACCTGGCCGTGCTCGCCGTCCCGCCCAGCCAGATCGCCCCGGTCCTCGCCGAACTCCAGTCGCGGGGCCTCGCGTTGAGCTACACCGACGTGGCGAGCGTGAAGGTGCACGCCGAGCGGGAGATCCTGGACACCGCCCCCGAGCCGTCCCGCTACATCGGCGGCCACCCTCTGGCGGGCCGCGAGCGGTCGGGCCCCCTCGCGGCCCGCGCGGAACTGTTCCGGGACAGGCCCTGGGTGCTCACCCCGACCCGCCTCACCTCCAGGGCCGCCTTCGGCCGTGCCCTGGACCTGATCGCGCTGTGCGGCGCGGTGCCGCGCGTGATGCGGGCCCGCGCCCACGACGACGCGGTGGCACTGACCTCCCACACCCCGCACCTGGTCGCGAGCCTGATGGCGGCGCGCCTGCGCGAAGGGCCCGCGGAGGCGGCCCAGCTGGCGGGGCAGGGGCTGCGCGACACCACCAGGATCGCCCGCGGCGACTCCCGGCTGTGGAGCGACATCGTCGAGTCGAACGCGGCGGCGGTCGCCGACATCCTCACCCGTCTCCAGGAGGACCTCACGAGCGTCGTCGCCGCCCTGTACGACCTAGCCGACCCCGAGCGGGGCAGGGAACTGTCCGGCAAGAGCAGGCACACCCTGGTGGACCTCCTCGACCGCGGTGCCGCCGGGGTGGGGGAGCTGGACAGGCCTTCTCCTGCCGCCCGGAGTGAAGCGCCGGTCGCAGACGCCGAGTTGGGGTGCCGTCCACGCTGACGTCCGGCTGCCGGGTGAGCCTGTACGGACACCACCGGTTGTATCCGCCGTGTGACCGGTGCCCGCGTAGAACTTGGCCTCATGTCCACCACACACAAGCGAACCGCACAGACACTGCTCGCGGCGTCGGCGCTCATGGCCGGCGTCTTCCTCAGCGGCTGCTCCGGTGACTCCTCGGCCGCGTCGAAAGACGACCCGAAGAAGCCGGACGCCTCGCCCACCAGCCCCTTCGACCAGGCCCTGGCCTTCTCCCAGTGCATGCGCAAGAACGGCGTGTCCGGCTTCCCCGACCCGCAGAAGGACGCGGGCGGTGGCATCGCGCTCACACCGGGCGGCGACGTCGACCCCAACTCCCAGGAGTTCCAGAGCGCGACGGAGGCCTGCCGCGACAAGATGCCCCAGGGCGGCCAGCTCGGCGGCGGAGGAGGCGGCGGCAAAGCCCTCGACTCGGCCAAGGTCTCGGCCTGGGCGAAGTGCATGCGCGAGAACGGCCTGCCCAAGCTGCCGGACCCGGAGATCAACGGCGGCAACATGTCGCTCGACTTCGGGGCGAGCGGCATCGACCCCGGCAGTGACGCGTTCCAGAAGGCCAGGGTCGCCTGCCAGGACAAGTGGCCCGGCGGCGGCCTCACCGGCTCCGGCGGCGGCGCCTGATGACCGCGCCGGACGAGACCCGGGAGAGGGAGCCCGGATTACGGGAGCCCGATGCGGAGCAACCCGGGACCGAGGAGCCCCACGCCGAGGAGCCTGCCCGCGGCTCCGGAGCCGCTCTGGAAGTGCACAAGTCGGCGGCGGTGTCCGAGCGGAGTCCCGGCGGTCTCGCACCCGAACGTGATGAGACCGTCCCCGAGGCGGACGGCGGAGACGGCTCAGACGGTGGGGAAGGGACCGCGCCCCCACCGGCGGCCCACCGCAGGCGCCGCCCGCTGCGGATGTCGCTGATCGTCGTCGCCGCGATCGCCGTGGTCGTCGCCGCGGGCGCCGCCACCACCGGCGTCTTCGGTGACGACGGCTCCGGATCGGCCGCCGACGCCCCCTCGGGGCCGCCGAAGACCGCCAAGGTGGAACGGACCACGCTGACGCGCACGGAGAGCGTGGACGGAAACCTCGGCTACGGCGACGCGACGGCCGTACAGGCCCCGGCCGCCACCAAAGCGGGCGCCGGGATCATCACCTGGGTGCCGTCGGACGGCGACACCGTCAAGCGCGGCGAGAGCGCCTACAAGGTGGCGGAGCAGAAGGTCCCGCTGCTCTACGGCTCCACACCCTTCTACCGCCCGCTGAAGACGGGCAGCGAGGGCCGGGACGTGGAGATCCTGGAGAAGAACCTCTCCGCGCTCGGCTACACCGGCTTCACCGTCGACGACACGTACGACGCGGGCACCGCCGAGGCCGTGCAGAACTGGCAGGACGACCTGGGGCGCACGGAGACCGGGACCGTGCAGCCGTCCGACGCGGTGGTCGCCCCCGGCGCCAGGCGCGTCGCCCAGGTGAAGGCCACGGCCGGAGCCCCGTCGAACGGGCCCGTCCTCACCTGGACCGGCACCGAGCGCACCGTCACCGTCGACCTCGACGTGCAGTTCGAGGACATGGTCGACAAGGGCACCAAGGCCACGGTCACCCTTCCCGACGACAGCACCGTGCAGGCCGAGGTGACCGACGTCGGTACCCCCTCCACGCCCTCCCAGGACAGCGGCTCCGGCGGCTCGGGCGGCGGCCAGTCGGGCGGCGACGACAAGCCCACCCTGCCGGTCGAGATGAAGGTCGACAACCAGAAGGGCCTGGGCCGCTACCAGGCGGCGGCCGTGCAGGTCTCCCTGAAGGCGGAGACCCGGAAGGACGTGCTCGTCGTCCCCGTCAACGCCCTGGTGGCGCAGCGCGGAGGTGGCTACGCCGTGCAGGTCGTCGCGGCGAACGGCGACGTGAGGACGCGGACGGTCAAGGTCGGCATGTTCGCCGACAGCACGGTCGAGGTGTCCGGTAGCGGCATCACCGACGGCACCGTCGTGGGGGTCCCCAAGTGACCACTGCGGCCCACCCGGTGGTCGAACTCGCCGGAGTCTCCAAGACGTACGGAGAGGTCGCGGCGCTCAAAGGCGCCGATCTCGTCATCCGGCGCGGGGAGCTGCTCGCCGTCGTCGGACCCTCCGGCTCGGGCAAGTCCACCATGCTCAACATCATGGGCACCCTCGACCGCCCCACCACCGGCACCGTGCACATCGACGGGCACGACATCGACCGCCTCAGCGACCGGGAGCTCTCCGCGCTGCGGGCCGGGACGATCGGATTCGTCTTCCAGCAGTTCCATCTCGCCCCCGGCGTACCGGCATTGGACAGCGTCGCGAACGGGCTGCTCTACAGCGGCAGGCCGCGGGGCGAGCGGCGCAGACTCGCCGAGCGGGCCCTGCGCCGGGTCGGCCTCGGCCACCGGCTCTACCACGAGCCGCATCAGCTCTCCGGCGGCGAGAAGCAGCGCGTCGCCATCGCGCGCGCGGTACTGGGAGACCCTCCGCTGCTCCTCGCGGACGAGCCGACCGGCGCCCTCGACTCCCGTTCCGGCGCGGTGGTGATCGAGCTCCTGCACGAATTGCACCGGGCGGGGACCACGGTCGTGGTCATCACCCACGACCGGGACATCGCGGGCTCCCTGCCGCGCGAGGTCCGGATCAAGGACGGCCACATCGAGGAAGACGCGATCCACCTGGAAGAAGACGCGCCCGCCCTGCTCCCCGAGGAGGCCCTGCGATGAGCGCCACCAAGGAGTTGAGCACGACAGGGGAGCGGGGCACGGCGCACGAGCTGCCCCGCCCCGCACCACCGCCGCGCCCCAAACCGGCCCGGATGGGCCCGGCCGACGTGCTGCGGGTCGGCGGCTCGGGCCTGCGCTCGCGCCCCATGCGGGTGTTCCTCTCGGCTCTCGGCATCGCCATCGGCATCGCGGCGATGGTCGGCGTGGTGGGCATCTCCACCTCGAGCAGCGAGGACCTCAACCGGCGTCTCGCGGCGCTCGGCACCAACCTGCTCACCGTCTCCCCGGGCCAGTCCTTCGCCGGCGACGCGGCCCATCTGCCCGACTCATCCGTCGACATGATCGGCAACATCAAGGACGTCGATTCGGTCTCCGCCATCGGCAAGACGAGCGCCAAGGTCTACCGCAACGACCACATCAAGAAGGAGGAGACCGGCGGACTCAACGTCTACGCGTCCCGCACCGACCTGCCGAAGACCGCGGGCACGGAGATCGTCGACGGCCGCTGGCTCAACGCCGCGAACCGCCGCTACCCGGCCGTCGTGCTCGGCCCCAAGGCCGCCGAGCAACTGGGCGTCTTCAAGGCAGGACCCGACACCAAGGTGTGGCTCGGCGGGCAGTGGTTCACCGTGGTGGGGCTCCTCGCGCCCAACGAGCTCGTACCCGATCTGGACTCGGCCGCGCTGGTCGGCTGGCCCGTCGCGGAGCAGGAGCTGGACTTCGACGGCCACCCGACGACGGTCTACACCCGCGCCGAGGAATCCGCCGTGAGCGACGTCCAGTCCGTGCTCGGCGCCACCGCCAACCCGGAGAACCCCAGCGAGGCCAACGTCTCGCGCCCCTCCGACGTCCTTGAGGCCAAGGAGGCCACCGACGACACCCTCAGCGGTCTGCTCCTCGGCCTGGGCGCGGTGGCCCTGCTCGTCGGCGGGGTCGGCGTCGCCAACACCATGGTCATCTCCGTCCTTGAACGCCGCTCCGAGATAGGGCTGCGCCGCTCCCTCGGCGCCACCCGCGGCCAGATCCGTACGCAGTTCCTCTGCGAGGCCCTGCTGCTCTCCGCGCTCGGAGGCCTGGGCGGAGTCCTGCTCGGCATCGCCGTCACCTCCGGCTACTCCACCTACCAGGGCTGGCCATCGGTGGTGCCGGTCTGGGCGATGGCGGGCGGGGTCGGCGCGACCTTGGTCATCGGCGGTCTCGCCGGGTTCTACCCCGCGGTCCGCGCGGCGCGGCTTCCTCCCACGGAGGCGCTCGCCACGACCTGACCCCCTAGCCACAAGGGGCGACTTCGCAGGAACTCGCCCCCAGCGGACGCGGTGCCTTCGTCAGCCTAAATCCCCCGCGGGCGACGAGGGCATCGCTCTGTGCCGCCCACCCCGGCCGCGCTGTCTGGACGGCCCCTGCCTCTCGTATTCTCACCACATGACTGAGCACTTAGGGAAAGTCGACGAAAGCAGCCTGCTCGACCTGCTCCAGGAACAGCGCATCGGCACGCTCGTCACCCTCAAACGTGACGGCCGCCCGCAACTCTCCAACGTCGGCTATGCCTACGACCCCGAGGCCCGCCTCATCCGCCTCATGGTCACCGACAGCCGCGCCAAGACCCGCAATCTGCGCCGCGATCCGCGCGCGAGCTTCCTCGTCACCGACGGCGCGGGCTTCTCCTACATGATCGCCGAGGGCGACGCCGAGCTGACGCCGGTCGCGACCGATCCGCATGACGAGGTCGCGGATGAACTGGCGCTGGTCTTCCAGGGGTTCCAGGGCGAGCACCCCGACTGGGAAGGGTTCCGCGCGGCGATGGTGAGGGAGCGTCGCCTGGTGATCCGGCTGCACGTCAAGCACGTGTACGGAGCCGCGGGGAAGCGGATCCTCGCGGGTCCCGGGCCCAAGGGACCCGGCGGTGAGACGGTGGGCGCGACCGTGGGGCGGCCCGGCCTGCAGCTCGGCACGGGCGAACCGCCGCCTCAGTTCCGGTAGAGGTCCGTCAGGAGTGCCACGGCGGCGTGCGTCATGGGGTGCGGGTCGTGGCGGCGCCAGATGAGATGTACGGCGATCGGGTCGGCGTCGCGCAGCGGGCGGAACACGACGCCGTCGCGGCGGTACTGATTGGCGGTGCTCTCCGGGGTGAGACCGACGCAGCGGCCCGACGCGATGACGGCGAGCCAGTCGTCGATGTCCTGGGTGTACTCCACCGGGGGCCGGGCCTCTTCGGGCCACAGCTCGGCGGTGGTGGTGCCGGTGCGCCGGTCGATGAGGAGCGTACGGCCTTGTATGTCGGCCAGTGGAACGGAACGCCGCCTGGCCCATGGGTCGTCGCTCGCCAGCGCGCAGAAGCGGCGCTCGTGACCGACGACGGCGCTGGCGAAGCGGGCCTCGTTGAAGGTGGTGCGGACGACGGCGAGGTCGCACAGGCCCTCGGCGAGACCGCCGGTCGCGGAGTTCGTCCGGATCAAGTACAGCTCGACGTCGGGATGCCCGGCTGCCCAGCGGCGCTGGAACTCCGCCGTGTGGCGGCCCATCGCCGACCAGGCGTGGCCGATGCGCAGCCGCGTGTGTCCGGTGGTCGCCTCCCGGATGAGGTCGTCGGCCTCCGCGAGCAGGTGCCGGGCCCGGGCGAGAACCTGCACTCCTGCGGTCGTGGGCGTGACGCTCCGGCTGGTGCGGTGCAGGAGGCGCACCCCCAGCACCTGCTCGAGCCCGCCGAGGGTACGCGAGACGGCCGCTTGGGAGACCCCCAACTCGGCGGCGGCATCGGTGAAGCCGCCCGTGTCGACGATGGCGACCAGGCAGCGCAGATGCCGCAGTTCCAGATCCATGACCACAGCGTAGAGACAGCCGAGGCGTATGGATAACCAAAGCGTATAGATGAGCGCGTGCATGCATTTTTCGTATGCGCGTGAGTGACACATCCTGCGATGCATGCGAACGTCTCAGAGCCAAGCCGCGCCCGCTGTCGTTCCGGCCGGTCAGGGCGGTCCGGCCGGTCGGGGCGGTCCGGCCAGTGCGGGCGGGAGTTCACGAGGCCGTCTGCCGGGCATGGCGATGATGTTCGGCAGCGGCCTGTCCAACCAAGTCGGCGCTGCCACGGGCGCCTTGGCGTTCGGTGTCATCGGCCCCGCCGGTGTCGTGGCCGTGCGGCAGTGGGTCGCCGGAGCCGTGCTCCTGACGGTGGGCAGGCCCAAGATACGCGCCTTCACCTGGCGTCAGTGGTGGCCGCTGCTCTGCCTGGCGGCGGTCTTCGCCACCATGAACCTCTCCCTCTACACCGCGATCGACCGCGTGGGCCTCGGTCTCGCGGTGACCCTTGAGTTCCTGGGCCCGCTGTCGGTCGCGCTGGCCGCGTCCCGCCGTGCGGTGGACCTCGGCTGTGCGGTCGTCGCGGGCGCGGCGGTGGTGGCCCTGGCCCGCCCCCGACCCAGCACGGATTACGTCGGTATCGCGCTCGGCCTGCTCGCCGCGGCCTGCTGGGCCTCGTACATCCTGCTCAACCGTACGGTCGGAGCCCGCCTCCCGGGTGTCGAGGGCTCGGCCGCCGCCGCGGGGATCTCCGGGCTCCTCTATCTGCCGGTCGGCATCGTGGTCCTCGCCCACCACCCGCCGACGGCCACCGCCCTTGCCTGCGCCGCCACCGCGGGCATCCTCTCCTCCGCGATCCCGTTCCTCGCCGACCTGCTCGCCCTGCGCCGGGTCGACGCCCGCTTCTTCGGGATCTTCATGAGCGTCAACCCGGTCCTCGCGGCGCTGGTGGGCATGGTCGTCCTGGGTCAGTCCCTGGGCTGGGTGGAGTGGCTCGCCATCGCGGCGATCGTGACGGCGAACGGCGTCAGCGTCCTGAAGCGGACCTGAGGCGCACGCGGTCAGCCAAGGAATGCGGATGTAGCTGAGCTTAACGAAAGTTCAAAACTTGTTGCTTGTCCTTTCGGGTCGGCGACGGCATCGTTCCCTGACAACGGCCCGGCCAAGGAGAGCGAGAGCGAACAGTGAATGGCGTCCCCGGAAGAACCTGGGCAGCGGCAAGAGTGGGCGTACTCGCCCTCCTGTGGGGATCGACCTTCCTCTGGATCAAACTGGCCCTGGAAGGCCTGTCTCCCGTGCAGGTCACCCTCCTTCGCTGCGCACTCGGCGCGGCGACCCTGACGGTCCTGCTCTTCAGTACGCGTGGCCGCCTTCCCCGGGGCCGTGCGACGTGGAAGCACATCTTCGTCGCCGCCGTCTTCTGCAATGCCCTGCCCTTCGGCCTCTTCAGCGTCGGCCAGCAGACCGTCGACTCCGGTGTGGCGGGCGCCCTGAACGCGACGACCCCGCTGTGGTCCGTCCTGATCGGCCTCGCCATCGGCACGGAACGAGGACTGCGCCCCATCCGCCTCGCAGGGCTCCTCATCGGTTTCGCGGGTACGTCGCTGATCTTCGCCCCATGGCAGCAGTCAGGCCTGACGAGTTGGGGCGCGCTCGCCATCGTGGGTGCGGCGGCGAGCTACGCCGTCGGTTTCGCGTACATGGGGCACCACCTCGTCGGGAAGGGCATTCCCACCCTTTCCCTCTCCGCCGCCCAGCTCATGGCGGCCACGGGCCTGACGGCACTGGCCCTGCCGGTCGGCGGCCTGGAGACGATCCACGTGGATCGCACCGCGCTGATCGCCGTGGTCATCCTGGGGATCTTCGCCACCGGCGTCACCTTCCACCTCACCTACCGGATCATCGCGGACGAGGGCGCGACCAACGCGGCGACCGTCGGGTATCTGCTGCCGGTGGTCTCCGTGGCGCTGGGCGCCATCGTGCTCGACGAGGCCTTCAGCCTCCGGGTGGCCGCGGGGATGGCGGTCGTACTTGTCGGAGTCGGCATGACCCGCCGACAGAAGATCGTGTCCGAATGCCGCCAGCACGCGTGATCTCGACACCTCATGGTGGAAGCGGAAGGAAAGCAGGACAAGGCAGGACGAGGAGACCACGATGACCGCCTACACGACCATCACCAGCCCGCTCGGCGAGCTGCTTCTGGTGGGAGAGCCGACACCGGACGGCGTCTCGCTGACGTCGCTGTCCATGCCCGGCCAGAAGAACACACCGGCTGTGCGGCGCGGTTGGGTCCGCGATCCCGGCCGGTTCTCGGAGGTCGCCCGACAGATTGCCGCCTACTTCACCAGTGAACTCACCCAGTTCGACGTGGAGTTCACCCCGAGCGGCACCGACTTTCAGCAGCACGTCTGGAGTGCCCTTGAGGAGATCCCGTACGGCACAGCGACCACCTACGGCGCACTCGCCGAGCGGCTCGGCGTGGACCGTGCGCGGGTCCAGGCCCTGGGCGCCGCGATCGGCGCGAACCCGCTGCTCCTTGTGCGCCCGTGTCACCGCGTGATCGGCGCGGACGGCTCCCTGCGCGGCTACGCGGGCGGCGTGGAACGCAAGGTCCAACTCCTCACCCACGAAGGCGCTCTGCAGCCCACCCTCGTCTGACCCGCCCTCGCCCGACCCGCCCTCCTGCGACCCGCACGACCACGAAGGGCCCTGATCATGATCGACACCACTCAGGTGGCGGACACCCGCGTCGGCGAACGCGTCGCCGCCGGGAACTGGGACGCGCTGACCGCCGAGCTCGACGAGCACGGCCACGCCCTCACCGGCCGGCTGCTGGCCCCCGGCGTCTGCCGCGACATCGCCGCCCTGTACGACGAGGCCGACCGCTTCCGCGCGACCATCGACATGGGCCGCTACCGCTTCGGCTCCGGCCGGTACCGCTACTTCACCCATGAACTCCCCGATGTAGTACGTGAGTTGCGTGAGGCGTTCTACCCTCGGCTGCTGCCCATCGCCCGCGACTGGGCCGAGAAGCTCGGCAAGCCCGCCCCCTGGCCCGAGAGCCTGGAGGAGTGGGTGGCGATGTGCCACGCGGCCGGGCAGGCCAAGTCCGCACAGATCCTCCTGCGCTACGGGCCCGGCGACTGGAACGCCCTGCACCGCGACGTCTTCGGCGACATGCTCTTCCCGCTCCAGGTCGTCATCGGCCTCGACGCCCCCGGGACCGATTTCACCGGTGGTGAGTTCATCATGACCGAGCAGCGCCCCCGCGCCCAGTCGCGCGGATCGTCCACGACCCTGCCGCAGGGCCACGGGCTCGTCTTCACGACCCGGGACCGGCCCGTGGCCTCCAAGCGCGGCTGGTCGACCGCGCCGATGCGGCACGGCGTGAGCACCGTCCGCTCCGGGCGGCGGCGCACGCTCGGCCTGGTCTTCCACGACGCGGCATGAACCCCGACCAGGCCGCCGGGTGCCCGTATCCGCCTACGTACACCCTGTGCGGCCCGGACGGAAAGCCGTACCCCAGCGGCACGCCGGGCACTCTGGGCGGACATCGCCGCGGGCGCCTGTACGGCCGCCTTGACTGCCCTTCCGCGCTGCGGGCCGTCGCCCGCGGCCCCTACTCCATCCACCGGGTGTTCTTCCCCGACGAGGGCACCGCGGTCGCGGCCGGATACCGCCCCTGTGCGGTCTGGCTGCCCGCTCAGTACGCTCGATGGAAAGCTGACCCAGAAAGCACCGGCACACCATGAGCATCCTGAAGGACCGGGAGAACTCCCGCTCCCCCCTGATCGGCGCCGCTGACCTCGCCGCCCACGCTGACCTGCCCGCCCCCGCCGCGCACACCGAAGCCGAACTCGCCGCCCTGATCGGCCTGTTGACCCTGCCGAAGGCGCGAATCGGGACCGTCACCGTCGGCCACAGCCGCGACACCGCGTCCCGGGCCGCCGCCGAGGCCTTCGCCGCCGCGTGGAAGGACCGCGGCGGCACGATCCTCACCACGGTGAGCTGGCCCGAGACGGCCGCGTCCTGGCTGCGCCCCGCGCACCGCCTCACCGCGGAGCTCCCGGACGCCTGGGTCATGGCCGCCGCGCCGCTCGGCCTCGCCCAGCTGGCCCGCCGGCTGCGCCACTCCACCGACTGGGACCCGGCCCGCAGCTACGCCTTCGCCTCGCTCCAGGACTCCCGCGTTCCCGCCCTCGCCGGAGACGACGTGCTCCACGGCCTGCGCGGCGCGACAGCCGACGGCGCCACCTGGGACGTACGCCACCGCTGGGTCACCACCCACCTGCCCGCCGAGGTGACCGCGTGAGCGCCCTGATCCCCCGCCCCACCACGGAGATCGCCCCCGGCGCGGTGCACGTGCCGCAGTGGCTCACCCTGGAGCAGCAGCGCGAACTCGTCACGGCGTGCCGAAGCTGGGCCACCGGTCCTGTGCCGATCCGCCACACCGAGCTGCCGCGTGGCGGGATCATGTCCGTACAGACGGTGTGCGTCGGCTGGCACTGGCAGCCGTACCGGTACACCCGCACCGCCGGCGACGTGAACGGGCAGCAGGTCGCGGCGTTCCCGGAGTGGATGGTCGAGCTCGGGCGCCGGGCGCTGACCGAGGCGTACGCGGACGCGTCGGCCGCGGCCGACTACACGCCGGACACGGCGCTGATCAACTTCTATGACGGGCAGGCCAGGATGGGCATGCACCAGGACAAGGACGAGCGGTCGTCGGCCCCGGTGGTCTCCCTGTCCATCGGCGACACCTGCGTGTTCCGCGTGGGCAACACCGAGACCCGCACCAAGCCCTACACCGACATCGAACTGGCCACAGGTGACCTGTTCGTCTTCGGCGGCCCCTCGCGCTACATCTTCCACGGCGTGCCCAAGGTCCACGAGGGCACCGCGGACCCCGCGACCGGTCTGACCTCGGGCCGCCTGAACATCACGATGCGGGTCACCGGTCTCACCGGCTGACCAGGTGCCCGGAGCCGCGCGGCCACGCGAAAGCGGTTACTCGAACCGCGAGGTGTCGCCCGCCCCTCGGCGCACGATCTCGGCCTCGCCGCCGGAGAAGTCGATGACGGTGGTCGGGCTCGTGCCGCAGTCACCCGAGTCGACCACGGCGTCCACCTGGTGGTCGAGCCGTTCCTTGATCTCCCAGCCCTGCGTCAGCGGCTCCTCCTCGTCGGGCAGGAGCAGGGTGCTGGAGAGCAGCGGCTCACCGAGCTCGGTGAGCAGGGCCTGCGTGACGACATGGTCGGGAATCCGGACCCCGACGGTCTTCTTCTTCGGGTGCAGGAGCTGGCGCGGCACCTCCTTCGTCGCGGGGAGGATGAAGGTGTAACTGCCCGGCGTCGCGGCCTTGATCGCACGGAACACGTCGTTGTCGATGTGCACGAACTGACCCAGCTGCGCGAAGTTCTGGCAGACCAGGGTGAAGTGGTGGCGATCGTCGAGGTTGCGGATCCTGCGGATGCGGTCGAGGCCGTCACGGTTGCCCAGCTGGCATCCCAGGGCGAAACAGGAGTCCGTCGGATACGCGATGAGCGCGCCGGAGCGGATGCTGTCGGCCACGGTGCCGATGCTGCGCGGCTGGGGATTGTCGGGATGCACGTCAAAATACTTGGCCATCCGCCGAGCGTACGTGATCGCAACAGAAGTCCCCGGTTCCCCAGCGGGCGCAGCCGCGAGGTCTGGGGCCACAACCGCACCGTCGGTCGCGCAGGGTGCGGTCAGTCGTCGTCGACCACGCTGATCAGCGCGAGCGTGATGTTGTCGGGGCCACCCGCGTCGACGGCGGCCTTCCACAGCTCGAAGACCGCCCGGTCGCCGTCGTGGGCCGCGAGCAGCTCGTCGAGGACGTCCTCGGGCACGGGGTCGGTCAGGCCGTCGCTGCACACCAGATAGCGTTCACCCGCGACGAGCGGCAGCGTGCTGACGTGCGGGGTGACCGCGCTGAACCGGAGCGCACCGCCGAGCGCCTGCGTGACGATCGACGTGGTGCGCCGCCCCGGCACCGGAGGTGGGCTGTCGTCGACGCTCACCTGGCGGAGTGGCCTGGGGGCGCCGCTCCGGCTCACGTCGAGCACCCTGCTGTCACCGACGTTGAACACGAGGAGTTCCGTCCCGAGGACGACGACACCCGCGACCGTCGTCCCCATGGTGGCCAGCTCCGGATCGTGCTCGGCGGCCTCGTACACGGCGTGATTGCAGGCGTTCAGCGCGTCACGAACGGCCTGCTCGCTGTCCAGCAGGGGTCCGAGCGACGCCAGCCGTCGTACGACGACGCCACTGGCCACCTCGCCGCCGGGCTGGCCGCCGATGCCGTCGGCGACGGCGACGACGAGGGGGGTGCCGAGCGGGAACCCCAGGGTCTGCGGGTTCTCGGTCGTGGTCCCGCAGAGCGTCCATGGACCGACGGCCAGACTGTCCTCGTTGTTGTCGCGTACGAGCCCCGGGTGGCTCAGCGCGGTGACTGTTATGTACGGCATCCCTGTCCCGCCTCTCCGTAACGGCAGGCGTGCTCCGCACCACCATTGTCACGCCGACGGCCGCACACGGCTCAGTGACGGCCCGTGGCCACCCTCTGCCCCGTAGGCGACCGTGCATGCCATGGTGGGGGAGTCGGCTGGTCTGGACCAGTCTCCGGTGTGGTGAGGAGCGTACGCATGCGCGGTACAACGGTCTTGCCCGGCGAGGGGAACAGCGGATTACCCGGTGAGGAGGGCATGCCGACGCATCGCCTGGAGGTGCCCATGCCCAACGCGCTGCCGTTCGCCATCGGCACGTTCGACACCATCGGACCGATGTCACGTGCGGCGTTCCCGCACCGGCACACCTTCCACGAGATCGTCCACGTCACCGGCGGCACCGGCAGGCACGTCGTCGACCTGACCCGCTTCCCGCTGCGGCCGCCGAACCTCTGCTTCATCGCCCCCGGCCAGGTCCACCACTGGGAGAACGTCACCGGCCTCGAAGGGAGCGTCATTCTCTTCACCGACGACTTCCTTCTCGACCACCCCGCGGACCGCCGGGCGCTGCGGGGGCTCGGGCGGCGCTCCTGGATCGAAATGCCCGACGAGTCGGCGGACCGGATCGCGCGCCTCGTCGCCGAGTTGGACGGCGAGTACCGGGCGGGGGCCGACGGATTCCAGAGCGTGCTGCGGGCCTTGCTGCACGTTCTCGTGGTGCGTTCGGCGCGGCTGCCCGCGCGGCATCCGGCGCCGGCCCCGCCCGCACCCCGCTCACGGCCCGGCGCGGTCGCCGCGGAGTTCGTGGCCCTGCTCGGCACCCCGGAGGGTTCCCTCCTTTCCGTGCGCGCCTGCGCGGGGCACCTCGGTGTCTCCGTGAGCTACCTCAGCGAGGCGGTGAAGGCCTCCACCGGCCGCACGCCCGGCGAACTGATCCGGCAGACGCGGGTGCACGAGGCCAAACGCCTGCTCCTGCGTACGGAGTTGTCGGTCCGTCAGGTAGCCGCCCGGGTCGGTTTCGGGGACCCGGCCTACTTCTGTCGGTTCTTCCGCCGCGAGACCGGCGCGAGTCCCGGAGACTTCCGGCGCGGCGGTGGCGATATTCACCACGACCACCGACTTGAGTCCATCGCCCGCGCCCGGCCTTCCGCATAGTTTCGGTGCCGATCCGGAACCCACCCCACCCCCTCAGGAGGAGCGATGGAGCACGAGATCGGTACGAGCGGAGACGGTAGCGGCCCCAGCCGAAAGACCGTCCTGAGAGCGGCCGCCGCAGTGGGCATGGCCCTGCCCGTGGCCCTCATGGGAGTTCCCGCCCTCGCCCGGACCGCGGGCGAGCGGGGCGTGGTCCCCGAGGCGACCCCGGCCTGTGACGACGGCGACGACCCGACGCCCCCGCAGATGGAGGGACCGTACTTCAAACCCAACTCCCCCCAGCGCACCTCGCTCCTCCAGCCCGGCGTGCCGGGCATACGGCTCACCGTCACCGGCTATGTCTTCGGGCGTGCCTGCCGGCCGATTCCCCGGGTCCTGATGGACTTCTGGCAGGCCGACACGTACGGGACGTACGACAACACGGGATTTCGCTTCCGAGGCCATCAATTCACCGACGCGTCAGGCGCGTTCAGGCTCACCACGATCGTGCCCGGCCTCTACCCTGGCCGCACCCGGCACCTGCACGTCAAGGTGCAGGCCCCGGGGCGCCCGGTCCTCACGACCCAGCTGTACTTCCCCGGTGAGCCGCGCAACAACACGGACCCGATCTTCGACGCACGGCTGCTCATGAACGTACGCACCGTCGGCAACGCGAAGGAGGCGGACTTCGACTTCGTGCTGAACGTGCCGCAGTAGCCCACCCGCCTCTCTTGACAGCACCCGCCTCGCGGCGATGGCCTGGTGCCCTGCCGCGCGGCGACGCGGCGGCCACGAAGCCGGGCGCGGGGCACAGGGGGAGGGGCGGGCCATGTTGCGAGTGCACTTCACGGCCGAGGATCTGGCGCGGGTGCGGGTCGCCTCGGGGCCTGACTTCCTCTGGGAGATCAGTAACAGCGTGCAGACGCTCCAACGGCGGGACGGGGCGCGGGTGTTCGGGGAATGGCGCCGGTGGGCGAGGCCGCGTCTCTCGGCCAGTGCCCGGCTCCTGTCGCCGCTCCTGCCGCCGCACGGCTGCTCCCCGGACTTCCTCACCCCCACCCACGGAGAGGGCCAGACGCTCCACGCGGCGGTCGACACCCTTGTGCGCACCCCCCGTCCGCGGCTGCGCACGGACCTGTCGCGAGTGGCCGCCTCGCGTCGGCTTCCGGGATGGACGCAGTCGCTCGCGCGCGGCGACGGCGCCGCCCTGCGGCAGTTGGGGCAGGCCCTCCACACGTACCACCTGGAGGCGCTCGAGCCCTTCTGGCCGCGCGTCCACGCCCAGATCGACGCCGACCGCATCATCCGCCTGCACAGCCTCCTCGACGGCGGCACCGACGGGCTCCTCGCGGGACTCGGTCCTCAACTGCGCTGGCAGCCGCCGGTGTTGGAGGCCGACTATCCCGTGGATCAGGATCTGCGTCTCGACGGCCGGGGGATCACCCTGCAGCCCTCGTTCTTCTGCTGGCCCACTCCAGTCACGCTCGCCGACGGTGAACTGCCCCCCGTCCTGGTGTATCCCATCGACCACGCGACGGACTGGACCCACCCCACACCCCTCGACCGTCCGGACGACGGCGCGCTGGGGCCGCTCATCGGGCACACACGCGCCGCCGTCCTCAAGGCGGCACGCACCGGCTCGTCCACGGTCGAGCTCGCCCGCCTCCTTGAGGTCACCCACCCGGCCATAAGCCAGCACATCAAGGTGCTGCGTGCAGCGGGACTTGTGACCACGGTCCGCAGGGCGGGACGGTCGCTCCATGTCGCGACCGCGGAAGGGCGCGCGCTGCTGCGCGGCAGCGGGTCGTAAGTCTGGGCTTTCATCGATTGCGCCTGGCATGGGCATGCAAGGAAGCTGTCCGAGCTGTCGCACACGCACCCCCCACCTACCCACGCATCCCCCCACCGCGGTGCGTCCCGACACCTTGCCCCGCGCGCCGTTCAACGCGCGTCCACGTGTGAACTCCCGGGCACGGTACGAGGGAACGCATCGACGATCCGATGAAGGAGTGGCGTTGCGCACTACTCGTATCCTCACCCGCCGCGCGGCCGTCGCCGCCGCACTCGCCGTGGCCGGCACCCTCTGTGCCGTGCCCCCCTCGGCCTCGGCGGCGTCCTCCGGGCACGGCGTCAAGTGGTTCCAGGAGCGGCACGGCCTGCCCCGGACCGGCTCGGTCGACGGCGCGACCGCCGACGCCCTGAGCCGGGCCTCCGACGCCGAACTGCACCGGACGTTCCGGACCGCGGCCGACCTCGGGCCCGAGGAACTGGCCAACGCGCGCACCGTCATCGGTGTCGGCAAGGGCGCCCAGATTCCCGAGCAGGGCCAGGTCATCGCGCTGATGACAGCCATGCAGGAGTCCAAGTTCGTCAACTACCTGACGCCTGTGGACCACGACTCCCTGGGCATCTTCCAGCAGCGTCCCAGTACCGGCTGGGGCACTCCCGAGCAGATCACCGACGTCGCCACCTCGTCCAAGTCCTTCTACGGAGTGGCCCCCTTCGGCAGCAATCCGGGACTGATCCAGATCGCAGGATGGGAGACGATGCCGCCGGGTGAGGTCTGCCAGGCCGTCCAGGTCTCGGCCTACCCCGACCGCTACGCGCAGTGGGAGCAGTTCGCCCGTGACCTGCTCGCCCAGGAAGGTCCTTCGGTCCCGCCGATTCCCTGACCCGCGCACGCACGCACACGCCCCCGCCCTCTCCACCCCTCACAGCAGGCCCTCACACCAGGAGCCCGTATGCGCAAGAGACTTGTCTCCACAGCGATCGCCGTGGCCGCGGCAGGCGCCCTCCTCACTCCGGCCGCCGCCCAGGCGGAACCCGCGCACCCCCGGAGCGTGTCGGTGCTCGGCGACGGCTCGAAGGCCGGGACCGCCGTCGTCAGCGGACAGAACGAGCCCGGAACCCGGCTGCGCGTCGGCGGGGCGCGGACGGCGAGCGCGCACACGCTCCCGGTGGACTACCAGGTCCAGGAGACCGGCTACTGGTGCGGCCCCGCCGCCACCCGCATCGCCCTGTCCGCACGGATCGCCCCGCCGAGCCAGGGCGCTCTGGCCGCGCAGCTCGGCACCACCGAGGCGGGCACCGACCACATCAGCCAGGTGACCGGCGTGCTCAACGCCAACCTCGGCACCGGCTGGTACGAGACCAAGGAGATGCCGAACGATCCGCCCACGCAGGCCCAGAAGGACCTGCTGTGGCACGACATCGTCCTGGACATCGACAGTAACTACCCGCTCGTGACCAACATCGTGGCCCCGCCCGGCAACCAGCCGCCCGGCTATCCGTCGGACCAGACGATCTACCACTACTTCACGGTCATCGGTTACGACGACGCGAACCGTACCGTCCTCATCGCCGACCCCGCCTCCTTCAGCGGCAACCAGATCTACTGGCTCTCCTTCGACCAGCTCGCCACTCTGATCCCGCCGAAGGGGTACGCGGCCTGAGCCATGAGGAGTGAGTGAGCGAGCCGTGGCTGTGGGCGGCGCCGCACGACTCGTGCGCCACCCACAGCCCGCTCGGCCGCCGTAGCGGGAGTGACGGCGGCAGCCTCAGCGGCACCGACTCCGCTGAGGCCGAACAGGAAGCAGGGTCTGGGCGATCCTGCCGACCTCGAACACGTGACGGGCATGACGAGCTGAGCTACCCCTTGCTTCCGCCCCGAGGACGCGCGTGGATGCACCGGCATCCGGATTTCTTCACCGGCCGTCCTGTACGTCTTCCAGCCGGAGCCGCAGACTGTGGATACCGCGCCGCGCATGGCTCTTGACCGTGCCCAGCGGCCACCCGGTGCGCTCGGCGATCTGCTGATGCGTGAGGTCCTCGTAGAACGCCAGACGCAGCACCGTCCGCTGCGAGACCGGCAGTCTCGCCAGCTCCTGTGCCATCAGCGCCCGGTCGACCGCCGAGTCCATTCCTTCGAGCGCCGGGTGGTCCATGGCGACGTACTGTGCCCTGGCGCCCTCGACGAGCGCCGCCCGGCGGGAGCGCGCCGCCAGCGCGTCGGCGATCCTGTGCCGCGTGATGCCGGTCAACCAGGCCGACACACTGCCGAGTTCGGGGCGGTAGCCTGCCCGCCCCCGCCAAGCGGCGAGGAACACCTGCTGGGTGATGTCCTCCGCCTCACGGCTGTCGCCCAGCGCGCGCTGGGCCAGGACGTGCACCAGAGGCCCCCACCGCCGGTACACCGCCGTGAGGCTCGCCTCGTCCCCGCCGGCAAGACCTCTGGCCAGATCCGTGGCCAGATCCTTGGCCGGAGCTGTGGCCCGCTCCCCGGCGGGGATCCGCGTGGGCAGTGACACCAGTGCGCTCATCGACGCTTCGTCAGCTCCTCGTGGCGATCGCAATCGCCGTCCGACCGAACGGAAACGGGCAGTCGCGCCGTGGCCCCGGCCGCGATCCGGTCATACTGGGAACAGCTCCCGGCACACGGCAACTCGCATCGGTTGTGCGTCGTATCTTGGCCGGATGAGCGAGGGGCAACACGGCGGACGGAACGGCGAGTCGGCAGGTGCGGGAGTCACCACGGGTGCTCTGGCACGACGTCTGGGGGTGTCACCGACGACGTTGCGCACATGGGACCGGAGGTACGGTCTCGGCCCCGCCCGGCGCGATACCGGTCACCATCGCCGCTGGTCCGAGCGGGACGTCGCGATGGTGGAGGAGATGGGCCGCCTCACGTCGGCGGGGGTGCCGCCGGCCGAGGCCGCCCAGGAGGCGCTCAAGCTGCTCGACTCCGGGTCCGCCGCCGAGTCCGCATCGGAGTCCGCCCCCGGCCCCGCCGCCGTGCCGCGACGGAGGGGGCCCGCACGCCCGGCGCCGGTGCGGTCATCCGACATGTTCGTCCGCCAACGGCGCGGCCTTTCGCGCGCCGCCGTACGGCTCGACTCGCCCACCGTGGAGGACCTGCTCACCGACGCGGTGGAGAGCCACAGCCTGGTCACCGCCTGGCAGGAGGTGATGGTGCCGACACTGCACGCGGTGGGCCGCAAGTGGGAAGAGGCCGGCGACCGCTACGTGGAGGTCGAGCACCTGCTCTCCTGGCACGTCTCCCGCACCCTGCACCGCTGCGCCACCGCTCCGCCCTCTCCGGCCCCCGCTGGTGCGCCTGCCATGAACACGCCTCTCGTCCTTGCCTGTGTACCGGGTGAGAACCACTCCCTCCCGTTGGAGGCGCTCAGCGCCGCCCTCGGCGAACTCGGCGTTCCGCAGCGCATGTTCGGTGCCGCGGTGCCGGTCGAGGCCGTCGCGGAGGCCGTGCGCAGGACGGGCCCGGCCGTCGTCGTCCTGTGGGCGCAGGCCCGCTCCACCGCGAGCGTCCCGCTGGCCCGGCACATCGCCGACACCCGCTGGGGCGTACGGGGCGCCCGCGGCCGTCCGGTGGTCATGCTGGGCGGGCCCGGCTGGGCGGGTCCCACCGTGCGCGGAGCGCTGCGGCCCACCAGCCTGCGGGAGGCGCTGGCGCAGATCAGCAGGGTGCGCGGGGAGGCCACGCCCGGTCGCGGACCCGCTTGACGCCTTGGGGCACCGGCCGGTCCCCCCCAACCTGTCATCCCACCGTCGTCAACGGCCTTAGAAGAGCGCTGCGTTCGTCGCGCCAGGCGGTCAGGAACCGTGCACCGAGGCGGTCCTCCAGGAAGCCCGTGGCCTCGATGCCGAAGACGACGTCCGTCTCCAGGCCGGGTTCGCTCGCGAGGAGGCCGCCGATGACGTCACGCCGCACCACCTGTTCATGAACGGCGTCGGCCGCCACATGCTCGTCGTAGAACCGCTCGGCCGCCGGTCCGGCGCCGCTCCTGCGCATGGCCTCGGCCAGTCGCCGCGAGCCCGGGGGCGAGGTCACCTCGACGGCGGCGAAGTGCCCGACCAGGGCGCCGCGCAGCGCCCGGTGCAGACCGAGCAGGGACATCAGATTGACCGTCGCGAGCACTTCGCCCGGGGCGGCGTCGAGATAGTACCCGTACGACGTCTCGAGGGCGAGGTCCTCCATGAGGCCGGCGAAGAGCCGGGCGTGGATGTACTCGGCGCGCCCGGCCCCGAACTCGTCGAACTCGACAGCCACCATGCCCGCCTTGGCCCGGCCGTGCAGCCGTGGGATGACCCAGGCGTGCGGGTCGGCCTCCTTGAGGTGGTAGAGCGAGCGCGCCGCCGCGTACTCCCGAAGCTGCCACAGTTCGCCGTCGTGCTGGAGATGGTGGCTGACACTGGTGCGGCTGTGGCCGATGGGCTCCATGAGCAGGTCGGCCAGGGCGCGGTCGGCGCTGTCCGTGGAACGGCAGTTGGCGCGCAGGGCGCCGACGAAGCGCCCTTCGAGCGCGCGGCGCAGCCCAAGGAGTTCGGGGTCCCATTCGAGATCATCGCGGACGCCGTCGAAGCCTTGGTAGTGCAGCTCGTAGAGGGTGTAGAGGGCGAGCTGGAGATCGTCGCCGTAGGGGTCGGCGTCGTGGGTGTCGAGGGACAGCGGCCCCGGACTCCCCCCGGTGCGCAGCGTGGTGACCACGAGACGGGACAGTGGGCCGCGGGGCTCGGGCAGGGCGGGGCTCGTGCGGCGCGACTCGGGAAGGCCGTCGTCGGGGGAGGGGCTCTGGTTCTCAGCGGGCATCGGATCCTTCCTCCCCTAGGTGTGCTCGTCCCTCCCCTAGGTGTGCTCGTCGTCCCAGGTGCCCGAAGAATCATGACGCACACATAGGAGGCCCGATATGGAGGCCGGAATTCTCTGTTTGGCCTCTTTTCGGCAGGGCACTCGATGCGGTGGAGGTTGATCATCCCCTCCCGTTATTCGCATCCCTGCCTTCAGGGGAAAACAGGGAAAAACAATTGAGGAGTTCTCGATGAGCAACGAAATCTGGAGCTACATTCCCACGGCCGGGCACGGTCCGGACAACGATCTGACGGGCTACAAGGTCGAGGCCGCTGACGGGCACATCGGCAAGGTCGACAAGCACTCCGACGAGGTCGCCAACCAGTACATCGTCGTCGACACCGGCGTGTGGATCTTCGGCAAGGAGGTGCTCCTTCCCGCGAGCACCGTCACCGCCATCGACCACGAGGAGCGGAAGATCCTGGTCTCGCGGACCAAGGAGCAGATCAAGAACGCGCCCGAGTTCGACAAGGAGAAGCACCTGGGCGATCCCGCCTACCGCGACCAGCTCGGCGGCTACTACAGCGGTCCGGGTCACTGAGCGGCACTGACACCGATGGCGTCCGGGGCACCTGGTGCCCCGGACGCCATCAGGCATTTCGGTACGGCTCTCAGTGGCGGCCGTGTGCGCTGTCGGAAGCGCCGCCGAAAAGCCGCGCGACGGCGCGGAACGGCAGCGTGACAACCGTGGCGATGGCTCCGCCGATGGCGCGGACAACATCTGCGATGGCCTTCAACATGTGGGCCTCCATAGAGCCGTGGCTCACTAGTGATGAATTGCCGTGCGTCGCCGCACGGCCTCGTACACCCGGTTTCCCAGCCCGCGACCGTAAAAACTGATTCTTGCGGATCGAATTGAATGCCTGCGTGTGCGTGGACGTACTGCAAAAGGTTGAGTTCGGCCGGAGCAGTCGTCCGTTCACGCCGCCCGGGCGGCGCGGGCCCAGGGCAGTGGCCGTCACTCAGGCGGCGCGTGCGGCGATGGCTCGCGCGCACTCCAGGGACTCGGTGGCCGTCGTGTCCACCTGCATGTCGTAGAGCACGCCGTGGTGGACCACCTCCGCCTGGGAGGCGGCCATCCCGGCGACACGGTCACCCCGCGCGGTCTCCCGGCCCGCGGCGACCGTGCTGTCACAGCGGACGCCGACCCACAACACCGGCAGATCACCGAGGGACGTCCGCCACCGCTCCTGTGACGCCGTGCCGCCGAGGAAGACCTCGTCGACGATGACCCGTGCGCCGGCGCGGGCCATCGCCACGACCCCTTCGATCCATGCCGCCTCCAGCGTCCTGAACTCCGGGCCGACGCTCACCCCGCCGTCCGCGGCGACCTCGATTCCCTCCGACGCGGTCCGCATGGACGCGGGCATCGCCTCGACCAGCGTGTCGCACCCGAAAGTCAGCCACGGATCCGGGAGGACTGCCTGGAGACACCGGGCGATGCCGGACTTCCCCGAGCTGGAACCACCATTGAGAATGATCACCTGAGTCGTCACCGCGCCACAGTAGAAGCATCCCCGCGCCACAGGAAACCACTTGCTGTACCGCGGACCGGGGGTCAGCCCGTGCCGTCGAACGGGCTGATGCGGCGGTACGCGGCGCGTGCGTGAAGGACGCGGCCCGCCGTCGTGCCGATGAGAGCCGCGGCCAGCAGGCAGCCCATCCACTCAGGATCCCGGTGCCCGGCCCAGGAGATCTCCCCGATGGGGTGGGCGGCGAAGAAGTTCAGCAGCATCCAGCACAACAGGGCAGTGCCCGGCGCCGCGGCGAAACGGCCCCGCACTCCGAGCAGTGCGGCGAGCACCGAGAGCGCCGCGAGCGCGAGCCCCGTGCGGTCGAGCGCACCGAGCAGGTCGAGCACAGTCACCAGTGCGAAGGCGCCCGCGTACGCGCCCGTCCAGATGAAAGGCGTGGCCACAGGCTCAGGAACGACCCGCACGCCCTTGGCGACATATCGCCACTCCACCACCATCGACTCCTCCCCACCGCCGGTCCGCCGGGGCGCCGATGCCCCGGGGACGTCCATGACCGGCGCCTCCCGCAACGGGACCGACGCACGCACCGGTGATCGGGCACGGGGCGAGGTCCAGGGCAGATTGTCGCACCACATCCATGGGCGTCTGTCCCGTCGGGGGTGGTCTCTCCTCTCGTCGTGTCCCCGTCATAATTCTCGGATGGACCTCGCCTCAACTCCCCAGCCCTCCGCGTCGCGAAGGCGCCCTCGCGTCGTCGTCGTAGGAGCCGGACCGGCGGGACTCACCGTCGCCAACATCCTGCGTGCCGCCTCCGTCGACTGCGTGGTCCTGGAGACGGAGAGCAGGGAGTTCATCGAACAGCGTCCCCGTGCGGGCTTCATCGAGGAGTGGGCGGTGCGCGCCCTGGAGGAGCGGGGCCTTGCCGGCCGGCTCCTCGTGCACGCGCAGACGCACGGTGAGTGCGAGTTCCGATGGGCGGGGGAGCGCCACCGGTTCGCCTACGGCGAGTTGTCGGGGAACCGCCACTTCGTCTATCCCCAGCCTCTGCTGGTGACGGACCTGGTGCGCGCCTATGCCGACCGCGCGGGCGGCGACATCCGTTTCGGCGTGCGCGACGTGGAACTGCACGACATCGACACGGACCACCCCTCGGTGTCGTACACGGACCCGGCCACGGGCGAGCGCATACGCGTCGAATGCGACGCCGTCGCGGGCTGCGACGGCGCGCGCGGTGTGACGCGCACCTACCTGGGGGCGGAGCGGGCCACCGTCGCCCGGCACGACTACGGCATCGGCTGGCTCGCTCTCCTCGCCGAGGCGCCGCCGTCATCGGACTGCGTCGTCTTCGGCATCCACCCGCGCGGCTTCGCGGCCCACATGGCCCGGAGCCCCGAGGTCACCCGCTACTACCTGGAGTGCCCGCCCGGCGACGACCCCGAGAACTGGTCGCACGAGCGTGTCTGGTCTGAGCTGCACGCCCGCCTCTCGGTGGCGGGGGCGCCACCGCTCACCGAGGGCCGACTGATCGAGAAGCGCGTCCTCGACATGCACAACTACGTCGTGGAACCCATGTCCTACGGGCGGCTGTACCTCGCGGGCGACGCCGCCCACCTCGCCGCGCCGATCGCCGCGAAGGGCATGAACCTGGCGCTGCACGACGCGCTGCTGCTCGGTGACGCGCTCGTCGCCTACTGCGCTGAAGGGGACGAGCGCGACCTGAGCGGCTACTCGGAGGCGTGCCTGCCGCGGGTGTGGCAGTACCAGGAGTTCTCCCAGTGGCTCTCGGAGGTCCTGCACGGGCCGTCGTCGGGGGTCCCCTTCAAGGCGGGCACCGCGGCCGCCCGGCTGCGCAGGATTCTCGGCTCGCCGGCGGCCGCGGCGGCGTTCGCCGAGCTCTACATCGGGAAGGGCGCGGGCAACTGACCGCGTTCGAGGGTCACGAATACCAAGTGGGCTCCGGGAGTTCACCGGTCAGGACATGACGGCCGACCTCGCGCCGCTTGTAGGCGACGGGGTCGTGGAGGGTGTGGGTGCGTACGTTGCGCCAGAACCGGTCGAGTCCTTCGGCGGACGCGGTGGCGCGGGCGCCGGTGACCTCGAAGACCTGGTTGGTGATCTCCAGGGCGACCTCCGTGGCCCGCGCCTTCACCGCCGCGACCCGCACCTCGAACGCCCCACGGGACTGCTCGGTGACCGCGTCCGGCTCGTCGTGCAGTACCTGGCCCTCCAGGGCGACGGCGTCGGCAAGTGCCTCGACGGCCCACAGCTTGGCGGTGAGATCGCCGTAGATGTCGATGACGTACGGCTCGTCGACCGCCGTGTCGTGGCCACCGTGCAGCCAGGGACGGGACTTGGCCGTGGTGTAGGAAGCGGCGGTCTCCAGGGCACCGGCGGCGATGCCGAGGTAGAAGTTGACGAAGACCAGCTGAATGGTGGGGACGTTGAGCGTGTTGTAGACGCGCGGCGTGAACTCCTTGTCGACGTATCCGGCGGCCGACGCCCACGGTGTGCGTACGCCGTCGATCGTCACGCCGCCGCTCTCGGTGAGCCGCTGGCCGATGTTGTCCCAGTCGTCGTGGAAGGTCAGACCCTCGCTGTCGGACGGCACGATGGCGAACACGTGCTTGTCCGTGCCGTCCAGAACGCCTTCGAGCACGGTGACGTCCGAGACCTTGCTGCCGGTGGAGAAGCTCTTGCGGCCGGTGAAGACGAGGTCGTCGCCGTCCTCCGTGACCACGACGTCCCGGTCACGCGGGTTGACCGCGCCGCCGAAGAACCACCGTTCACGGGCGGCCGTGGCCTCGACGTGCTCCCACTGCTCGCGGGTGCCGACCAGGCGTGCGGCCCAGTTCCACAGATAGTGGTAGCCGAGGAGCTGACCGATCGAGCCGTCGGCCTTGGCGACCTCGCGCACGACGTGGTAGGCCGTCGGCCAGTCCTGACCGGCTCCGCCGTGCTCGGCAGGGCCGAGCAGGGTGACCAGACCGGCGTCCTTGAGCAACTGGACCTCGGCGTAAGGGGTTTCGCCCGCCTTGTCGCGCGCGACGGCGTCGGTGGCCAGGACGGCCGCGACCTCGGAGGCGCGGTCGATCCAGGCCCGGGAGTCCTTGGGCGCGGGGAGGGTCTTCCAGTCGGCGGGTGCGACGGTGCTCATGTTGCTTCCTTTCCAGGGGAGTTCAGATCCACGGGAGTTGGAGGGAAGGGTGGGTCAGTGGGCGGCGGAGGCCTCGAGTTCACGGACGATCGGGAGCACCTTCTTGCCGAAGTACTCGACCTCCTCCAGGTAGTGCAGGAACCCCAGGAGGAAGAGGTCCACGCCGAGGCGCTTGTAGGCGACGATGCGTTCCGCGATCTGTTCCGGGGTGCCGATGAGACCCGTACGGAAGCCGTCGTTGTACTGGACGAGGTCCTCGAAGGAGGAGTCCTGCCACATGCCCTTGCCGTCGGCGGCGGACCGTCCTGCCTGCTTCACGGCGGCGCCGAAGCCCTCCACCGCGTCGGAATCGGCCTTGGCGACGATCTCGCGGAGCGTCTCGCGGGCCTCGGCCTCGGTGTCACGGGCGATGAGGAAGCCGTTGAGGCCGAAGCGGGGCGCGGTGCGTCCGGCGGCCGCGGCCGAGGAACGTACGTCCTGGATCTGCTCGGTGACGCCGTCGAAATCCTTGCCGTTGGAGAAGTACCAGTCGGACACGCGGCCCGCCATGGCGCGGGCCGCGGTGGAGTTGCCGCCCTGGAAGATCTCCGGATGCGGGCGCTCGGGGGTGTTGAGGGGCTTGGGCTTGAGGGAGAAGTCGCGGATCCGGTAGAAGTCACCGGCCAGTTCGGCGTGGTCCTCGGTCCAGATGTCGCGCAGCGCCCGGATGAACTCCTCGGAGCGGCGGTAGCGCTCGTCGTGCTCGAGCCAGGGCTCGCCGAGCGCGGTGAACTCGTCCTTGAACCAGCCGCTGACCACGTTGACGGCGAACCGCCCGCCCGACAGATGGTCGGCGGTCGCGCCGAGCTTGGCGAGCACCCCCGGGTGCCACAGGCCCGGATGGACGGCGGCGATCACCTTCAGGCGCTCGGTGGCGAGCAGCAGGGCGAGGCTGAAGCTGGTCGACTCGTGCTGGAACTCGGCGCCGTAGCTGGCCATGTAGCGCACCTGGCTCAGGGCGTAGTCGAAGCCGTTGTTCTCGGCGAGGACGGCCAGCTCGCGGTTGTACTCGTAGCCCCAGTCGGTGCGCTGCTCGATCTTGCTGGTGACGAGGCCACCGCTGACGTTGGGCACCCAGTACGCGAAGCGCGCGGGTTCGGTGGCGACGGGGGTCGAGGCAGGGGCGGATGGCGGCACGGATGACATAGGGGGGCTCCTGGGGATGTTTCGGGCATGCCGGGGCGTGCGGCGGGACCCGCTGATCAGAGGATGTACATCACTTGGCGTCGATCACGCACGGCGGAAGAGCCCGCGGACGCGCGGACGCGCAGACGTGTGGAAGCACGGACGCGCCTTCGGCGAATCAGTGCAAGGAAGGGCCGAGCGGAGGCCGGAGGTCAGCGGCGACAGAAAGCGCCGGCGAGACGTCCGAGGTCGATGTGGCGGCGTCGGGTGAGCCTGCGCATATCGATCAACTCCTCGCTGGACAAGGCCGGATACCGCACATCGGACGATGGGGAGATGCCGGTCCGTCACACGTTAGCGAGTGACACCGCCCCTGGTCGATTCGGCATTGACGAGGGCCTGATAGGGCTTCCCTTTCACTGGCCCCCGATCAGCGGCAGGACAGGGAAGTCGTGGTTCTGCCAGATGAGGCGGGAGGGCTCTTCCGGGTACGTGGTGACAGCCGGTCGCGTGTCGAAGAGCTGCACGAGGCGCTGCCCGGCGTCGTACGCGGGCCAGCCGGGATCGCCGGTCGTGGCGAACGCCGTCCACGCGGCGCGCATACGGGCGGACAGCGCCTCCGCCTCCGGGGGCGGGCCCTCGCCGATCAGCGCGGCGGGCTGGCCGCGGTCCAGGTTGCCGAAGACCAGGGGTACGTCGAGGCCGTGGCAGGCACCCAGGACACCGTCCATCCCAGGGGCGGGCCAGGTCAGCTCATAGACGTACGCGCGGCCACCCGCGGAGGTCTGGGCCTCGGCGAGATGGAGGCTCGGCATGCGGAACAGGCAGTCGGAGAGGGCCAGTTCATACAGCTTGTCCGGGCCCGCGTCCGGAAAACCGTCGCGGTAGCGGCGTGCGCCGTCCTGCCCGGGGCCGAAGACGTCCAACGCGGTCGTCGCCTGCTCCTGTGTCACCTGGCCGAGCAGGCCGTCCAGCGCGGTGAGCAGCCGTGTTTCGTCGCGGGTATGGCCGACGAGGAGCTCGATGCCGCGGCCTGCGCCGTCAGCCAGCGCCTGCCAGGGAGCGACCGGCAGCGCATCACCCTCGACGACCGGCGAGAACACGATCGACCTGTGCGCCACATGACCCCACCGCTGGGCCCACTGCCCCATCTTGGCGCCCACCGCGTCACCGGCTGCGGACAGCAGGGCCGGATCGACCGTGGACAGGTCCGCCACCGTGGGCCTGAGCCCCAGCTCGGCGGCACAGGCGGTGGCTATGTCGGCGGCGAGCTCCGGAGAGAAGAAAGTGCCCTGCATACTCTGTGCGACGGCCCGGCCGAACAGCCCTGCCGCGCGCGGCATCGCAAGGAGCGCGGCGACCGATCCGGCCCCCGCCGACTGACCGAAGACCGTGACGCGGTCGGGGTCGCCGCCGAAGGCCCGGATGTTGTCACGCACCCACTCCAGAGCGGCCACCTGGTCGAGCAGCCCCCGGTTGGCGGGAGCCCCCTCGAACTGCCCGAAACCCTCAAGCCCCACACGGTAGTTGAACGTCACCACGAGGACGCCGCCCTCGCGCGCGAGACGGCCGCCGTCGTACTCGGGGAGCCCGGACATGCCGATCGTGTAGGCGCCGCCTTGGATCCACACCATCACCGGAAGGCCTGCGCCCGGCCCAGGATCGGGCGACCAGACGTTGACCGTCAGCCACGCGTCGCCCTCCACATCCCGAGCCAGGGCGTCCATGCCGAAGTGACCGCCCTGAGGGGGCGGCGGTCCGTACGACTCCGCCGCCCGCACCCCGTCCCACTTCCGTACCGGCCGCGGCGCCGCGAAACGCAAAGGGCCGATCGGCGGCTCGGCGAACGGGATGCCACGGAAGACCGCCATCCCTGTCTCCCGCGTGCCGCGCAGTGCTCCGGCCGCCAGGCGGACAGTGGGTTCGGCCCGGGACGGCTCCGACGCGCCAACGGTCATCACAACTCCCTCTCCGGTCGGACGGGAACGCGATCACCGAGCTTCGCGCGGCCCCGGACACACCGACCCGCACACATGGACCCGGACACACGGACCCGGACACGTGGGAGCATCTCGCCGTATCGGTATGCCGCGCCAGCCATTTACGGATGGGTACGACAGGCATCGACACGATCTAGTGTGGCCTGCATGAATCCGTTGTCCGAGCTGGACGCGCGTATCTCGGGGTGTTCCGCGTGCCCCCGGCTCGTCGCCTGGCGGGAGGAAGTCGGGCGGGTCAAACGGGCCGCCTACATGGACTGGACGTACTGGGCCCGGCCGGTACCCGGGTTCGGACCGGCGGATGCCTCGATGCTCGCCATCGGGCTCGCGCCCGCGGCGCACGGAGGGAACCGGACGGGCCGGATGTTCACGGGCGACCGTTCCGGAGACGTCCTGTACAAGGCGATGTACGAGCTGGGCCTCGCGTCGAGACCGCTGGCGGAGTCCATGGACGACGGCCTGACGTTGCGCGGGGTGCGGGTGACGTCGCCGGTGCACTGCGCCCCGCCCGAGAACAAGCCGACCCCGGGTGAGCGGGACATGTGCAGGCCGTGGCTCGTGCGGGAGCTGGAGCTGCTGGGGCCGCGTCTTCGGTCGGCGGTGATTCTGGGGGCGTTCGGATGGCAGGCGGCGTTGCCGGCGTTCACGGCGGCGGGGTGGCGCGTACCGAAGCCACGGCCCCGGTTCGCGCACGGCACGCGGGTGACACTGGAGCGTGCGGATGGCTCCGGGCACTCCGATGCGGGGCCGGGGCCGGGGCCGGGTCCGGTCACCCTGTACGGCTGCTTCCACGTGAGCCAGCGCAATACGTTCACGGGTCGGCTAACCCCGGACATGCTCAAGGACGTCCTGCGCGATGCGGCGGGCGAGGCGGGCATTCCACCCTACGCATCGCCGCACGCACCGCCCGACGGGCAGCGGTAACCGGCAGGCACACGCCACCCGCGTCAGAACGACCGAAGCCTCCGCGTCAGGACGACCGAAGCCCCCGCACACGAATGTGCGGGAGCTTGCGGCGGAGTTCGTCAGCTGTCGCGGCGCTTGAGG
Organism: Streptomyces sp. NPDC031274; assembly: GCF_055570235.1. Lineage (NCBI taxonomy): Bacteria > Bacillati > Actinomycetota > Actinomycetes > Kitasatosporales > Streptomycetaceae > Streptomyces > Streptomyces sp. NPDC031274. The sequence continues at coordinate 92,886 of NZ_JBVIHP010000008.1, read as the reverse complement.
TTCTCCCGCGCGACCTCGGCGCGGTCGCGCATGTCGCCCATGGCCTTCTTGACCTCGCCCTTGGCCTGGTCGCCCTTGCCCTCGGCCTGCTTGTCACGGTCACCCATGACCTTGCCGCCCATTTCCTTGGCCTTGCCCTTCATCTTGTCCATGCCGCCCTTGTCAGCCATGACAACTCCTTTGTCGTTACAGCGCCCACCGGTCTCTCACCTGGTGTGGGCCTCTGTATTCAACGTAGGCCGCCGGTGCGGACCCCGCCCGTCCAGTCGTCACGCACGGTCACGGCGGGGCCAGGTCAGTCCAGGCAGAACTCGTTGCCCTCGGGGTCGGTCATCACGATGTAGCCGGAACTCATCGGGGGCGCGGGCTCGTCGCGGCGTACCCGCTTCGCTCCCAGCGCGACGAGCCGGTCGCACTCGGCCTCCAGGGCCGCCATCCGCTCCTCGCCCCGCAGCCCGGGAGCCGCGCGGACGTCGAGGTGGACGCGGTTCTTGGCGACCTTGTCCTCCGGCACCTGTTGGAAGAGCACGCGCGGGCCGTGCCCGGCCGGGTCCTCGACGGCCGATCTCGAGTTGCGCTGGTCCTCCGGTACGCCGACGCGCGCGAGGAAGTCGTCCCACGCCGCAAGCGCGTCGGCGCCCTCCGGCAGCTCGACACCGGGCGGGCCGGGGATGACGTAGTGCAGAGCGTCGCGCCAGAAGGTCGACAGCGCACGCGGGTCATGGGCGTCGAAGGTGATCTGGATGGTGCGGCTCATCGGGTTGCTCCGTTCCTAGCGGGGTTCTCGGGGTCCTCGGGGTTCTGGGGGTTCTGGGGGTTCGCGGGATTCGTGTGCAGGTAGAGGTCGCGCAGCAAGCAGACCTCGGAAAGATGGTGGATCAGCTCGCGGTGGATGTGCAGCACCAGATCGGCCATGGACGCCTCGGGGAAGGGCTCCTTCTCACCGAGCGGGACCCGGAGCCCGGCGTCGCCGAGACCGCGTACCCCTGTCAGCCAGAGATCGAGCTGAGCGTCGAGCTGGTCGAGTGCGGTGGCCGCGCTGCCTGCGTACTCCCAGCTCTCGTACGACGCCTCCGGAGCGCCGAAGTGCGTGGCGTTGCGGGTGGCGAGCACACCGACGATGACGTGACCGAGTCGCCAGGCGATCGTGGTGAAGGCCGCGGGGACCGGCTGCGGGAAAGCGAAGTCGATGGCGAAATCCCCGGCGCCTGCCTGCACGGGCGCCGTCGAGCTGCCGCGCGGCCGCACGCTCCAGGAGTCCGGCACGGGCGACCAGAAGTACTCGTCGTCGGTGAGGCCGGCGAGCCGGTCTCGGAGCTGGTGGTTCCAATGGACCTCCCACTGCTCGCACAGGGTTCGGTTCCAGTCGAGTTCGTCTGCGTTCATGGAGCCACCGTGACACCCCAGGCGGACAGGATCGGTCCGCTATCTCTGGCAGGGTGTGCGACATGAACGGGGCACGCAAGGACGAACGGGGCACGACGGAGCGAGTGCTCACCCTGCTCGGGCTGCTGCAGCAGCGTCAGGTCTGGACAGGACCCGAGCTCGGCGAGCGGCTCGGGGTCACGCCCCGCACCGTACGGCGGGATGTCGAGCGGCTGCGCACGCTCGGCTATCCGGTGCACGCGGGACAGGGCGTCGGCGGCGGTTACCGACTCGGTGCGGGGCAGGAGCTGCCGCCGCTGCTGCTCGACGATCAGGAGGCGATCGCCACCGCGGTCTCGCTGCTCGCCGGTGCGCGTGGCGCGGTCGCCGGTGCGGGCGACGCCGCTCTCCAGGCGCTGACCAAGCTCGACCAGGTGCTGCCCACCCGGCTGCGGCACGAGGTGCGTGCTCTCTCAGGCTCGGTGGAGTTCTTCGGCGGCGGCCGTACGCCCGTCGACCCCGAGGCGCTCATGACACTGGCCAGAGCCTGCCGCGACGAGGTCGAGGCCGGATTCGACTACCCGTCAGGAGGCGAGGTGCGACGGCGGCGGGTCGAGCCCTACCGCCTGGTCGCATCCGACCGGCGCTGGTACCTCTTCGCCTACGACCTCGATCGCGACGACTGGCGCACCTTCCGCGTCGACCGGATGACCGACACCTCCGCACGGACCTGGCGCTTTCGCCCGCGCGACGCGCCCGACGCGGCGGCGTACGTACAGGAGGGTGTGGCGAGCCGGGTCTACTCGCACCAGGCGCGCTTCCTCGTGCACGCGCCGGCCGAGACGGTGCGCGCGCAGATTCCGGCGGCGGCTGCCGTCGTGCGACCGCGGGGGAGCGAGCGCTGCGAGGTGCTCAGCGGCGGCGAACGCCTCGACGGCGTGCTGCTGCACATGCTGCTGCTGGGGCACGACTTCGAGGTGCTCGACCCTCCGGAGCTGGGGGAGCGCTGTCGCGAACTGGCACAGCGACTGCTGTCGGCCGGAGCGACGAACGCGCCACCACAGCCGCGCAGTTGAACACAACCTCAGTCGTGCGGTTGAACACAACTCTCGTCTCACCCGTATCTAGAGGCGGACATGCCCCGGCTTCGGTCGGCGGTCGAATTCGGCATCCGCACTGGAGGCGACGAGTTGAGGCACAAGCGAATACCCAGGCGAAAGGCCGTTCTTGCAGGGGCTGCGGCGATGGGCATGGTCGCTACGGCCGTCCTGCTGCAGCAGGCCAACGCCTCGCAGTCCGGGACCGAGGACGCTTCAGGGCCCGCCGCCAAGAGGATCAGCGCGGCATCGGCGACGAAGCTGGTCGAGCCGTTGGCCTCGCAGCTCGGCGACGCCTACGGCGGCGCGTTCTACGACGAGGACAAGCAGCAGCTCGTCGTCAACGTCGTGGGCGACGACAACGCGGTGAACGCCCAGGTGCAGAGAGCGGGAGCGGTGGCGCGCAGCGTCGACAACAGCAGTGGTGAACTCGGCGCCGCCGCGCGGACGTTGGCGAGTCGGGCCACCATGGCCGGGACCGCGTGGGCCACGGACCCCAGGACCAATCAGGTCGTGGTCACGGCCGACCGCACGGTCACCGGTCGGCGTTGGGACAAGCTCGAGGCGACCGTCGATTCGCTCGGCCCGGGAATGGCCCGCGTCCAGAAGTCCGCGGGAGAGTTCAAGCCCTTCGCCGCAGGGGGCGACGCCATCTTCGGAGGCGGCGCACGCTGCTCGCTCGGCTTCAACGTGACGACCGAGGACGGGAGTCCAGGATTCCTCACCGCGGGCCACTGCGGGGTGGCCGCCGAGAGTTGGTCGGATACCCAGGGCGGCGCGGCCATCGGCACCGTCCAGGACGCGACGTTCCCCGGGGACGGCGACTTCGCGCTCGTCACGTACGACGACCCGGCCGCCGACGCCCCGAGCGCGGTGAACACGGGCGACGGCCAGACCGTGGAGATCGCGCGGGCCGCCGAAGCGTCGGTCGGGCTCGAGGTGTCCCGCATGGGCAGCACCACCGGGCTCCAGGACGGTGTCGTCACCGGACTCGACGCCACGGTGAACTACGCCGAAGGGACCGTCACCGGGCTCATCCAGACCGATGTCTGTGCCGAACCGGGAGACAGCGGAGGCTCACTGTTCACCGGCGACGGGAGCGCGATCGGCCTCACCTCGGGCGGCAGCGGCGACTGCACCGCGGGCGGTGAGACGTTCTTCCAGCCCGTGACCACCGCGCTCGCGGCGGTCGGCGCCGAGATCGGAGCGGGCGGCAACTGAGGTTCGCGCCGGCCTCGTCCGTCCGGCGGCGGCCGAGGCCGGCGCGGCACATCGCCTGCTCCGGAGTGAGGGAGCGGCCTCCATGCGTGACGATCAAAGGCCGGTTCGATCGGGCTGCGGACCGTGGTGGTGGTGCGGAAGTGAGCAAGCCGGAGAAGGCCGTTCGCCACCCGGTGAGTCCAGAACGTCTGGATCAGAGCCGGAGACGCTCCCGATCCGTGGCTACACGTCCCCCACCCAGCTTCCGTGGAAGCCGAGCGGCACCCGCCCCGGCAGGTGGACGCGGGCCAGCGGGTGGCCGGTGAAGTCCTGTGCCGCGAGGATCACCAGGTCGGTCGCGCCGCGGTCGGGGTCGTGCACGTAGGAGAGGATGTAGCCGTCGTCCTCGTCCCGCGCGCCCCGGCGCGGCACGAACACCGGCTCGCTCGCCGCCGCGCCCTTCGGGAAGCGGACCACCTGCTTGCTGTCGCGCAACATGTCGTGCTTGACAAGGCAGTTGGTGAACTTGTCGTCCGGCAAAACCCCGTCGATCGTCTCGTACGCGCGCCACATCTCGGCCGCGCTCGCCGCGTACCCGAAGCGGTGCCGACGGGAGATCAGGGATTCGTTGACGCGGGGGAATTCCTGCGGCAGATCGTCGATGCGGGTGCTGCGGATCCGGCCGGCGCGCAGGTCGATCGTCCAGCGGTCGAGTGTCGGCGCGCCGTTCGTGGAGGGGCCGCCGTTGCCCCGGCCTGCCGCGTAGAAGGGGGCGGGCATGCTGGTGTACTCCATCACCACCGTGTCGCCCTGGTCGTAGGCGTTGAGCGTGTGCGAGTAGAAGACCGGGTCGATCTCGAACCAGCGGGTGGCGCCGCCTGCTCGCGGCATGACCCCCACGCGCATCGGGTGGTGCTCGTTCCAGGTGTACGGCACCTGCGCACCGGCCTCGGCGGCCGCCGCGTCGATCGTGATCGGGACGTCCACGATCACCACGTACTTCTGCGTGAGGGCGAAGTCGTGCATCATCGGCGCGTCCGTCACCGGGATCTTGTGGGACCGGGCGACCCGCCCGGTCCCGTCGATCATGATGTGCCGCACGTGGTCCCAGGTCGCGTAGTACGCCACCGCGTGCAACTCGTCCGCTGCGGCGTCGTACTTGGTGTGCGCGGTGAACGCACCCCGCAGCGTGGAGCGGAAGTCGTACGGGCGCACGGTGTCGAGTTCGCCGTCCAGCTCGTACGGCAGCGGCCCGCTCTCCTGGAGCGCCAGGATCCGCCCCTTGTACGGGATCACGTGCGTGTTGCACGCGAAGTCGTCCGGCGGTGCCTGGCCGGGATACGTCTCGCCCAGCTTCTTCGCCACCTGCGAGGAACGCACCCAGCGGTTGCGGTACCACTCGGCGCGTCCACCGCGCAGCCGTACCCCGTGCACCATGCCGTCGCCCAGCATCCAGTGGTGTGCCCGCGGGTCCTCGAGGCCCAGCGCGTTCGGTCCCGTGCGCAGGAAACGGCCGTCGAGGTCGCGCGGCACGCGGCCGGTCACCTTCAGGTCGAACGCGGTCAACTCCTCGGTGACCGGTGCGAAAGCGCCCTCCAGGAACGGGAGCGACTTCGCACCGCCGCCCGCCGCCGTCCGTGTTGCCGTTCGGGTTCGGGTCGCTGCCCGCGCTGCCGGAGCGTCCTGTCCGAGCCCGTAGGTCCCGACCACGCTGCCCGCCGCCGCGAGCGCCGCACCTTGGAGAATCCTCCGTCGCGTATGACTGGTCATCCTGTCTTCCCCGTTCGCCTTCGGTGTCCGGCGGTGGACCGCCGGACTGTTCGTCGGTGACGGGGACAAGCCTGCGCCGACGGAAGCCGCGGGTCAGGAGGTCTGGGGCCCGGCCCTGGGGTGGTGCTGATGCCACCCCCGGTGACGCCGGTGTCGTTCGCGCGGGCCGGGTTCAGTCGACCGGCTTGCCGGGCTCGTCGTGCGTGGAGCAGTGGATGCCGCCGCCACCGGAGGCGATGGTGTCGATCCGGACCGGCACGACGTCGCGCTCGGGGAAGTGCTCCCGCAGGATGCTCCGGGCGCGGTTGTCGGCCTTCCGGTCCCCGAACCTGGGCATGAACACGGAGTCGTTGGCGACGTAGAAATTGGCGTACGCCGATACGAAGTCGTCGCCCTCGCCGGTGATCCTGTCCGGGTCCGGCTGCGGCAGATCGACGATCTCGAAGGACCGGCCCCTGGCGTCGGTCGCCTTGCTGAGCACCGCCTTCGCCTGGTCGGCCGCGCGCGACCAGGAGTCGGCGGGCAGACCGGGGAAGGCCTGGTCCAGGAGCACCACACCGGGCGCGGTGAAGCGAACCAGGCTGTCCACGTGCGCGTCGGTGATGTCCTGACCGCGTACGCCCGCCAGCCAGATCACCTTCTTGATGCCCAGGGTCCGCTTGAGCTCGGCCTCGATCTGGTCGCGGCTCTTACCGCGGTTGCGGTTGTCGTTGACGATCGAGCTCTCGGTGATGAGGAGCGTGCCCTCGCCGTCGGTCTCGAAGGACCCGCCCTCGGCGATCAGGGGCGCCTTCCTGCGGGGGATGTCGTACTTCGGGAGGAGGGTGCGGCCCACCCGGGCGTCGTGCGTGTGCTCCTGCTTGTCGCCCCACCCGTTGAAGTTGAAGTCGACACCGACGACGTCGCCGTCCTGCTCCACGAACACCGGCACGGTGTCGCGGGCCCACAGGTCGTCGACGGCCAGCGGGATGACCTCGACGTCGCGCCCACAGGCCTTCTGGGCGGCGGCCCGCTGGTCGGGCCTCGCCATCATCACGACGTCCTCGTACTCCGCGATGGCGCGGGCGACGCGGGCGATGTCCTCGCGTACGTAGGGGAGGACCTCCTCCCACACCGACTCGAGAGCGGGCCACGACATGAAGGTGCGCGCGTGGCTCTCCCACTCGGCGCCCATGCGCAGTCCCTGGGCCACCGTGTCCCGGTCGCCCGCGGTGTTCGCGGCCCGCGCCTGCTCGTCGCCGGTCCCGCACGCCGAGGCTCCGAGTACCGCGGTGCCGATTCCGGCGAGCGCGCGGAGGGCCGAGCGACGGGAGGGGCGCATCGGGAAGACGGAGGAGAGGGACACGGTGACTCCGATCATCGTGATGGGGATCAAGCTACCCATCGGCACGGCGGGACGCTCGACGAGCGCGGCGCGGACGGAGCCGCTCGATACCTCGACTCTGACACGGACTGAAAATTCAGTCAAAGAGGAGCCGAAGAGGAGTCGAAGAGGAGTCAAAGAGAACCCCTTCCAGCGCCGATTTCTGCGGGTCGCCCGAGATCACCGGGCGGGGAAGGGCCCGATAGGGTTCGGATTCATGGCGCCTCGCACTACTCAGATCCTCGAAGCAGCCGCACGGCTCATCGCCCGTCGCGGCGTCCGTGGCCTGCGCGTCGAAGAGCTCGCCGCCGAGGCGGGTGTCTCGACCGGGCTGATCTACTACCACTTCAAGGACCGCACCGGGATCCTGCGTCAGACGCTCGAGTTCATCAACGACCGAGCCGAGCGCTACACCGCCGGCCAGGCGTCGGACGCCGGACCGCTCGCCCCGCGTGAGGAGTTGGAGGAGACCCTCCTCCTGGAACTTCAGGACACCCCGATGGTCAGGGAGAACAGCTCCGCCTGGGGCGAGCTCCGGGCGAGTGCCGTCTTCGACGAGGTGCTGCGGGACGACCTCGCCAGGGCAACCCTGGTATGGGTGCAGGAGGTGGCGGCCCTCCTCGGCCAGGTGCGGCCCACGGCCCCGCCGCCTGCCCTGGCCGCGTCGGGCGAGCGACTCACCGCGCTGCTCGAAGGGCTCAGCACGCGCTGGCTCAGCGGCGGCCTGCGGATCGAGCACGCGCGTGACTTGCTGCGCGGCGCCATCGACGCCGAGCTGGCACTGCTGCAGGGAATGTAGGGCCTACCGGAGACCTGCCAATGACCTAAGACCTACCGAAGGCATGCCCTGCATTCCCTGAACTGAAAAACCAGTCAAGTAAGTGCCTTCCTGAGTCCTGATCCGCTCAGGCGGATCAGGACTCAGGCCATGCTCGTGGCGCCGTCCAAGGACTCACGGATGATGTCGGCGTGGCCGGAGTGCTGAGCGGTCTCGGTCGTGATGTGCATCAGCACCCGGCGAACCGACCACTGCGCACCGGCCTCGAACCACGGGGCCTTCGGCAGAGGCCACGTGGCATCCAAGTCGGGCAGTGTGGCGACGAGTTCGTCGGTCCGACGGGCCGCTTCGGCGTAATCGGCCAACACGCCCGCCAGCGTCTCACCGGGCAGCATCCTGAATTCGTCGGCACGGCGGGCCCGGTCGGCCTCGGTCATGGCCGCGAAGTCGGCCATCGTCGACGGTCCGCCCAGGATGAAGCCCACCCACATCCGCTCGACCTCGGTGACGTGCTTGATCAGGCCGCCGAGACACAGTGCGCTGGCGGTGGTGAGCAGGCCGGCCTGCTCGTCGGTGAGGTCGCGGGTGGTGAAGCGCAGGAAGTGCCGGTGCTTGGCCAGCGTCTCCAGCCACTCGGCACGCTCGCCGGTGACGGCAGGGCCCTTTGCGGGGCCGTCGGGGGTGATGGTCGATTCGTTCGCAGCCATGGTCTCCGCCTTCAAGTGTTCGTGTTCCGCCGGTCAGGGGCCACGCTAGGACTCGTATAGGACAGGAAGTGACCTATATGCACCCGTTGCCTGAGTGGCGTGGCCAGGGTCGTGCCATCGACATCATCGACTTCTCGCAGTCCTACACGAGTGTCGTGGGCGCGATCGCGATCCTGGGTACGGGCGCACCCGGGCGGTCGAAGAACGACCGCTCCGCGAGGGAAGAGTGGAACAAGGACTTCCGGCGCGGGCTGAGCGGGGGGCGGTGTATCGGGGGTTAGCCCTACCTGGACCTGGGCGGTTAGCAGGATCGTCCCGGGGTGCCGCATTCGGAAAAGCTGGGCCAGACAGATGGAGCTGGGTTCCCGACGATTCCGCAGGAGTTGGCTAGTGCGTGAGCAGGTATGGCAGAGGTTCAGTTCTCCCGGGCGGCGGGGTGGCCGACGCGGAGCCGTGTCGGCCGCGGCCGCGACGGCCGGGGTGGTCGCCGCCGTCATGACGGCGGCGACCTTGTCGCCGGCTGTGGCGTCCGCCTCCGCCAGGCCGGACACCGTCCAGGAGGGCCTCGACGCACTGGTGCGCTCCGACGGAGTGCCCGCCGCGCTCGCGGGGGTCAAGGGCGCTGAAGGCCACGCCCGTACCTACACGGCGGGGGTCGGAGACCTGGCCACCGGCTCGAAGGTGCCCAGGGACGGTCAGGTGCGGATCGGCAGCAACACCAAGACGTTCACCGCGGTGCTCGTGCTGCAACTGGTCGGCGAAGGGAAGATCGGCCTCGACGCCAAGGTCGACACCTATCTGCCCGGCCTCGTGCGCGGGGAGGGGATCGACGGGCGCCGCATCACCGTACGTCAGCTCCTGCAGCACACCAGCGGGCTCCCCAACTACGTCAAATACCTCGGCGAGGACGTCCGGCACTACGAACCCCGCGAGCTCCTCGACATCGCTCTCCAGCACAAGGCCGACTTCGAGCCCGGGAAGAAGTGGGCGTACAGCAACACGAACTATGTGCTGGCCGGTCTGATCGTCGAGAAGGTCACCCACCGTCCGCTCGCCAAGGAACTGGAGCGGCGCATCATCAAGCCCATAGGGCTGCGCCACACCTACTTCCCCGCACCCGGTGACGTGACCATCCGGGAGCCCCATCCCAAGGGCTACTACCAGGATTCGGCCGGTGCGCCGCTGCGTGACGGAACGGAACTGGACCCGTCCTGGGGCTGGGCGGCAGGCCAGATGATCTCCACCAACTCCGACCTCAACCGGTTCTTCACCGCACTCCTGGCGGGCAGGCTCCTCCCGGCGGCCCAGCTCGCCGAGATGCGCACGACCGTCCCCGCCGGAGCGCCCTTCGCCTCCGGCGCCCGTTACGGACTCGGGCTCGTGAGCACACCGCTGTCGTGCGGTGGTGTCTACTGGGGCCACGGCGGTAGCACCACGGGATATGAGACCCGGGGCGGCGTCACCGCCGACGGACGTGCCGCCAATGTCGCGGTGACCGTCCAGCCGTCCGACACGGCGACCATGAAGCGTGTGGAACGGGTCGTGGACAAGGCCCTGTGCCGCTGAACCTGTTCGAGAACGTGGTGAGCACCCCTCTCAGGCTTCCGGCCACGGCATGCACCGCAGCCGTGGCCGGAAGCCTGAGAGGGGTGCCGCAGTGTGCCCTCCGGCCCCGCCTGGTGAGGAGCCGAACCGGCGGCGCGGCAGAGGTGGAGGCAGGCGACGTCAGCCGAACCGGCTGTACAGGCCCGCGGCGACCAGGAAGAGCACGATCACGACCGCCAGGATCAGCGTGCCGGTTCCCTGGGAGCGCTCCTGGTCGGCGCGCTTCTCCTCGATGAAGGCCTTCGCGTCGGCCTCCGTGCGCGTGCGGACCCACTGGCCGTTCTGTCCCAAGTTGGGGAACAACGTGCACCTCCTGTGTCAACTCTCGTGCGCCTGACCACATTTCACACGAGTAAACCTCTCCGGCAACGACTACCCCTCAGGAGTGGTGCGCACCCTGGAGGCAACCTCCGTGGGTGCCGCCTCGCCGTGTCGCGCCAGCGTGCGCTCCCGAACGCATCGGGGTAATTTGTCCACGTTTGTAATGATGTATGACTTCTGCCCTGCGCCCTGTAGGTCAGCAGAGGAGCCCTACAGGTGAGTAAGGGGAAAGCCGGGCGATGGCCAAGACCTTGAACATCCCGCTCGTCGCAATGGAGCGCCGCGGCCCGACACCGGCCCCGCGCATCCCGCGGCGTGCCGGAAGCCAGATCTGGCCGGCCGTCGTGGCAGGGGTCTTCACGTTGACCCAACTGGCCCTGGTGCGGCCCGGAATGGGACTCGGCTGGGACGAGGCGGTGTACGTCAGTCAGGTCAGCGGCCACGCTCCGGCGGCGTTCTTCAGCGCACCCCGTTCCCGCGGGATCTCCCTGCTGGTCGCGCCGGTCGCCTCATGGTCGTCGTCCACCTCACTCCTGCGGGTCTACCTCGCCGTGCTGTCAGGCCTCGGGCTCTTCCTGGCGCTGCGCGTCTGGCGCGGTCTCTTCCCCGTACGGGTGGTCGCCCTGGGGGGTGCCCTCTTCGCGACGCTCTGGGTGACCGTCTTCTACGGCCCGGAGGTCATGCCCAACTACTGGGTCGCGATCGGCGCCCTGGCGGGCGTCGGATGCTTCCTGCGTGCCCAGGTGGACCGCCGTGACAGGGCCGCGCTCTGGGGCATGGGCGCCGGCGCGGCGCTGATGGCGTGGATGCGGCCCATCGACGCCGTCTGGGTGAGCCTCCCGCTGCTCGCCTCGCTGGTCTGTGTACGCCGATGGCGTCGGCCGCGGTTGCTTGCGGCGCTGCTCGCGGGGCTGGGGGCGGGGGCGGTCGGTTGGATCGGTGAGGCGTACGTCGGTTTCGGCGGCCTGGGTGCCCGCCTCGCCGATGCCTCGCGGATCCAGGGCGGCCTCGGCTGGAACATCGCCGTCCTCGATCAGCTGCGCAGCCTGCGCGGCCAGACCCTGTGCCGTCCGTGCACCTCTTCGGTTCCGGCCCCGGAGCTGATCGCGTGGTGGTTCGCCCTGCCCCTGCTCGCCGCGCTCGGTCTCGTTGTCGCGGTCAGGGCCCGGCGCACCGCGGGCACGCTGCTGCCGCTGGCCTGTGCCGCGACGGCGAGCATCCCGTACCTGTTCATGATCGGATACGCGGCGCCGCGCTTCCTGCTGCCGTTCTACGCGCTGCTCGCCATCCCGGTCGCCGATGCCCTCGTCCACCTGGTCACCGCCTCGCGCCAAGCATGGAGGCCGGTGGTCGTGACACTGGTGGCACTCGCCGCCGCCGGGCATCTGGCGGTGCAGTACGCGATCCTCGAGGATGTCGTGGACCGCTCCGCCGCCGCCCGCAAGGACTGGGCCCGCACGGCGTCCGAGCTGCATCGCCTCGGCGTGCGGCCGCCTTGCGTGCTGACCGGCTACGAGGCGCTCCCGATCGCCTTCTACGCCGGGTGCTCCTCCGCCCAGACGCAGGGGCACAACGCCAGCACCACCCGTGCAGCCCTGCTGCGGACCGCGCGGCGGACGCCGACGGCCACGCTCGCCACGGCGGAGGACGGGCCGCCGGGGTACGCGCGCGGCTGGCCGTCCCATCGGTTCGGTGACCTGCGCATCCATGTGGGTCCCGCGGCAGCGGCAGGAATCCGGAGGTGACCTTTAGATGACCTCTCCCTTGGGCACCCGGTTTCTGTGGGGAACGCGTGCACCGTTTTACGGCATATGAACGGTTTGCGCATCGTGATGCCGGGTACCCCGGGATGGGGCCGGAACGCGATGTTCCACCGTGTCCCGCGCACCTACGGCGGGACAGAAGCTGCCCATACGTGTGTTTTGCGGCCGAGGTGAACGGAGAGCAGTCCCCGACGTACCGCTCTCCACCCGCGAAACCAGCAGTACCCCGCGGAATCAGCAGTACCCCGCGAAACCAGCAACACAAGGAGTCACCGTGACCGCAGTACCTTCCATCACCCTCAACAACGCAGTGGAGATCCCCCAGCTCGGCTTCGGCACCTTCCAGATCGAGCCGGAGGAGACCCGGGAGACGACGCTGGCCGCGCTGGAGGCCGGCTACCGGCACATCGACACGGCTCAGATGTACGGCAACGAGAAGGAGGTCGGCCAGGCGGTCCGCGACTCCGGCCTCGACCGCGCCGACGTCTTCGTGACCAGCAAGCTCAACAACGGCGCCCATGAGCACGACGACGCTCTCAAGGCGTTCGACGGCACCATGGAGGAGCTGGGGCTCGACTACCTGGACCTCTTCCTCATCCACTGGCCGCTGCCCGGCAAGGGTGACTTCGTGGAGACCTGGAAGGCCCTCGAGGAGATCTACCGCTCCGGCCGCGCCAAGGCCATCGGAGTCTCCAACTTCCAGCCCAACCACCTGCGCCGCCTGATGCAGAACAGCGACGTGGTGCCCGCCGTCAACCAGATCGAGGTGCACCCCTACCTCACCCAGGACGACGTCAGGGCCTTCGGCGCCGAGCACGACATCGCCACAGAGGCCTGGTCGCCCATCGCGCAGGGCAAGGTGCTCGACGACCCCACCATCAACCGCATCGCGCAGCGCGAGGGCAAGTCGGCCGCCCAGGTGACCCTGCGCTGGCACATCCAGCGTGGGGACATCGTCTTCCCCAAGTCGGTGACCCAGAAGCGCATCGAGCAGAACTTCGACATCTTCGACTTCGAGCTCAGCGAGGGCGACATCGGTGAGATCTCCGCACTGAACCGCGACGAGCGGACCGGCCCCCACCCGGACACCTTCAACGGCTGAGGGCCGTCCGCCTCATTCCGGAGGAACAGGTCAGCTCACCCGAACAGGGCTGGTGCCCGACTCGATCACGGTGAGGACGGCCACCACCCGATGGAGGCGCCTGCGCGCCCGGGCGGCATCGGCCGAGGACACCACCACCTCGGCGGTGGCCCGGGCGGGGGCGCGGACCGCATAGGTCAGCTCCCGCACCGGCACCGGGCGCAGGGCGGAGACGATCCGGCCGAGTGCCTCGCGGCTGTCGTGAAGCGTCACCGTCAGCGTGGTGAGGGCGGGGGACTCATCAGGAGTCATCGCGGGTGCTTCCTTGTCTTTGCACGGATGGCGAAAGCAAAAAGACCCCTCGCGGAATGCGAGAGGTCTGCGTGCGGGCGGTGAGCCGCCTGGGAGGGGTTGCCTCCAGGTCACCTCGGTGCCGGCACGCCGCAGCTGATAATGAGCTGGCGCAGCATGGCGCGGATGCTTCCACGGATCGGTCGCACCGGCAACGCCATCTCATGCTGCGGACACCGGGCCCCATGGCCTGACAGCGCGCCATGAAGCCTCATGTGCGTACCGCTTCACCGATATCTGCGCCGATCCCGCCCAGCAGCCCCCAGTAGCCCCCAGTGGCCCAGGCCCCGACTGTCGGCCTGTCGGCGCCGATAGATCAGGCCCCTCTGCCTTGTCGTAGGCGACGAAGTGTTGTCCGTGTCCCCGCCCTACCTTTCGGACATCACCGGTTCGAAGCCTCGGAGGTGGGGATCCGCATGTCCATGTGGGATGAGCTCAACCGACCGCCCGCAACGCCCGCGGTACGTGTCCTGCCGATGGTGGCGGCCGCCGCGCTCCTGGTCAGCGGCTGCGGAGGCGGATCCGGCTCGGGCGCCGCGGGGAAAGGCGAGCTGGCGGACGGCAAGACGTTCACCACGGCCTACGCGTCCGACCCCGGCGCCCTCGACCCGGCGAAGACGGTGATGTCGATCGCCATCGGCGTCAACCGCTACCTGTACGACCCGCTGATCCACCTCAACGCCAAGGGCGAGCCCGAAGCAGGATTGGCGCGGAAGTGGGAAGCGACGACGAAGACGGCGACCTTCACGCTGCGCCCCGACGTCAAGTGCTCCGACGGCTCGACGCTGACCGCGAGCGACGTGGCCGCGAACATCGACTACATCGGTGACCCGGAGAACAAGTCGCCACTGGCCGGTGTGCAGATCCAGCCGGGCACCACGGCGAAGCCCGACGACAAGCAGCGCACCGTCACTCTCACCAGCGGTGCCCCCGACGCGTTCCTGCTGCGCAACGCCGGTTCCGTGCCGATCGCCTGCGGCAAGGGCCTGAAGGACCGCACGGCACTGGCCAAGGGAGGCAAGGGCAGCGGCACCGGCATGTTCACCATGACCGAGGCCGTCACGGGCGACCACTACACTCTCACCCGGCGCAAGGACTACAGCTGGGGCCCGGGGGCGTCCGAACCGGGGGCCAAGGGGCTGCCCGACACCGTGAAGATCCGGGTGATCCCCAACGAGAGCACGGCCGCGAACCTGCTCCTTTCCGGAGAGCTCAACGCCGCGCCGATGTCCGGCCCCGAGCAGAAGCGCCTTGCCGCGCAGAAGCTCTTCCACGCCGACGTGCAAGCGCCGTTGGGCGAGCTGTACTTCAACCAGAGCGGGGCCCGCCCCGGAGCTGACGAGAAGGTGCGCCGGGCACTGGTCCAGGCACTGAACCTGCCCGATGTGGGCAAGGTGATCACCAACGGAACCGGAAAGCCGTCCCAGGGCATGGTCACCGACGAGCCGCGAGCCTGTACCGGTGACTCGGTCACCGGGAACCTGCCGCAGCACGACCTCGCGGCAGCCAAGTCGGGCCTGAGCGCGGCCGGTTGGGAACCGGGCGCCGGTGGAATCCGTACCAAGAACGGCAAGAAGCTCACGATGAGCCTGATGTACGGCACCCAGAACGGGCCCACCATGGCCGCGGGCGCCGAGCTGATCCAGAAGGAGTGGAAGAGCCTCGGGGCCGAGGTCAAGATGAAGCCGGCGGACAGCCCCGGACTGAACAGCACGCTCTTCGGCTCCGGCGACTGGGACGTCTCCATGGGCCCGATCTCCCTCGGGGCGCCCACCCAACTCGTCCCGTTCATGTCCGGGCCCACGCCGCCCAAGGGCGTGAACTTCGCGGGAGTCGACAACCCCGAGTACCAGGGCCTCGTACAGAAGGCTTCGGCCAAGGTCGGAGCCGCCGGCTGCCCGCAGTGGCAGCAGGCCGAGAAGGCGCTGATCAAGCACCTCGACGCGGTGCCGTACTACAACTCCCTCACCCCGGTCTTCGGCAAGGCCGCTCGCTTCAAGGTCGATCAGGGTTCGATCGTCCCGTCCTCGATCCGTATGTACGCGAACTAGGGGGACGGTTCGATGACGACCGCGACAACCGCGACGGCGGGCGCCGACGCGCCGTCGGCGTCGGCTGCCCCCGACTGGCGGGGCAACCGCTGGCTGCTGTTCGGCATGCGCCGCTCGGCCCGCCTTGTGGTGTCGCTGTGGGTGCTCGTCACAGCGGCGTTCCTGATGATCCATCTCATCCCCGGTGACCCGGTGCGAGCCGCTCTGGGCATGACCGCTTCGCCTGACCTGGTGGCGGCGAAGCGCGCGGAGCTGGGTCTCGACGACCCGCTGTGGCAGCAGTACCTGCACTTCCTGGGAGGCCTCTTCACCGGCGATCTGGGCAGTTCCACCATCAGCGGCCAGCCCGTGACGCAGACGATCGGCGACCGGCTGCCCGCGACCGTGCAACTGGCCGGACTCGCCTTCGTACTGGCCCTCGCGGTGGCCGTCCCGCTGGGCACGGCGATGGCCGCCGTGACCCGGGGCGGGCGCCGCCGCGGCGCCGAACTGGCCTTCACCTCCGTCAGCGTGCTGCTCGCCGCGGTACCGGAGTTCCTGCTCGCGGTCGTGCTGGCCTACGTGTTCGCGGTGCGCCTCGACTGGTTCCCCGTCGCGGGCCGCGAGGGACCGAGCTCGTACGTCCTTCCGGTCCTCGCCCTGTCCATCGGCCCCGCCTCGGTGCTCGCCCGGATCGGCCGGGTGGAGATGCTGTCGGTCCTCGGCCACGACTATGTGCGCACCGCGCGCGCCAAGCGGCTGCCGCCGCGCCGCGTGTATGTGCGCCACGCGCTGCCCAACGCCCTGACCGCCACGCTCACCCTCGGCGGTCTGCTGCTCTCGGCGCTCGTCGCGGGGACGGTCCTCGTGGAGAACGTGTTCGCCTGGCCCGGCCTCGGCTCGACGATCGTGCAGTCCATCGTGCAGAAGGACTATCCGGTCGTGCAGGGCATCGTGCTCGTCTACGGGGCCGGAGTCCTTGTGGTGAACCTGCTCGTCGATGTGGCGCTCGCCCTGCTCGACCCGCGCTCCGCGATCGGGGAGGTCTGATGTCCGCGGCACGCTCCCGATGGTCCTCGGTCGCCCGTACCCCCGTCGGCGCATGCGCCGGTCTTCTACTGCTCGCGGTGGTCGTCCTGGCCGTACTCGCCCCGGTCCTGTGGGGGGACAGGGCGTCCGTGGTGGACACGGCCGCGATCCAGCAAGGGCCCTCCGGCGCGCATCTGCTGGGCACGGACAACCTGGGCCGCGACATCTTCTACCGCGTTCTTGTGGCCACCCGGCTCTCGCTGCTGCTCGCGGTGACCGCCACCCTGTTGGGTGTGGTCCTGGGACTGGTTCTGGGCGCGCTGCCCTCCGTGCTGCCGCGCGGGGCGGGGCGGTTGATGACCTCCGTGGTGAACATCGCCGTCGCTTTCCCCGGCCTGCTGCTCGCTCTGTTCTTCGCGGTCATCTTCGGGGTGGGCGCCACCGGCGCGGTCCTCGCGATCGGCCTGGCGATGGCCCCCGCCTTCGCCAGGCTCACCCAGACGTTGAGCGCGTCGGTCGCGGGCCGGGACTTCGTGGCCGCTGCCCGGACCGTCGGCGTCGGCCGGATGCGGCTCCTGGTGCGCCACATCCTGCCCAACATCGCCGAGCCGCTTGCCGTCAACGCCACCATCGGCGCGGGCGCCTCCCTCCTCGCCTTCTCCGGGCTCTCGTTCCTCGGACTTGGCGTACAGGCGCCGGACTACGACTGGGGCCGCCTCCTCGGCGAGGGCCTTGGCCGGATCAACCTCACCCCGGCGCCCGCGCTCGCGCCGTGCGTGGCGGTCGTCGTCACCGGCCTCGCGTTCAACCTCTTCGGCGAGGCAGCGGCAGCCGCCCTCGGCGTACGTACGCTGTCACGTCAGGCCGCCGGCGCCCGTCCGCTCCCACCGCCCGCCCAGGACACCGACGAGGACGCGGCCGCGCACCGGCCGGACGCCGACGGGCAGCCGGTGCTCGCGGTGCAGAACCTGCAGGTCGCCTTCCCGGGGCCCACGGGGTGGACCAAACCGGTGCGAGGGGTCAGCTTCGCCGTGCACCCGGGCGAGGCCGTCGGCGTGGTGGGCGAGTCCGGGTCGGGCAAGAGCCTGACCGCGATGGCCGTGTCCCGGCTCGTCGAGCACCCGGCCCACGTCACCGCCCGGCGACTCGAGTTCACCGGCACGCCGTTGCTCGACGCCGACGAGCGTGAGCTGCGCCGTCTGCTCGGTACCTCCCTCGCGATGGTCTTCCAGGACCCGATGTCCTCGTTCAATCCGGTCACGAGCATGGGGCGGCAGCTCGCCGAGGTCGCCGAACACCATCAACACCTCTCCCGGAGCGCCGCGTTCGCACGGGCCGTGGACCGGCTGCGCGCCGTACACGTACCGGCGCCCGAGCGTCGCGCACGCCAGTATCCGCACGAGTTCTCCGGCGGTATGCGACAGCGCGCGATGATCGGCATGGGCCTCATGGGCGACCCCATGCTGATCATCGCGGACGAGCCGACCACCGCCCTCGACGTCACCGTGCAGCGGCAGGTGCTGCGCCTGCTCACCGAGGTCCGGGACGAGCGGGCCACCGCCATCCTGCTCATCAGCCACGACATCACGGTCATCGCCCGCACCTGCGACCGGGTGCTCGTCATGTACGCGGGCCGCATCGTCGAAGACCTGCCCGCGGCCGACCTGTTCACCGCGGCCCGGCACCCCTACACCCGGGCGCTCCTCGCCGCCGTACCGGACCTCGACACCGACCGGGACCGCCCCTTGGCCGTGATCCCCGGCCGCCCGCCGGAGCCGGACCGGATACCGCAAGGGTGCGCGTTCGCCCCGCGCTGCCCCTTTGCGGACGACCACTGTCGCCGCGAGGACCCCGAGCCGCTCACGTACACGGTCGGGCACCGGATCGCCTGCTGGCACCCCAGCAAGGACACGACCGAACTGGTCGGAGGCGAAGCCGAAGTTGAGGCCGAAGTCGAAGTCGGAGTCGAAGCCGAAGCCGAAGCCGAAGCCGAAGCCGAAGAGACCGTGACAGGAGGAGGGACGGCATGAGCGAGCTCGTCTTCGACGGGGTGAGCGTGCGCTACGGCACCCGCCGCCACGCCCTGACCGCGGTGGACGGCGCGCACCTGACCGTGCCGTCCGGCCAAGTGGTCGGCCTGGTGGGGGAGTCGGGCTCGGGAAAGTCGACGCTGGCCCGCGCGGCGGTCGGCCTCGCCCCGCTCACCACAGGCCGCATCCTCCTCGACGGGACCGATGTACGTCGGCTGCGCGGCCGGCGCCGACCGTTGCAGATGGTCTTCCAGGACCCGTACTCCTCCCTCGACCCGCGGATGAGTATCGGGGACTCCGTCGCCGAGGCCCTGCCGCGTGAACGAGGGCGCGGCGCGGCGGCTCGTCGGGCCGAGGTGGCCCGGCTGTTGGAGCAGGTCAACCTCGATCCGGACCGGGCCCCGATGCTGCCCGGACAGCTCTCCGGCGGCCAGCGGCAGCGCGTGGCGGTCGCCCGTGCACTGGCGGGGCGGCCGCAGGTCGTCATCGCCGACGAGATCACCTCGGCCCTCGACGTATCCGTCCAGGGCGCCGTGCTCAACCTGGTCCGCGACGTGCAGCGGCAGATGAACCTGACCATGCTGTTCATCTCGCACAACCTGGCCGTGGTGCGCTACCTCAGTGACCATGTCGCCGTGATGTATCTCGGCAGGATCGTCGAGGCCGGGCCCACCGAGCAGGTCCTCGCCGACCCGCGCCACCCGTACACCCGCGACCTGCTCGCCGCCGTACCGAGCCGTACATCGGCGTCGGGGTTCGGCGCGGAACCCGTCGATGACGCCCTCGCGGCCACCGAGCCCGCCGACCCGCACCACCCGCCACCCGGCTGCCACTACCACCCCCGCTGCCCCGCGGGCCCCCAGCTCCACGCGGGGCGAGACCTGTGCCGTACCGAGGATCCGGCCAAGGACGCCGCCGCACGGCCCCACCAGACCGCCTGCCACTTCGCGACCACCGCCGACCTGGCCCTCACGAGACGGCCGCATACAGAAGGCGCTGCGTGACACTCGTACACCACCCCCATTCACCCCGTCATCGAGGAGACAGCACACCGTGACGCGACGTCTGACCATCGACGACCTCTACGCCATCGCGCTGCCGGAGCAGCCTGCGCTGTCACCGGACGGCACGCGCGTCGTCTACGTGTTGCGCACCGCCGACCGCGAACACGACCGCGAGGAACGCGGGTTGTGGACCGTGCCGACCGGAGGCGGAGCCGCGCGACGGCTCACCCGCGGCCCCGCGGACACCGCGCCCGCGTGGTCCCCCGACGGCCGGTGGATCGCGTACCTGCGTGGCGGCGACAGCCCGTCGCAGCTGTGGCTGCTGCCCGCGGACGGTGGCGAACCCGAGCCGGTCACGGACCTTCCGGCGGGTGCGGGGGCGCCGGTGTGGAGCCCGGACGGCACGGCGATCGCTTTCCCTGCGCCGGTCGACGGCACCCCGGCTTCCGCGGCGACCGCGGCCCCCGTCGTGGCGGACCGGCTCGACTACAAGACCGACGGACATGGCCTCTTCGGCACGGTCCGCAGCCATCTGCACATCCTGGATCTCGAAAGCCGTGAGGTCCGGCAGGTCACCCACGGCGACTGGCACGCGGGAAGCCCGGCCTGGTCGCCGGACGGCCGCAGTCTCGCCTTCTGTGCGGCACGCGGCGCCGACGCCGACCTGACGCTCCGCTCCGAGGCGTACGTCGTGGACTGCCTGGTTCCTGGAGCCGAGCCGCGGTTGGCCGGCTCCGGCGAGGGCGTCGCGCACGCCGTCAACTGGACCGCCGGCGGCGACGCGCTCCTTGTCGTGGGCCGTACGGACACCGCACTCGGCCACGCGAGCGTGCTGCGCGTCCCGGCGCACGGCGGCGAACCGGTCGACCTCACCGCCGGACTCGACCGCAATGTGATGCCCGGCGGCCCCGGCTACCCGGGCGCACTGCCCCAACCGGCCGTGGACGGCCCCCTCGTGCTGTTCTGCCTGCGCGAGCGCGGCTGCACCCACCTGTACGCGATGAACGCCGACGGCAGCGAACCCCGCCCGCTTGTGGGCGGCGCGGGCCGCGTCGTCTCGGGCCTGTCCACCGTCGGTGACACCGCCGCCTTCGTCGTGGCGACGTCCACCTCGTACGGCGAGATATCGACCGTCGAGGTGTCGACCGGCCGCGAGCAGGTGCTCACCCGGCACGGGGCGGGCCTGGGGGAGAGGGAGTTCTTCGAGCCGCAGGAGCGGGAGTTCACCACATCCGACGGCACCACGGTGCACGGGTGGCTGCTGCGCGACCCGGCCGCCACCGGCCCCACGCCGCTGCTGCTCGACATCCACGGCGGCCCGCACAACGCCTGGAACGGTGCGGCCGACCCCTTCCACCTGTACCACCAGGTCCTTGCGGCACGCGGCTGGTCGGTGCTCCTGCTCAACCCCCGTGGCAGCGACGGCTACGGCGAGGAGTTCTTCACCGCGGCACGCGGCGCGTGGGGCAAGGCGGACGCCCCGGACTTCCTCGAACCGCTGGACACCCTGGTCGCCGAACGGATCGCCGACCCGGAGCGCCTCGCCGTGGCCGGCTACAGCTACGGCGGCTTCATGACCTGCTACCTGACCAGTCGTGACCACCGCTTCGCCGCCGCCGTCGCCGGTGGCGTGGTCAGCGATCCGACCAGCATGTGCGGCACCAGCGACGAGGCGTTCCCGCTGGCCGCGGCCGAGCTGGGCGGCACGCCGTGGCAGAACCGCGAGCTGTACGCCGAACTCTCCCCGTATTCACGGGTGGAGCATGTCCGCACCCCGACGCTGGTGCTGCACGGCGCGGCCGACGAGCGCTGCCCGGTCGGGCAGGCCGAGCAGTGGTTCACCGCTCTGCGGGTGCGGGGCGTGCCCACACGCCTCGTGCTCTACCCGGGCGGCGCGCACCTGTTCCTGCTCGAGGGACCACCCTCGCACCGGGCCGACCTCGCACGTCGCGTCGTGGACTGGGTGGAGCGCCATGCCGGTGGGGCCGGACGTCCCGCCCGTGCCCCGCTGGACGTCGCGTACTGGGAACGTCGGCTCGGCGAGCTGGCGGCCCGGCACCGGGTGCCGGGCGCGGTCCTTGGCATCGCCCGCGGCGACGACCTGGCCGTGGCCGCCTGTGGCGTGCTCAACAAGGACACCGGTGTGAGCGCCACCGAGGACTCGCTCTTCCAGATCGGCTCCATCACCAAGGTGTGGACCGCCACCGTGATCATGCAGCTGGTCGACGAGGGGAAGCTCGACCTCGACGCCCTCGTGTCCGATGTCCTCCCGGAGCTGCGTCTTTCCGATCCGCGGACGGCGAAGCAGGTGACCGTACGGCATCTGCTCACGCACACCAGCGGCATCGACGGCGACATCTTCACCGACACCGGCCGTGGAGACGACTGCGTCGAGCGCTTCGTGGACGAGTTGGGCACGGCGGCGCAGATCCACCCGCTGGGTGCGACGTTCTCGTACTGCAACTCGGGCTTCGTACTCGCAGGGCGGGTCATCGAGAAGCTCACCGGCATGAGCTGGGACAACGCCCTCAAGGAGCGGCTGTGCACCCCCCTGGGCCTCGCGCACACCGTCACGCTGCCGGAGGAGGCGCTGCGCTTCCGCACCGCGATGGGACACGCCGCCCAGGGCGATGAGGACCCACGGCCGGTCCCGGCATGGGGCCTGCCCCGCTCGGCGGGCCCGGCCGGGCTCATCACCGCGACGGCCGCCGACGTCCTCGCCTTCGCCCGTATGCACCTTGCCGGTGGCCGCACCGCCGACGACACCCACGTCCTGTCGCGGCAGGCGGCGTCCGCGATGACCGAGAAGCAGGTCGACCTGCCGGACGCGCACACACTCGGGGACTCCTGGGGTCTTGGCTGGATCCGCTTCGGCTGGGGCGGCCACCAGCTCGTCGGACACGACGGCAACACCATCGGCCAGTCGGCGTTCCTGCGCCTGCTGCCCGAGCAGGACCTCGCCGTCACCCTCCTCACCAACGGCGGGAGCAGCCACGACCTGTACCTGGAACTGTTCCGCGAGATCTTCGCCGACCTCGCCGGGGTCACCATGCCCGAGCCGCTGGGGCCCCCGGCCGAGCCGGTGACGGTGGACGTCGACCGCCATCTGGGCCGGTACGAAAGGGCAGGCGCGCGCATCGAGATCCTTCAGGGCGCCGACGGGCCACGGATGCGTCAGACGGTGACGGGGCCGCTCGCCGACATGGTGCCCGAGACGGTGCAGGAGGGCGACCTGGTGCCCGTGTCGGACGACCTCTTCGTCGTACGGCTGCCCGGCAGCCCGTCCTGGATCCCCGTGACGTTCTACGCGCTCCCGACCGGCGAGCCGTATGTGCACTTCGGCGTCCGCGCGACCCCGAAGGTGTCCTGACGTGAAGCGCCCGCACGGCGTTCAGATGCCTCACGACCCCACCAGCGTCGCCCAGTTCGAGGACGCACTGCCCGCGATGATCGACGACATCGGGCGCCTGGTACGCACCGAGTCGCCGTCGGCCGACCTCACCGCCGTGGCCCGCAGCGCCGAAGAGGTGGCCAGGATCGGCGCGTCGCACCTGGGCGCCGAGCCGGACCTGATCACCGTGGACGGCCGCACTCATCTGCGCTGGCGTCTGGGCAGCGGACCCCGGCGCGTCCTGCTGCTCGGCCACCACGACACGGTGTGGCCGATCGGCTCCCTGGACACCCACCCGTTCACGGTCCGGGACGGCGTCCTGCGCGGACCCGGTTGCTTCGACATGAAGGCCGGACTCGTCATGGCCTTCCACGCGCTCGCCGCGCTCGGCCCCGACGCCGTCGACGGGGTGACCCTGTTGGTCACCGGCGACGAAGAGCTCGGCTCGCCGTCCTCGCGGGAGCTGATCGAGTCCGAGGCGGCAGGCTGCGCCGCGGCGTTCGTCCTTGAGGCGTCCGCCGACGGCGGCGCGCTGAAGACCGAACGCAAGGGAGTCTCCCTGTACGAGATACGAGTCGCCGGCCGGGCCGCCCACGCGGGCCTGGAACCGCACCGCGGTGTGAACGCCGGGATCGAGACCGCCCACCAGATACTCGCGGTCGCCGCGCTGTCCGACACCGACGCGGGCACCACCGTCACCCCGACCGCGCTGAGCGCCGGAACCACCACCAACACCGTCCCCGCCCACGGCCGGTTCGCCGTCGACGTCCGCGTACGCGACGCCGGGGAACAGACCCGCGTGGACACCGCCCTCCACGGGCTGCGACCCGTACTCGGCGGCGCGACGCTGGAAGTGACCGGCGGACCCAACCGCCCGCCCCTGCCGCACGCCGCGTCGGAGGCGCTCTACCGCCGCGCCGGGCGACTGGCCGAAGAGCTCGGCATCGGCCCGCTCACGGCCGCCGCCGTCGGGGGAGCGTCGGACGGCAACTTCACCGCGGGTGTCGGCATCCCGACCCTGGACGGCCTGGGTGCGGTGGGCGGTGGCGCACACGCCACCGACGAGCACGTGATCGTCGCGGAACTCCCGCGCCGCACAGCCCTGTTGACGGCACTCGTCGGCGCCGTGCTCGCCGAGCACCCGCAGGCAGCACGCGAGAGTGACACGACAGCGATCGCCAGGAGCCCCCGATGACGGACAGGTCCGCCGCCACTGACTTCGCGCCCGACGCCGGCCACCGGA
The DNA here is from genome assembly GCF_055570235.1 of Streptomyces sp. NPDC031274. Taxonomy (NCBI): domain Bacteria; kingdom Bacillati; phylum Actinomycetota; class Actinomycetes; order Kitasatosporales; family Streptomycetaceae; genus Streptomyces; species Streptomyces sp. NPDC031274. The sequence continues at coordinate 68,758 of NZ_JBVIHP010000008.1, read as the reverse complement.
TCGCGGCGGACGCACTGACCGCCGCCGACGCCGCGGCGCACGCGGCCGGTTGCCACGTGCGGCCGATCAGCGCCCTGCCGGACCTGGAGGCCGCCTGCCGGCTCTTCGAAGGCATCTGGAAACCGGGCGGCGAGAACGCCCTCGCGACCACCGAGCTGCTGCGTGCGATGGACAAGGCGGGCAGCTATGTCGCGGCCGCCTTCGACGGAGAGGCAGGCCCGGTCGACGCCGCCCTCGACGGAGGCGGCGAACTGGTCGGCGCCTGCATCGGCTTCTTCGGCCCGCCGCCCGACGGCGCCCTGCACAGCCACATCGCCGGTGTCTCGGCCCGGATGCGCGGCCGCAGCGTCGGCTTCGCCCTCAAGGCGCACCAGCGGGCCTGGGCGCTGCAGCGGGGCGCGGCCCAGGTGTCCTGGACGTTCGATCCACTGGTGCGGCGCAACGCCTACTTCAACATCGGCAAGCTGGCCGGAAAGGCGGCGCAGTACCTGCCCAACTTCTACGGCCGCATGAACGACGGCATCAACGGCGCGGACGACACCGACCGCCTCCTGGTGGAGTGGCGGCTGGCCGCCCCCGAGACCGCCGCGGCCTGCAACGGCCACCACCGGGCCACCGACGCGACGGCCGAACTGACCGGTGGAGCCACCGTCGCCCTGGGCGCCACCGCCGACGGCCGGCCGCACGCGTACTCCGTCATCGGGCCCCGGACCCTGGTCGCCGTGCCCGAGGACATCGAGCAACTGCGCCGCACCGACCCGCAGTCCGCGGCGGCCTGGCGCTCCGGCGTGCGCGACGTCCTCGGCGGGCTCCTCGCCGACGGGTGGCAGGTGACGGGATTCGACCGCGCCGGCTGGTACCTCCTCGTAGATCCGCGTTCCACCTCGTAGGCCTCGTACCTGCTCGTAGACAAGGACACACAGTGAAGCTCACCGGAGTCGAACTCCGTCAGGTCCGGCTGCCGTTGGTGGCCCCCTTCCGCACCTCGTTCGGCACACAGACGGAACGCACGGCGCTGCTCCTGCGCGCGGTGGGCACCGACGCCGAGGGCTGGGGGGAGTGCGTCGCCATGGTCGATCCGCTGTACTCCTCGGAGTACTCGGCCGCCTGCGCCGACGTGCTGCGCCGATTCCTGGTCCCCGCCCTCGGCCGGTACCCACGCCTCGACGCGGTCGGCGTCGCCCCGGCCCTCGAACCGTTCAGGGGCCACCGGATGGCGAAGGCCGCGCTGGAGATGGCCGTACTCGACGCCGAACTGCGCACCCGAGGGGTGCCACTGGCGCGAGAGCTCGGCGCCGTCCACGACCGTGTGCCGTGCGGGGTGTCCGTGGGCATCATGGACTCGGTGCCACAGCTGCTCGACGCGGTGGGCGCCTACCTCGACGAGGGGTATCGCCGCATCAAGCTCAAGATCGAGCCCGGCTGGGACATCGCGCCGGTACGTGCGGTGCGCGAGCGCTTCGGCGACGATCTGCTGCTCCAGGTCGACGCCAACACCGCCTACACCCTCGCCGACGCCCGGCACCTGGCCCGACTCGACCCGTTCGACCTGCTGCTGATCGAGCAGCCGCTGGACGAGGAAGACCTCCTCGGCCACGCGCAGCTCGCCAAGGCCCTTGCCACACCGGTGTGCCTGGACGAGTCGATCACCTCGGCCCGGTCCGCGGCGGCGGCGATCACCCTCGGCGCGTGCAGCATCGTGAACATCAAGCCCGGCCGGGTCGGCGGCTATCTGGAGGCCCGCCGTATCCACGACGTGTGCGCCGCGCACGGCGTGCCCGTGTGGTGCGGCGGCATGCTGGAGACCGGCCTCGGCCGTGCCGCGAACGTCGCTCTGGCCGCCCTGCCGGGCTTCACGCTGCCCGGCGACACCTCCGCGTCCGACCGTTTCTACCGCACCGACATCACCGAGCCGTTCGTGCTCGCCGATGGCCATCTCGCGGTCCCCGACGGCCCCGGACTCGGTGTCGCACCGCTCCCGGACGCCCTTGAGGAGGTCACCGTCGACACGGAGTGGATCCCGTTGTGACGGGCCCCTTGTGGCAGCCGACGAGAGCACCGCACAATCCCGTCGACACCGACGAAGAGCGGCCCCAAGCACTACTGGGGGGACGGGGGGTACGAGGCACGGTGAACACACAGCCGCGGGCCAGCCTCGGGCGCGTCCTGGAAGACCTCGGCACCACCCTGCTCGACCTCGTGTGCGGTGACCCGGACTCGGTGGACGGGATCGGCGGTGTGGTCATCCACGACCCGCTGGACGACCCGGTGCTGCCCCGGAAGGCGCTGGTGCTCGGTATCGGCGTCCACGGGGCGGACGAGACCGCCCGGCTGCTCACCGCCCTCGGCGACGCGGGCGCGGCGGCGCTGGTGGTCCGCGCCCCCGCGCAGACCGACGAGACGGTCACCGCGGCCGCACAGAGGTCCGGGGTGGCGCTGCTCGCGCTGACCCGCGGCGCCTCATGGGCCCAGCTCGCGGCGCTGCTGCGCTCGCTGCTCGCGGACGGCGATGTCGGCGACGCGGGTCCCCAGTCCCTTGGCGGCACCCCGTCCGGCGACCTGTTCGCGGTGGCCAACGCGGTGGCCGCACTGCTCGACGCCCCGGTCACCATCGAGGACCGCAGCTCCCGCGTCCTTGCCTTCTCCGGTCGCCAGGACGAGGCCGACCCCTCGCGCGTGGAGACCGTCCTCGGCAGGCAAGTGCCCGAACGCTTCACCCGCCTGCTCGAGGACCGGGGGATCTTCCGCTCCCTGTACCGCAGCGACCAACCGGTCCATGTCGCCCCACCCGGACCCGACGGATTCCAGATCCCGCGCGCCGCGATCGCCGTACGCGCCGGTGACGAAGTCCTCGGCTCCATCTGGGCCGTCGTCCACACCCCGCTCACCGCACAGCGCGGCCAGGCGCTGCACGACGCGGCCAAACTGGTGGCCCTGCACATGCTGCGCCTGCGGGCCGGGGCCGATGTCGAGCGACGGCTCCGTGCCGACCTGGTCTCCACCGCCCTGGAAGGCGGATCAGGCGCCGCCGAGGCTCTGGGCCGACTCGGCCTGACCGACTATGCGGGTGTCGTCCTCGCCCTGGCCGTGCCGGACCCGCCCGAGTCGACCGGCTCGACCGACCTGCACGCGCAGCACACGGCCGAACGCCAGCGCCTGGCCGACGCCTTCGCCATGCATCTCTCCGCCATCCACGCCCGCGCCGCCACCGCGCTCATCGGCGATGTCGCCTACGGCATCCTCCCCGTGCCGCACGACCAGGCGGACGGGGAGGAGAGAGCGGCCCGCATCGGCTCCGACTTCCTCACACGCATCGGTGACCGGCTGACCCCGCTGATCGGCATCGGCCCCACGGCCCAGGACGCCGGCGCGCTGGCCCGCTCCCGCGAAGGAGCCGACCGGGCACTGCGCGTCCTGCGCACCAACGGAGGCTCCCGACAGCTCGCCCACATCTCGGACATCCACGTCGAGGCGCTCCTGCTCGACCTCGCCGACCTCGCCGCCGAGCGGGGCGATCCGCCGACAGGACCCCTGGCCCGGCTGCTCGCCTACGACAAGCGGCACGACTCCCAACTGGTCGACACACTCAGGGCCTGGCTCAACGCCTTCGGCGACGTCCCGGCCGCCGCCGAAGCGATGTACGTCCACCAGAACACCTTCCGCTACCGCCTGCGCCGCGCCACCGAAGTCGCCGATACCGACCTCACCGACCCCGACGTCCGCTTCGCGCTGATGCTGCAACTGCGCCTGCTGCGCCGCCCGGAGGCACGGCGGTAGACGGCGGTAGGCACATGAGCGGGGGGCGGGAGCCGTACCGGACCCCCCCCGCTCATGCGCAGCGGCCCTTGTTCACTTCGGGCAGTACTCCGCCTCGATGACCGCCTGGCTGTTCCCCGCCCAGTCACCGTTGAAGTTGAAGGCCAGCGAGTGCGTGCCGTCCGCAGTGGTCACGGCCTGGGACGCCGAACCCTGGATGTTGCCTCCGTGCCCCCAGACCGTGACGCCGCAGGACGGCGAGAACTTCATCAGCCCCAAGCCGTAGGCCGTGATCAGACCGGCCCCGCTGACCGGGACGGTGGTCTTTATCTCCTTGAGCTGCTCCGCGGGCAGCAGCTTGCCGCCGAGGAGAGCGGAGTAGAAGCGGTTCAGGTCACCGGACTCGGAGATCATCGCGCCCGCCGAGCCGGCGGCCGACGGATTGAGCTCGGTGACGTCGTGGACCGCGCCGGTCGGCTGCGGCGTCAGGGAGAGCTTGGAGTACGCACGCGAACTCGGCGCGGGCATCGACGAGGCGGTGCGGGGGACAGAGGTGGCGTACAGGCCGAGCGGCTGGATGATGCGCTGCTTGATCTCGTCCTCGTAGGGGTGGCCCGTGACCTTCGCGACGATCATTCCGGCCACCGTGTAGTTGGTGTTCGAGTAGCTCCAGCCCGCGCCCGGGTCGAAGAGCGGCTTGTGACGCATGGCGATGCCGACCAACTGCGCGGGCGTGTAGGTGTCGTAGCGGTGCTCCAGGAACTTCTCCGTGAAGCCGTTCTCCAGGAACTCCGGGTCGGCGGTGTAGCTGGGGATCCCGCTGGTGTGGTTGAGCAGTTGCCGCACAGTTGTCCGGCGACCGTCGTTGCCGTTGCCCTGGACCACACCGGGCAGCCACTTGTCGACTTTGTCGTCGAGGTCGAGCTTGCCCTCGCCCTGCAACTGGAGCAGCACGGTGGCGACGAAGGTCTTGGTCATGCTGCCGATGCGGTAGCGGTCGAACGCCGAGCGCGGGGCGCCCGTCTTGCGGTTCCCGACGCCCGAAGTGCCCGTCCAGACCGAGTACCCGTCCTTGACCTGCCCTGCGACTCCGGGCACCCCGTCCTTCACGGCGGTGTCCATGGCCACCTGGGTCTGAGCATGTCCCACACCGCTGTCGGCCGCCGCGGGTGAGGTGAACGAAGTGGCGGTCAAGGCCGCCGCTGCCACCAGACCCACCGCGCCGATCCGTGCTCTGCGCACTGCCATCTGCTGCCCCTCTCGGTTGCTGCTGTTCCTCGAACCGGTGATGTCCGGAAGCTAGGGCAGCGGGCCCGGCCGCCGCTTCGTCGTGGTCGACAACGCGGGGCGGGGCACTCATCGGGGGCAACGAAGAGGGGTCATGGGTGAGAGCTGCTGGTATGCGAGGTGCTGCCGCAGCGGACCCCGGTGCGGTGTCAGGTCGACCAGATGACCCGGCCGTCGTGCACGATCACCACTTTGCCGTCGGCCCTGAGGACCAGTCGGGCGCCCTCGTGGCCGTGGCTCTTGGACGCCCAGATGGGACGGTCGTCGCCGTTGTGGATGACGAGATTGCCGTCCTGCTGGAAGATCGCCCGGTGGTTCTCGCCGAAGGTCATGGACGCCCAGATGGGCTTGCCCTTCTCGTTGTAGACGACGAGGTTGCCGTCGGTCTGCATCACCATGCGGATGCGGTTGGTGGTCCAGGCCTGCTTGACCTCCAGGACGCTGGGTGCCGAAACGGTCTCGGTGGTCCAGTTCGGCTTCGGGGCAGCCTTGGGCTTGGGGTCGGGCTTCTTCTCGGGCGGGTTGCTCTTGCTGGGCTCCGGCGGGGGCAGAGCGGCCTTGGGTGCGGTCGTCTTCGGGGCCTCGGACTTCTTCGGCTTCTTCTTCTCCGGGGACGGACTGGGCTTCTTGGCCACGTAGTCCTGGAGTCCCGCCGGGTCGGATCCGGGGTTCAGGACGGTGTCGGAGCCTCCTGCCTCCTTGACGGTGTCAGAGGGCCCGTCGTCCCTTGCGCTGCCGGTCAGCAGCAGCGGTATCGCGATCAGGGCGGCACCGACGAGCGCGGCACCCGCAAGGACCGGCTTGCGGGGGCGGCCGCTGCCGACGCCGGCGTTGGTCTTGACGCCGGGCGGCGCCGTGCCGACGGCCGCAGCCACGGCGACGCCCTCATCCGGAGTCTCGGTGGACTTGGCGGGCGCGGCGGCCGGAGCGGCCGAGGTCTCAGCGGCCGGGGAAGTGCCGGACTCCGCATCGGGGCTTGCGACCGGGCTCGGCGTCTCCTTGTCCGGTACGGAGGGAGCGGTCTTCTCGGCCGGTGCGGGGGACGCGGGCGGCGGTCCGCTCTCTCCTGCGGGGGTGGCTGTGGCCGTCTCCGCGTTCGCGCCGGGGGCGGGGGGCTGGGGGGACATGCGGTACTCCTCCTCGGTGGCGGAGCTGTCGATGTGGGCACGGGCTCGCGCGGCGGCCGGGCCGGTCGAGAGCCTGTCGCCGCCACCGGTGTCGGGTGGGGGCGTGTCGAAGTGAGCCGGTTCGGCCCGGTACTTGATGCGGTTCTCCGCGTGGTCGGTCACGGTGGCGGCCGCGGGCCGGTCCGACGCCTCCGGGCCGCTGGGTCTTCCCGTACGGCCCTGGCCCGGACGTCCGGGGAACGCACTGTCCATCGGCGGAGCCGACGGCGTGCACAACTTAGCCCGTCATGGGACCGGCAGCCGCTCATCGCGGCACAACTGCCTTCGCGCTTTGTCCGTTCACGCCTCACTGCTCCCCAAACGTTCCCCGATCGGGCGTCAAACGGGCACGCGGAAGACCGAAACGGATCTTCCCCGGCCGCCAACGGCAGGGGTGCGTATGGCATTGTGTTGACTCCCGGCATGATCAGTATGATCAGTGTCGGCGCGCGCCTGTTGTGCGGCGCCCAAGGATTCGTACGGACCGAAGAGTTCAGGTGGAGATGCGGCCCGGAGAACGGCAAGAGGGCAGGCATGATGCCCTGTCCGTGGTGTCCGGTGGATCCGGCCCGGCCGCCGCCGCCCCCGCGTCAGCCGTCGACGACGCACCAGAGGCCACCGTCACACCCGAGATACCCGAGGCGGTGCGCGCTGCCGCCCGCCGGGCGCCAGGGCACTGGATCGGCGTGGTCGACCCCGAGTGGACCGAGGAGCGGACACCGCCGGAGTTCGCGGTGCTCGGGGAGTGGCAGTCGGACGAGAGCGGGGGAGTGGGGGAGTACCGCGCCAACCCGGCGTACCGCCCCTCCGCCCGGGTGCTCGGCTGGCCGGAGCCCACCGACCCGGTGGACGCGGCGGCGCAGCGGGCCGCCACCGGATACGGCTCGGTGGACGAAGCCCTCGCGGCGCTCGCGGAGACGGACATCACCGTGGTGCGCGCGCCGGACGGCGGGCCGCTCACGGCGACCGGGCAGGACGGGGAGCCGGTTGTGCTGTTGTTCACCTCGCCTGCACACGAGTTCATGTCCCCGGTACTTCGCCATGGCAGGCTTCCGGCGCGGGAGCTGGCCCGTTCACTGAGTGGTTCGGGCACCCTGCTGATGGTCAACGCAGGGGCCGCGGCCCCTCTGCTCGTCCCGGCCGACAGCCTCATCGGTCTCTCCGGCACCGTGGACCGTGCCGACCTGTCGGCCGCGGCCCGGACCGACAGCTCTCCTGAACTCTCGCCCCACATCCCAGGGAGTACCTCGTGACGCGTTCGGCCCAGCAGCCCCCCGCCCCGAAGGGGGCCGAGACGGCTTCCGACGGTGAGGAGACGACCGCGGCGGCCACCGTCGCCGAGCCCAAGTCGAAGACGGATCCCCAGTCGAAGACCGGGCCCAAGTCGGAGCCCGAGGCCGTGCCCGAGCCTGCGGAGGCGAAAGCCGCAGCCGAGCCCGGCACGGAGCCCTCCAAGTCCGAGGCCAAGACCGAAGCCAAGGCTGAGACCAAGACCGAAGCCAAGACCGAAGCCAAGACCGAAGCCAAGGCCGAGACCAAGTCCGAGGCCACCGGAACCGCGTCCGAGAGCGGGGCCGCCGCCTCCGGCGCGGGGCCCGACACCGAGACCGACCCCGGCGCCGCCGCGGCGGCCAAGAGCCGACTGCCCGCGCTCGTACGGACCGTGTCCGCGACCGCGATCGGCAAGCCGCAGCAGCGGACCGGGCCGGTGGGGCGGCCGGGCAGGGCTGTGCTCGCCGGAGCCGCGGTCGCCGGGGCGCTGCTCGTGTCCGTGCCGTTGCTGACGCTCGGCGGGGACGACGACAAGGGCGGCAAGGGACCGACGGCGGCTGCCGGAACCGTCCTCGGCGGCGATGAGCAGGACGAACCGGGCGAGTTCGCGGAGACCAAGCCCGACGCCGGTGCCAAAGACGACGACAAGGACTCCGACAAGTCCGACAAGCCGGAGAAGTCGGAGAAGGGGAACGCGGAGGCCACCCCGGCGAAGGACGACGGCGAGAAGGACAAGCCGAAGGACGAAGGCAAGAAGACCCAGACGGAGAAGCAGGGCAGCGAGAAGAAGTCCGACGGGCAGAAGGACAAGCCCAAGAAGGCCGGTGGCGGCGTGACTCTCGGCGCTCCCGTCTCCTTCCACAGTCACCTCTCGGGCCGCTGCATCGACGTACCGGGCAGCAACTTCACTGATGGCAAGCAGCTGCAGATGTGGGACTGCAACAACGCCCCGGCGCAGAAGTTCCAGTTCGCCTCCGACGGCACCGTACGCATTCAGGGCCTGTGCCTGGATGTCGCCAACGCGAACTTCAACGACCGAACGGCCATCCAGATCGCCCGGTGCAACGGCGCGGACGCCCAGAAGTTCGCGCTGAACCCCAGCCACGACCTGGTCAATACAGTGGTCGGCAAGTGCGTCGACATCAACGGCAGCAACCGTGAGAACCACGCCCCTCTCGAACTGTGGGGCTGCACGGGCAGGGACAACCAGAAGTGGAGCGTCTGACCGGACGCACCGCAGCGGGAGCACACCGCTCCCGACGCCCGCCCGTTCCCGCGGGCGAGGCATGATGGCACCGTCGGCTCGCCGACACACGCGCCCCCGCGAGGGGGCGTCCCGCTGTAGACGCAGCCATGGCAAGGAGGTTGGTGCGTGTCGCGCCAGGTACTGACGGTCGGCCCCGGAGGCCAGGACCGCTACCGGACGATCGGTGAGGCACTCGTGGCCGCCAGGACCGGCGCGCTGATCAGCGTCCGGCCCGGGACGTACGCGGAGAACCTCGTGATCCACACCCGGGTCACCCTCACCGCCGCCGAGGGGCGGGGCACCGTGGAGATCCGGCCGCGCTCGGGCAGTGTGCTCGCGCTGCGCGCCGACGCCGTGATGCTCTCCGAACTGACCCTGCGCGGCGGCGACGCCGAGCAACCGGCCGTGGACGTACGGCGCGGACAGGCCGCACTCGACGGCTGCGAGGTCATCGGCGCGGCCTGGACCGCGATGCTGGCCGGGGGCACCGGCTCCCTCGCGCTGCGGGACTGCCGTGTGAGCAACCCGCAGGGCGCGGGCATCGTGGTCACGTCGACCACGCCCAGCACCGTGGAGTCCTGCAACTTCGAGCACCTGGGCACCAGCGGTCTCGTCATCGCGGAGGAGGGCGACGCGCGCGTCCGCGGCTGCACGGTGCGCGGCGCCCGCGGCAACGGCCTGCTCGCCAACGGCGAGGCCCGTGGCACCGTCGAGGACTGCGACTTCTCCTCCACCGACAAACCCTCCATCGCCCTGGAACAGAACAGCTCCCTCACGGTGACCCGCACCGTGGTGCACGACACGAGCACCGGCGTGCACCTGAGCAGCACGGGCCGTACGACGCTGGAGGACGTCCGCGTCACCGGCGCTTCCGGCAACGGCATCGCCCTTGCCGGTGGCACCGACCCGGTGTTGCGCCGCTGCCGGGTCTCGCGCACCCGCGGCCACGGAGTCCTCGTCACCGACCGGGCGCGCGGCACCTTCGAGGACTGCTGGGTGGACAGCGCGCAGGGCGCGGCGCTGCGGGTGGCCGGGGGCGCGTCCCCGGCCCTTACCGGCCTCACCGTCCGGGACTGCGACGCGACCGGGCTGCTCCTTGAAGAGGACTCGGCGCCCGAGCTCGACCGCCTGGAAGTGATCGGCGGCTCGCCCGCGATCGCGATACGCGGCGGGGCCAACCCCCTGCTGCGCCGGGCCCGTCTGGTGGAGCCCGGCGGTGACGGCATCGCGGCCACCAAGGACGCCCGAGGCCGCGCCGAGGACTGCGAGATCGTCCGGCCGAACGGCGCGGGTGTGCGCGTCGCCTCCGGCAGCACCCTCTACCTGGCCGGTGGCGGAGTCTCCGACACGGTCACCAGCGGCCTGGTCGTCGAGGACGGTGGCAACGTCACCGTCCGCGACTTCCGCGTCGAGATATCCGGCGAGGAAGGGGTGGCCGTCGCCGCGGGCGGCGAGCTGACCGCCAACCGCACCACGGTCCACGCCCCGAAGAGCCACGGATTCCTGCTCAACGAAGGCGCGCTCGCCTCGCTCAGCGGCTGCGAGGTCTCCGGGGGCGAACAGGACGGCTTCCGCGTGGAGTCCACCGCGCCGGTCTCCATCGTGAACTGCCTCGCCCGGGAGAACGCGGGCGGCGGTCTCGTACAGACCTCGCCCGGCGACCGGCTCGCCGTGGAGGGCCTGAACAGCGTCGGCAACGGCAAGCGGGACGCCTGGGGCACCGGCAGTGCGGAGAACACCGACCCGGCAGGATCCGGCGCCGGTGACGCGCCCCCGCCGGACCGCGAAGGCGGCCCGCTAGGCGCCCTCAACGCGCTGATCGGCCTGGAGAACGTCAAGCAGCAGGTGGGCACCCTGGTCAACCTGACCCAGCTCGCCCAGCGCCGCGAACAACTCGGCATGTCAGCGCCGCCGATGAGCCGGCACCTGATCTTCGCCGGGCCCCCCGGCACCGGCAAGACCACCGTCGCCCGCCTCTACGGCTCGATCCTGGCCGAACTGGGCTCGCTGCGCAGCGGGCACCTGGTGGAGGTCTCCCGCGCCGACCTGGTCGCCCAGGTCGTCGGCGGTACCGCGATCAAGACCACCGAGACGTTCCAGCGTGCCCTTGGCGGCGTGCTGTTCGTCGACGAGGCGTACACGCTCACCTCGGACAGCAACAACGGCGGCGCCGACTTCGGCCGCGAGGCCGTGGATACGCTCCTGAAGCTGATGGAGGACCACCGCGACGACGTAGTGGTGGTCGCGGCCGGATACTCCCGCGAGATGGACTCCTTCCTCGGCTCCAACCCGGGCCTCGCATCGCGCTTCTCGCGGACCGTCGAGTTCGAGAACTACTCGGTGCCCGAACTGGTCGCGATCATGGAGAACATGTGCGGCCAGCACCAGTACGAACTGGGCGAGGGCACCGCCGACGCGCTGGCCGCCCACTTCGAGGCGATGCCGCGCGACGCGGGCTTCGGCAACGGCCGTGCCGCGCGCGGGGTGTTCGAGGAGATGGTGGACAGACAGGCGGTCCGGCTCGCCACCCTGCCGCAGGTCAGCGAGAAGGACCTGCGGCTGCTGCTGCCCGAGGACGTCTCCCTCACCGCCGCCGCGAAGGACGCCGGGACCGCCGTCGCCCCGGCCGACGACCCGCTCACCCGGCTCGGCGACATGGTCGGCCTCGCCGAGGTCAAGCGCGACGTCGCGGACCTGGTCAACCTCATCACCACCGCCCGCCACCGCGCGGCCGCAGGGCTCCCGGTGCCCTCGCTCAGCAACCACCTGGTCTTCACCGGGCCGCCCGGCACCGGCAAGACCACCGTCGCGCGCCTCTACGGGGAGATCCTGACCCAGCTCGGCATCCTCGACCGGGGCCAGCTGATCGAGGCGGCCCGCGCCGACCTGGTCGGGCGCTACATCGGCCACACCGCCCAGCTCACCCGCGAGGTCTTCGAACGGGCCCGCGGCGGCGTGCTGTTCATCGACGAGGCATACACCCTTACCCCGGCGGGCGGCGGCGCCGACTTCGGCCAGGAGGCGGTGGACACCCTCCTGAAGCTGATGGAGGACCACCGCGACGAGGTGGTCGTCATCGTCGCCGGTTACACCGACGAGATGGAACGCTTCCTCGCCTCCAACCCGGGCCTCTCCTCCCGCTTTCCGCGCCGGATCGGCTTCGCCGACTACTCCTCCGAGGAACTGGTCACCATCGTGCGCTCCCAGTCCGCGAACATGGGCTACGAGTGCGGCCCCGGCACAGGACCGCTCCTGCGGGAGTACTTCGACTCGCTGCCCCGGGACCGCACCTTCGGCAACGCCCGCCTGGCCCGCCAAGTGGTCGAGACGATGGTCACCCGCCAGGCGAGACGCCTCAGTTCACTGGCCACGCCCACGCTCGACGACCTGCGCATCCTCGTCCCCGACGACGTCGTGGCCGCGGCACCGAAGGCGGCACCCCGATGAGGCCACCCGCGGGCGGCGCCGCCCGCCTCCTTTCAGGCACCGGCCTCGCCGCCGCCCTGCTGCTGCCCATGGCCGTCCCGGCCCAGGCTGCACCCTTCTCGCGCCCGCCGACGGCCGACGGGAAGAAGGGCCAGGAACTGCCCGGCATGCCCTCAGCGCTCGACCCGGACGCCGCGAACGCGGCCTGCACTCCAGCCTCCCGTGAGAAGGCGAAGAAGCAGGACTGGTCGCGCCAGCGCCTCGACCTGGACCGGCTGCACCGCGACAACACCGGTGCGGGCGTGACCGTCGCCCTGATCGGCACCGGTGTCGCTCCCGACGCCGCCGGGCTGGGGGGCCGGGTCACCGCCGCAGGAGCGGCCGGTGAGGACTGCGTGGGCCACGGCACCTTCCTGGCCGGGCTCATCGCCGGGAACGGCGGACAGAGCCCGCGTCTGGCCGGGGTGGCACCGGGCGCGAAGATCCTGGCCCTGCGCGGCACGGGACCGCGCGGTCAGGCCAACCCCGATCTGGTCGTACAGGCGGTGCGCGAGGCGACCGAGGCCCGGGCCGAAGTCATCGCGGTCGCGGTGGCCCTGCCGCGCCGGGACAAGGCCTTGACCCAAGCGGTCGCCGACGCCCGCCGTGCGGGCGCCGTCGTGATCGCCGCCGCCACCCCGGACCCGCCGTCGCGCGGTACCGAGGAGGTGCCGTCCCGCGTCTACTGGCCTGCCGGTGAACCCGGTGTCGTCTCGGTCGCCGACATGCTTCCCGGCGGCGTCCGCCCTGACGGCTCCCTGCCCACCAGCGGCATCGACCTCGCGGCCCCCGGCGCCGGAGTGGTCTCCGGCGGCCCGCGCGGCGACGGACACTATCTCGGCGCCGGTGCCGCGGTGGCCGCCGCCCAGGCCGCCGGGGCCGCGGCAGTGGTCCGCTCCGCCCACCCCGACGAATCCCCCAAGGTCGTCGAGCGCCGCCTGACCGCCACGGCCTACCCCGCCGACATCCCCCAGTTGGATGCCTACGCCGCCGTCACCACGGTCCTCGGCGACTCCGGCGCCCCCACCGGCGCCAGGCACGCCGCGGAACCCGTGGCCGTCCGCGACACATCCGCCGCCGACCGCGCGACCGGCCGCGCCACCCTCTTCGTGCTGCTCGGCTCCGCCGCCGTCCTCGCGATCCTCTGGGGAGCCTTCGCGCTTCCCAGGGCCCGCAGAAGGGGATGGCGTCCGGCAGGCGCGGGAGGACCGGCGCAGGACTGAGTACGAACGGAAAGTGGGGGCCACCAAAAGGTGGCCCCCACTTTCCGTTCGTACTCAGAGATTCCTCAGTCGCTCTGCCCCGGGTTCTCCTCCACCAGCGCCGTCTGCATCAGACGCTCCTTGCGGCGGGCGATGTGCAGAGCACGGCCCGGGGGAAGGTTGCGGGGCTTGGCGTTGCCGAAGAGGCGGCCTTCGGTGGGCGGGCAGGACAGCAGGACGGCCGGGTTGTTGGACTCGTCCAGGCGACGCATGAGCCCGTCGCTGAGACCACGTCCCGCGCCCATGGCGCTGCGGGCGACGACGAGATGGAGACCCGTCTCGAAGCCCAGCGTCAGATGCTCGAAGAGCGGCTCGAAGGGACTCTGGAAGGAGCTGCCGGAGACCATGTCGTAGTCGTCGACCAGGATGAAGAGGCGAGGCCCTGTCCACCAGTCGCACTGGCGCATGCGGCCAGGGGCGATGTCGGCGCCGGGGATGCGGGTCTTCATCGCGCGGGCCGCGCCCTCGATGGTCTCCTTGAGGTTGTCCAGGGAGATCACGTGCCCGATGCGGTACTCCTCGGGGATGGTGTCCACCAGGGTACGTCGGTAGTCCACCGCGATGATCTTCGCCTCGTCGGGCGTGTACCGGGAGGTGATGCCCTGGGTGATGCGGCGCAGCATGTTGGTCTTGCCGCTCTCGGTGTCGCCGACCACGATCAGGTGCGGGGTGCGGCTGAAGTCGTGCCAGACCGGTTCGAGCGCGTCCTGGTCGATGCCGAGCGGGAGGCGCATGCCGCCGCCCTCGGTGGCCTCGGGCGCGGGGAGTTCGGCGAGCGGGAGCCGGTGCGGCAGCATCCGTACCTGCGGGGCCGGCGCGCCCGTCCAGTGCCGGGACACCTCGGCGACGAGGTGGGCGACACCGTCGCCGAGATCCTCCAGGGAGCCGCTCCCGTCGATGCGGGGCAGACCTGCCAGGAAGTGCATCTTGCTGTCGGCGGTGATGCCGCGGCCGCCGCTGCGCGGCACCGAGCGGGCCTTGCGGGTGTCGATCTCGGAGTCCATCGCATCACCCATCCGCAGTTCGAGGCGGGTGGCGGCCTGGTCACGGACCTGGGCCGAAAGCTCCACCCAGCGGGTGGTGGTGATGAGCAGATGGATGCCGTAGTTGAGACCACGGGCCGCCAGCTCGTTGAACTTCGGGATCAGGTTGTCGTAGTCCTGACGGACCGTGGACCAGCCGTCGATCACCATGAACACGTCGCCGAAGGGCTCGTCGGGGAACTCCCCGGCGGCCCGGCGCCGACGGTAGGACTGCATGGAGTCGAGGGTGTGGTCGACGAAGAACTGCTCACGGCGTGCGAGCAGCGTCATGACCTCGGCGACGGCGCGGTACACCCGCTCCGGGTTGAGCCGTGCCGCGACACCGCCGACATGCGGGAGCCCGGCGAGCTGCGAGAGCCCGCCGCCGCCGAAGTCGAGGCAGTAGAACTGGACCTCGGCCGGCGTGTGGGTGAGGGCGAGAGCGCTGATCAGGGTGCGGGCGAGGGTGGACTTGCCGCTCTGCGAACCACCCGCGATGGCGACATGGCCGCCTGCCCCGGAGAGGTCCACCACCAGCGGGTCGCGGCGCTGCTCGAAGGGCTTGTCCACCAGGCCGACCGGGACGCGGAGCTTGCCGGTGCCGGACCAGCCGTCGGCACTGAGGCCGCGCCCGGGGACGGGCACGACGCCGGGCAGCAGGGCGTCGAGCGGCGAGGGCTCCTTCAGCGGCGGCAGCCACACCTGATGGGCGGCCGGGCCCGCGTCGCGCAGCCTGTCGAGGGCCACGTCGAGCAGGGTCTCCTCGGGGCCGTTCTCCTCGACCTCCGGCTCCGGTTCGGGCGCGGCCTCCAGGGTGCGCGGCACCACCCAGCCACTGGTCCACGGTACGACCTGGCTGGCGACGCGGGCCTGGACCACCGCGCCGGTGCGGCGCGCGTAGGTGCCGGAGGAGTAGGCGGCGCGGAACCGGGTCAGGGACTCCACACCGGACTTCAGGAAGCCGCTGCCGGGCTGAGCCGGCAGTTGGTAGGCGTCCGGCACACCGAGGACGCCCCGGCTCTCCATCGCGGAGAAGGTGCGCAGACCGACGCGGTAGGAGAGGTGGCTCTCCAACTGGTGCATGCGGCCCTCGTCCAGGCGCTGCGACGCGAGCAGCAGGTGTACGCCGAGGGAACGGCCGAGGCGGCCGATCATCACGAACAGGTCCATGAACTCCCGGTGCGCGGAGAGGAGCTCACTGAACTCGTCGACCACCACGAACAGGCTGGGCAGCGGGGCGAGATCGGCCCCGGCCGCGCGGGCCCGCTCGTACTCCAGGGCGGAGGTGTAGTTGCCCGCGGAGCGCAGCAGTTCCTGACGGCGCATGAGCTCGCCGTGCAGGGCGTCCTGCATACGTTCCACCAGGGCGACCTCGTCGGCGAGGTTGGTGATGACGGCGGAGGTGTGGGGGAGTTCCTCGAGGCCGAGGAAGGTGGCGCCGCCCTTGAAGTCGACCAGGATGAAGTTGAGCGTCTCGGAGGAGTTGGTCAGGGCGAGGCCGAGGACGAGCGTACGCAGCAGTTCACTCTTGCCGGAGCCGGTGGCGCCGATGAGCATGCCGTGCGGGCCCATGCCTCCCTGCGCGGACTCCTTGATGTCGAGCTCCACCGGGCGGCCGTCCACGCCGACCGCGATCGGCACCCGCAGCCGTGCGGAGCCGGTGTTGCGGGCGAAGAGGGCCTGCGGGTCGTGCCGGTGCAGGTCGGGGATGCCGAGCAGGGTCGTCAGCTCGACGTCGCTGTCGAGCGGCTGCGCGATGTCGCTGCCCAGGCTGATCCGGCGGCTGGTGAGCAGCCGGGCCAGCGACTCGGCGCCGTGCCTGCCGAGCCGGTCGGGCTTGCCGAGCGGCACGGAGCGCTCCTTGCGGCTGCGGTCGGTGCGCACCAGGCTGACCTGGTCGGGCCCCGCGGTCAGCCGCAGCGTGTTGCGGCCGGGACGCCAGCGCAGCGCCCCGGAGACGTCCAGGACCAGGGCGTTGCGGTAGCCGTGCCCCTCCCAGCGGTGGCCCTCGGGGACGGTGACGCCGTCCAGGACGATGACCGTGTAGGGCTCGTCACGGCCGGGACGGGCCTCCGGGTCGAAGCCGGGGCGCTCGGCGAACTCGGCGCCGAGCAGATCGTCGAGCTCGGTGAGGTCGGCGGTGATCCGGCGGACCTGGCCCGCGCCGTCCTCCTCGTACGGGTGCAGGGCGTGCGGCAGCCACTTGGCCCACTCCCAGTCGGGCCGCCGCTCGTCGCTGACGCAGAAGGCGATCCACAGCTCCTCGGGCGCGTGGAACACCGCGAGCTGGCCGAGCATGGCCCGGACCAGGGCGCGTACCGCTTCGGTGTCGGCTTCGGAGGTTTCGGTGCCGGGCGTTTCGTCGGCGCGGAGCAGGACCCTGGCGGAGGAGCGCAGGTAGAGGCCGAGGGGCTGTTCGGGGATCGTGGAGTAGGCGCGGATGAAGCGGCGCAGGGCGTGGGCGCAGAGGGGTTCGAGGTCCTCCACCGGGCGGGTGGAGACGGGGTTCAGGGCGAGCGCCAGCTGCTGTTCACCGACCGCCAGACGGATCTCGCCGAAGTCCTCGTCGGCAGGGCGGCGTTCCCACAGCCGTGAGGTGCGGGCCAGCGAGCGCAGCGACGCGGGCTCCGGGTGGCGCCAGGCGAGCGCCCGCTGCTGCTCCGTGATGGTGACCCGGACCCGCTTGCGGATCTGCGCCAAGTAACGGAGGTAGTCGCGGCGTTCGCCCTTCAGGCGCTGCTTGCGCTCGCTGGACTTGCGCATGATCTGGCCGAGGAGCATGGCACCGGCGGAGAGCGCCATGACGCCCATCGCCAGATACATGAAGACGCCGTTCCCACCGCCGGGGCGCAGGAACATCAGCATCATCGAGACCGACATGAGCGCCATCGGCAAATAGGTCCATATGGCCGAGGTGTCCGGAACCGTCTCGGCAAGGACCGGCGGCTCCTGAAGGGTCAATTGCCCTTCGGGCATCTCCGGTCCGCGTCTGCGGGCCGGCCGGCGAAACAGCACCACGCTCAAGGAACAGAACCTCCGGTTTCACTGGCTTTTAGGCCCGCAGCGAATACCGGGGCTCTCGGCAGCGGGAAAAGACCCGCACCGCGCTGATTGTCCCGGTCCCGCGTGACGCGGTGAACGCCGGGTGAAAGATTCGGGTGGATAGCGAGGGAGGGGCAACTCCCCTGATGGACAACTCTCTGCCGGACAATGGAACCGGTCCGTAGTACGACCCGGTGGGCGTAGGCAGTAGTCTGCATTCACGGAACGCGACCTGTCCACGCGGGGCGGTGTTCACGGTCGGCGCGGAGACAATTCCCCGGCCCGGCACCCCCGTTCCTGGCCGCGTGCGTCTTCCGTACTATTCGCACGACCCCACTCCCGGGGAAGTCCTCCAGACAAAGCCTTCACGGAAGACGAGAGTTCAGCTGATGACCGACAGTGCGGTGGCCGAACTGTGCCGCCTGACCGTACGTGCGCCGAGCGTGTCCGTCGATCTCGCCGTGCCCGCCGATGTGCCGGTCGCCGATCTCCTGCCCACATTGCTGCGTTATGTCGGCGAGGAGGTCGAGGAGGCGGGTCTCGACCACGCCGGCTGGGTGCTCCAGCAGCTCGGTGACGCCCCGCTCGACGAGGAGACCACCCTGGCCCGCGCCGGGCTGGCCGACGGCGCCGTGCTCTACCTGCGCCCGCACACCGAGGCGCTGCCCGAGGCGCGGCTCGACGACCTGGTGGACGGGATAGCCGACACCGCGGGCCGACGGTTGCACACCTGGCACCCCGGAGCGGCCCGCGGACTCCTGGTGGGCACCGCGGTGGCGACCGTGGTGGTCGCCCTCATGCTGGTGCTCTGGCCCGGGGTGACCGAATCCGGCTCCCTCAGGGCTGTCTGCGCGGCCCTGGCCGGGCTGCTGATGCTTGCGGGCGCGGGCTCCGCCAGCCGCGCGGTCGGCGACCGGCTCTCCGCGAACGCGCTCGGCCTGCTTGTCGCGCCCTGTCTGGCCCTGGCCGGCTGGCTGCTGCCCGGCGGCGAGTTGAGCGGCCCGGACGCGGTCCGGGTCGCGGGAGCGCGGCTGCTCGCCGCGGGCGCGGCAGGCGCGGGCGGCGCGGTCCTCGCGCTCGCCGCCACCGCGGTCGGCGCCCCGGCCCTCCTCGCCACCGCGCTCGTCTCGGTGGCGACCGCGATCGCCGGGGCCCTGATGGGGTACACCGGCCTCGGCGCCTCGGCCGCGGTGGCCCTGGTGGCAGGGGTGGTCACGCTCGCCGCCGGGGCGGTGGCACCCTTCGCCTTCAAACTGGCAGGCTTGCGGCTGCCCGCGCTGCCCTCCACCGCCGCCCAGCTCCAGGAGGGCATCGAGCCCTACGCGGGCGACGAGGTCGCCGAGCGCACCGAGCTG
This sequence comes from Streptomyces sp. NPDC031274, assembly GCF_055570235.1. NCBI lineage: Bacteria > Bacillati > Actinomycetota > Actinomycetes > Kitasatosporales > Streptomycetaceae > Streptomyces > Streptomyces sp. NPDC031274. The sequence continues at coordinate 49,885 of NZ_JBVIHP010000008.1, read as the reverse complement.
GCAGGGCGCTGGGTCACCGCGCTCTTCGCCGCCACCGGCACCATCGCGGCGGCGGCCCTGACCGTCCTCACCCAGAGCCCGAGCCTGCCCGAGGTGCTCGCCTCCCTCGTGCTGAGCCTGCTCCTCCTCCTGCACTGCCGCGGCCTTGTCCACATCGGGCAGCGGCTGACCCTGACCGTTCCCGGCGTCTGGGGGCTGCTGCTCCTCGCCCGCGCCTGGGCGGTGGACAGCGACGGCACCGGCCGCCTGGTGGTCTTCGCGGTGCTGTTCGCCGCGGCTGCCGGACTCGTGGTCGCCGCCTGGATCATCCCCGGCCGCCGGGTGCTGCCGTACTGGGGCCGTGCGGGGGAACTCGCGCACACCCTCTTCGCCGTGGCGCTGCTGCCGCTCAGTCTCTGGGTCGCGGGCCTCTTCGGCTGGTTGCGCGGCCTGTTCGGCTGAGCGCACCGGGACGGAGGGATCCCGTACACGGGGTAAAGAGCCCGCACACCGGGACACGGAGAAGGAGTCGTAGGAGAGGCCGTGCAGTCCAAACGAGACCAGGTACACGCCCACACTTTCATGATGGGCAGGCTCAGTTCGGGCCTGCTGACGGCCGATCCGGACGCCCCGGAGAGCCCGCTCGGGCGGACCACACGCGGCGTGATCTTCGGCGTCCTTGTGACCGTCCTGATCGGTGCGATCACCACCGTCTACGGCCTGCTGCGCCCCGGCGGGAACGACAGCTGGCGCGACGGCAAGCACCTGGTGGTCAACAGCGACACCGGCGCCCGCTACCTGTGGACCGACACCGACGGGACCCTGCACCCGGTGCGCAACTACGCGTCGGCGCGGCTGATCGGGGGCTCCGACCTGGCGGCCGTCGACGTCCGCACCGCCTCGTTGGAGGGCGTCCCGGTGGGCGCCCCGGTCGGCATTCCCGGGGCTCCGGACACCGTGCCCGGCGCGGGCCAACTCGATTCCGGCGCCTGGCACATGTGCGTCACCGGGCCCGGCGGGGCGCTGCCCGACACCTCCGGTGCCGTGGCGGACACCGGGGTGAACAAGCCCGGGGCCACCAGTGTCGTGGCCGGGGCGCCGCTGAACTCCCGTGACGTCGGCAGCGACCGCGGGGTGCTCGTACGCGGCCCGAACGGCACCGAGTACCTGGTGTGGCGGGGGAGCAGGCTGGCCCTCGACCGTGCGTCCGACGCCCGTAACGCGCTCGGTTACGGCTCCAAGCAGCCGATGCCGGTCTCGGCGGCCTTCCTCGACGCGCTGGCGCCGGGACCGGCCCTGGCGCCGCCCGAGGTGCCCGGCCGCGGCGAGGCGGGCCCCGAACTCGGGGGCGAGGCCAGCCGGATCGGCCAGCTGTTCAAGGTCAGCGTGCCCGGCGGCGACAGCACCTACCACCTCCTTCGCAAGGACGGCACGGTGCCGCTGACCCGGCTCGGCGCCGCTCTGGTGCTCGGCGACCCGGCCACCCAGAAGGACGCCTACCAGGGGGAGTCGCCCGAGGTGCGCACGGTCGGTGCGGCCGTGCTGCGCGAGCACCGGGCGAAGAACCCGGGCCCCGTCGCGTCCGCGGAGCTGCCGGACGCGCCGCCGACCCCGCAGTCCGCGACGCGCGGCAGCGCGCTCTGCGCGCAGGTGGACGGCGGCGAGGGCGGCGCACGGATCCGGTCGGTGCTCGTGCCGCTGTCCCGGCTCGCCCCGGTGGCGGTGTCGGAGGGCGCCGCCCAGCCGCTGAGCCCGGCCTGCGTCCCCACGGACGCCACGATCGTGCGACCCGGTCACGGCGCCCTGGTCCGGGCCCTGCACGCGAGTGGCGCCGCGCACGCGGGAACCACCTACCTGGTCGCGGAGAACGGCGTGAAGTACCGCCTCTCGGCCAAGGAATCGCTGGAAGCACTCGGGTACGAGGCAGGGGACATCGACTCGGTCCCGGCACCGCTCCTCGCGTCCCTGCCGACCGGCGCGGACCTCGACCCGGCCGCCGCGTCCGGCGCCGCCAAGCCCAAGGTCACGGCTCCGGCGTGCGGCAGCGCCGACCGGACGAAGAAGAAGGACGGTGAGAACGATGACGCGGACAAGACGTCGACCGCATCTCGCAGTTGACACACCGTACGGATTCGGGCAAGACGTACATAGCGCGCCGAAGAAAAGGAAAGGGGACGATCGCGGGGAAAAGTCGGGATCGATCCGACTCGTGTAGTGTGAATCTAGTGAAGACATCGGCGTCTTCACGGTGCCGGACGCACACGCGCGAAGCTCAGCAGAAGCTCAGATGTTCCTGTGGGGCGGCCTCGTCGACGGAATTCCGGGTCAAGGTCCGAATCGGGGCTTTCTCCATGCCCGTTCGGTCTCTTCGCGTGCCCGCCTTCCGCCCGTTTCGCGATCCGCGGAGCCGAACTCCACATCGCGCCCGCCCGATCGGCCGACACATGTGTTCATTCCGCTGCAATCTTGCAACAACTCCGGTGACATAGAGCTGAATTCCGCTGGTCGGCCGATGCTCAGATCTTCCCCACTCGCGTTGCGCAAAACACTGGGTTCTCTCTAGCCTCAGCGAGGAACGGTGCGATGCACGCGCCTGAACGAAAGGAGCGCGACATGGCGGACAGCGCCGCAAGGAAAGCGGATTATGCCAAGGGCTTGGGAGGCGTCACCTCCCTGGAGTCGGCCCGGGGCCAGGTCGAGAAGGTCCAGAACAACGTCGCCGAGATCGCCGCGCGTTCGGGCGTCGGCGGTGACGAGGGCCAGGCCCTCCTGAAGCTCTTCCGCAGCTGGAACTCCGAGGCGCAGAAGGTCGTCGTCCAGATCAGCACGATGATCGACGCGCTCCAGGAGAACGTGACCTCCGCCAACCGCCTGGCGAAGGAGAACCAGGACCTGACCGAGGTTCTGAACAGCAAGACCAGCCAGGGTGTCTTCGAAGCACTGAGCTGACCCCCACCGCGGTACCGGCCCCTCATGTGAGGCCGGACTTCGTGAGCTTCCCGGGCGCGCGCCCGGACTTCGAGAGGAGACGTCATGGCCGACGGCATCATCGACCTGCAATACCCCAAGGTCCAGCAAGCCATCGAGGAATTGATGGAGCAGACCCAGGTGATCATCACGACCCTCAACAACCTGGAGGACGAGCTGAAGCCGCTCGTCAACTCCTGGGAGGGTGCGGACCAGGAAAAGTACCGTGAGGTCCAGGCGGAGTGGGACCAGGCCACCAAGAACATGGCCCGGCTCCTCGGTGACAACGGTGAGCTGATCCAGTCCATCCACGACAATCACTCCCGCGACGAGCGCAAGAGCGCCGACAACTGGGGTGGTGTGCGGGCCCGCTAGGCCCAGCCGCACCCACCGGTCCGGCGGGCGCCCGTACGCACGGCGCCCGCCGGACCATCCCGTCCCCCCCGACCGGCACCGAGCAGCAGGAGAGCGTCCCATGGCTGGTGAGAAAGCCGACGTCAAGCACTTCAATCTCAAGGAGATGGAGAACTTCCGCGACAACGAGGTACAGGCGGTGCACAACCGCGCGAAGACGCACCGCGAGGACGGCTCGAAGGCCGGCGTCCGCACGCTCGAAGAGCTCATCGATGGTAAGACCACCGATGACAACCTCGTGCAGGACAAGCAGTTTCTGCGCATCGGCAAGATGCTCACGGAGCCCCTGGTCTCGGGGCCGAAGCTGATCAAGGGCGTCACCGACGCGGCCACGGCCGTCGACAAACTGCTCGGTGACCAGGTCAAGCTTTTCGAGGAGTTGAAAGAGGCGCTCACCGACACCATCGACGAGGCCAACAAGACCAAGGACAAGAACCTGGAAGCGATCGACGCGAAGACGTTGCTCCAGAGCTTCGAAGAGGTCGACACACTCACCGCCGGCAGCAGTGGCGGCACCGACAGCTCGGACGACTGAGACTCCTGAGTCCGTGCCGCGCGCAGCGGCCGTGGCCACGGCCGCCCGGCGCGCCCGCGTGAGAAACATCCGGCCGTACACCCCCACGAGGACGGGGTGCGTCGGTACGGACGACAACAGATCAGAAAGGGCGCCCGGTGGCGGAAGACACAGGCATCGACGACAAGCACGACGAGCACCTCAAGTACGTCGCCGACGCCAAAGAGATGCCGACCGACACGTGGGCCCTCCTGGTCGCCCACATCACCGGCTACCCGGTGCCGGAACGCGCCAAGCTCTTCGACACGCTCCGCTCCGACAAGGGCGGCAAGCTCTTCCGGATGGACTTCCAGGAGAAGGGCATCAAGCAGGCCGTCGAGGACTCCACCGGCTTCGCGATGAACTCGGACGACGACTACGACATCTGGTTCTTCGACAAAGGCGACAAGACAGTCGTCAAGCAGGCCCGGATCGTCTTCGAGGGCCGCGTGAAGTCCGGTGACGAGGTCATCTTCGCCTCCGCGGGCTCCGACAACGTGAACACCGCAAGTGTCCGGTCGGGTGGCGAGTTCACGGACTACAACGACGACAAGATGGACAGTCGGCCACTCGCCCAGTATATGAACGGACCGCGGGCGGCGCTCATGGCTTTGCTGGAGGGCAGTACGGAGGGCACCAAGTTCAGCGAGCTGCCCGTTCCGGGCAACGACGCCGTGATCCTGAAGTCCTTCGACGACACCGGGAAGTCCTTCGACTACGCCGCGAAGTTCTTCAAGGACCAAGCGCCGCTCCTGAAGGAGTGGGAGGACCGCTTCGGCGCGGACGACGCGAGCTGGAAAGGCGAGGCGGCGGACGTCTTCCGCAGCCTGCTCGAGAAGATCCGCGAGAACTACGACAACTACGTCGAGACCTTCAACTCCGCCGTCGGCGGCGGCAGCGGCACCAGCACCGAAGGCACGGTGTACTCACGCGCGCTCGCACTGGGCCGTACGTACCTGGAAGACGCCGCGAGGGATCTGCTCGCCGCGTGGTTGAAGTGGGCCAACTCCCCGCACTACGACCCGCATCAGGTACTGCGCTACGTCCTGGACGACCTCGCCACGTGGGTGAACGAGAACAACGTCAAGAAGACGGACATCGAGGCGATCGGTCCTTACTACACCACCTACATGCACAGCCCGCACGGCGACTTCACGCAGGTGCACGAGTATGGCGACCTCACTGACTCCGCCACCTGGACGAAGGTCGGCGACAAGGCGGTCGAGATCTGGTCCCAGGGTGTCGACAAGTACCTGGGCGAGGAAGCCGCCAAGGTGCAGTCCCGCCTGAACAACCACTTCATCGACCTCAGCAAGGACTTCTCCGAAAACATCCCCAAGCCGAAGACGACCAGCACGGCTTCGGAGGACTACGCGGACAAGAAGGCGGACGACGCAACTGACGCGGCCAACAAGGCGAACGCGGACGCCGCCGCGGCCGCGAAGACGGCGGCTGACGATGCGAAGAAGGCGAACGAGGAGAACAAGGCGGCCGCGAAGGCGGCGGCTGACGATGCGAAGAAGGCGAACGAGGAGAACAAGGCGGCCGCGAAGGCGGCGGCTGACGAGTTGAAGAAGCAGCGTGCGGAGGACAAGGCGGACGCGGCCAAGGCGCGCGCGGAAGCCGAGGCCGCGGCCAAAGCCAACAGCAATGCCCTGAAGGACGGCCTCGGCGGCCTCAACAGTCCTGGCGGTGGTGGGGGCAACCAGAAGCTCAACCTCGACGACCTGCTGAATCCGGGCAACCAGAACAACGCGAACAAGCCGCCGACCGAGAGCCTTGGCAACCTCGGAAACCTGAACGGCCCGGGTGGTGGCCTCGGCGGTTCGAACAGCCCTGGCGGTGGCCTCGGCGACTCGAACAGCCCTGGCGGTGGCGGGGGGCAGCAGTCCGTCGCGATGCCCCCGATCCCGCAGAACCTGGGCAACCTCGGGAACCTGAACAGCCCCGGCGGCGGCCTCAACAGCCCGGGTGGTGGCGGGACGCAGCAACCCGCCGCCGCACCCCCGATTCCCCAGAATCTGGGCAACCTCGGCAACCTGAACAGCCCCGGCGGGGGCGGGCTCGGTGGGATCAACGGCGGTGCGAATACGCCCCTCAAGAGCCCGACCGGCGGCAGCACTCAGCTGGGCGACGACAAGACAGTCACCGCCGACTTCCCGGACGGCAGCAGCAGCGCCTTCGACCCCGACAGCGGGACGCTCACCACCACACACCCGGACGGTTCGACCACCACGCAGAACCTGGGCGACGGCACCAAGGTGACGAACCCGGACGGCTCAGTGACCTCGCTCGGGGACGACGGCAAGCTGACCACCAGCTTCCCCGACGGCACCACTCAGGACGTCGACCCCACGACCGGCCAGGCGGTCACCACCGACCCGGACGGCAAAACCACCACCCAGAACCTCGGCAACCTGGGCAACCTCAACGGTGGGAACAGCGGGAACGGCGTGGGGAACCTGGGCGACCTCGGCGACATCAACTCCAGGATGGACACTCAGTCGAACGGCGACCTGGGCAACCTGGGCAATCTCGGGGACCCCAACAACCTCGGCAACCTCGGGGACCTCAACAATCTCGGGGACATCAACAACAACCAGTCCGGCCTGGAGACTCCGACCGGCGGGCACACCTCGCTCGACGGCAACGACTTCACCACCAAGTTCGCGGAAGGCGGCAAGGCCACCTTCGACCCGGACACCGGCATGCTCACCAGCACCGACGCGGACGGCAGCACCAAGCTGACCGATCTCACCCACGGGGCGAAGGTGACCAACCCGGACGGCTCCATCACCTCCCTCGACAACGGCGAGCCGGTCACCACCTTCCCGGACGGCAGTACGCAGAAGATCAATCCGGACACCGGCATCGCCACCCTCACCGACCCGCAGGGCGGCACCAAGACGATCGACCTGCACGACCTCAACTCCGTAGGGGACAAGAACAACCTGGACATCCCCAACAACCTCGACATCCCCAACGGCGTGGGCGGAGGCGGCGGGGGCGGCACCACCAACCGGGACGTGACGCTCCCCGATCTGAACACCGGTGGCAGCGGCGGCGGCGGAGTGGGCGCGGGCGGCGGCAGCCCGGTGTCCGTCGGCGCCGGCGCAGGTCTTTCCGGTCTTTCCGGGGGCTCCGGTTCGCTGGACGGTCTCGGCGCGGGCGGGGCTTCCCCGCTGTCCGACGGCGCCTCCGCGGACAACCCGGCCGCTGGCTCCTCGGGTTCCGGCGGCACACCCGGCGCCCCGGGTACCCCCGGCTCGCCCGGCATGCCGATGGGCGGCGGCATGGGCGGCATGGGCGCGGGCGGCGAGAAGGGCAACGGCGAGCGGGTGCGCTCCGTGCTGGTCGACGCGGTGGAGGAGAGCGAGCGGCGCAACCGCCGCAGCAGGCGCAGCCCGTGGAACCGTCAGGAGGACAGCGACACCTTCCTGGCGCCGGCCTCCCGGGTGACGACCACCGGCGGCGACAGCTCCGAGGAGGAGGCGGAGTCGGGCCGAAGGGCCACCACCTCCGCCGACTATCTGGAAGAGGACGCCGACGTATGGGGAACCGAGGAGGGTGGAACCCCGTCCGTCATCGGCCGATGACGACCGGAGCCCCGGTTCGGACACCGCGGAGAGACGAATCCCATTCGGTCCCCGCTTCCGTAACCGGCTCTCACCAGGCAAGATCATGTGCACAGTTGATGTACGTGGGACCAGAACCTGACACGCGCGGACCCGGTCCGGGCGTAGGGGAAGACCGAGGCGCATGGGAGGCGCGGACCTGATGGAACCATTGGAGAAGCGTCTGGAGAAGGCGATGGCCGAACTCCGGACGGCCCAGGAGGGCGTCGCGCGCACCGAGCGCGAGCTGCGCGATTCGTCGTTCGCCGTGCTCTCATCCGACCGCGCGGTCCGCTCCACCGTGGGCCCGCAGGGCGAGTTGACCGGGATCGAGTTCCTGGAGAACAAGTACCGCGACATGTCCCCCCAGGAGCTGGCCGCCAGCGTCCTGGAGTCGGCGAACGCCGCACGCCTGAAGATGAACCGCCACGTGATGAAGGCGTTGGCGCCCTTCACCGAACCCAGCAGCGAGGTACCCGAGCTGAAGGGCTTCGAGCTGGACTGGGAGCGGATCTTCGGTCCCGAGGTGCTCCGCGAGGACAACGAGGACACGGCACGCGGCGGTCAGCCGACCCCTGCCTGGCGTGACGCGATCGGCGAGGACGGGGAGAACTGACCATGGGCGAGCGGTACTACGCCGATCCGCAGCGCATCGAGGCCCTGGCGGAGCAGCTGGAGGAGATCGGCACCCTGGCCAGGAGCATGACCGAGGAGTTCCTCGACGAGCTCGCTCCCACGGTCAGCTGGCCCGGCACGAGCGGCGACTTCGCCGAGAAGGCCAAGCCGCAGGAGCAGAAGGAGCGGCAGACCACCAAGGACACCATGCTGTCCATCCGTGATGCCCTGACGAGCATCACCGATGCCACGGTCGGCCAGGTCCGCATGATGCAGGGCACCCGCGACCGCAACATCGAGGACATCGAGCAGGGCAAGAACCGCATCGACGCCAATGGTCTTGACGGCTACTCGGGCGGGCATGGACGCCGCTGACCATCGCACCGCAGGCCGCTCCCGCACCACGCCGGGAGCGGTCGCCCCGTCCTGCTCACGTGACCCTCAGGACGGAGCCGCTCCGTCCTGCCGACGCGGCCCACAGGACGGACCCCGATGAGTATCCAGGTCTCGCCCGAGGTCAACGCGATGATCTTCATCCTCACCGGGGAAAGGCTCATCGACGCGGACGAGGACCTCGCCTATGACAGCCGGATGCCCTACTCCGGCCTGGGCCGGAAGCTCGACAGAATGTCGTCGCTGATCACGAAGTCGGTTCACGACATCGCCGAGTCGATGCCGGACGACCTGTCCAAGTCGTACGCGCAGGCGATGGGCACGCTCACCAACGACGGCGGCAAGAACTACCTTCTCGACTTCGCCGAGCAACTCGAGAAGATCGCGGAAGGCCGGCGCAAGACCTCCATGGACATCATGGAGTCCAAGTGGCAGGTCATCGCCGAGATCATCCGGCTGCTCATCGAGATCGCCATCTACCTGGCGATGTCCTTCTTCACCGGTGGCGCGTCGGCCAGTCAGATCCTGCTGGCCAAGATGCGCAGCCGGTTCATGATTCTCACCACGCTCAGCCATCTGCTCCAGCGGCTGCACATCGCGCCCTCGCTGACCGAGGCGTTCGCCGAGGCGTTCACCACCTTCGCGGTGCGGCTCGCGATGATGAACTTCGCCCCGAACGACCGCCGCCCCGACGGGTTCGACTGGGACGACATCCTCAAGTCAGCGGCGTTCGGCGCCGCCGCCGGTGGCCTCACCAGCATCTTCAACGGCTTCGCGAAGAACATCGTCAACAGCTACGACAACAACTTCTTCAAGAACGGCCCGGGCAACGACTTCAAGAACAACAACCCCAACGGTCCGGACACCTCGGGTCTCGGCCCCGGCGGCAGTGGCCCGAGTCCCAAGCCGAAGCCTGAGCCCGCGCCGACCCCCAAACCGAAGCCCGAGCCGACGCCGACCCCGACTCCGACTCCTACGCCGACCCCCACGCCGACTCCGACTCCTACGCCCACCCCCACGCCGACTCCCACGCCGACCAACCGCCCGGACCCCACCCCGTTCGGGAGCGGCCCCAACCTCACGAACAACCCGCTCTCCTTCTTGAACAACCCGAACCTGTGGCGTAACAACCACCTGCTGAACAACTACTCCCACATGCCGGGTGCGCTGGCCGGGCACTACGGGATCAAGGGGGCGGCCGACTTCGTCGCCGCCGGTGCCGGTGAGGCGCTGGCGGAGATCCTGATCAAGGGCGCCTTCGACGGCGACTGGTCCACCAGCTGGTCCACCTTCGTCGGCGCGGGCATCAGCAGCCAGGTCGAGTCCACGCTGACCGGCGGAGCGATGAACAGCGGCGCCGAACTGCGCAACGTCATCGACAACATGCGTAATCATCCGCCCACCGTCTCCGGTGGCACTCCCGACTCCGATACGGGGGACTCGGCGGGCTCCGAGGGCTCTCGCAACGCTGGTGGCTCCGACCGCACCGACGGTCCCTCGCGGCCGGGTACCTCGGGCGGCGACGGTTCCGCGCTCACCTCGCCTCCGCCTGCCACCCAGCAGAACACCGGCCTCGGGGACGTCACCGGAAACCAGTCGCCCCCGCCCTACGTCGCCGAGAACCCGCCGCCGTACTCCACTGTGGACCCACCGGCCTACTCGCCGGGCCCGCTGTCCGTGACCGCCGCCGAGAACGACCTGTGGCAGCAGGTCCATCACGGCTCCGCCGAGGTCCGCCAGCAGGCCCTGCACGACCTCGCCGACCTGCGCGGCTCCCAGGCTCCCGGCAGCACCGAGATCGGCGTCCGCGACGGCCTGCACGGCAACCTGTCGCAGGTGCCCGAGGTTCGGGTGGTCCCGGCGGGAAACAGCCCGGCAGGGCAGATCGACGCCGACGGGGTCCGCCGTGCCCTCGACGGCTTCGGCACCCCGGTCACGGTGGATACGCCGCTCGCCACCCCCGCGGATGGCTCCGGCAACGGCGCTGCGGTCCACTTCGGTACGGGTGGTGCGGGGGGTGGCGTCGACACGGTGGTGGGCCAGGGACCCGACACTGGGGTGGACCACACCGCCGGTCCGGATGATGTCGCGCCGGTGGCGTCTCCGGAGGGCTCGGGTGTGGACGCCCCGGGGAGCGGCGTTCAGAACACTCCGGACACTCTGGATACTCCGGACGAGGTGGCCGGGCAGGGCGACCGTACGAATGAGGCGCCGGGGCAGAACACGGGCGGGCCCGCCAGCTCCCAGGGCCCCGCCGCCTCCCAGGGCCCTGGCAGCTCGGCAGCACCTGATCCCGGCGCGTCGGTTGCGCCTGATCCTGACGTCTCAGCTGCACCTGATCCTGGCGAGTCGGTTGCGTCTGGTCCTGACATCGCGGCTGCACCTGATCCTGACATCTTTGCTGTGCCTGGCCCTGACACCTCGGCCACGGCTGGCCCTGACACCTCGCTCGCGTCCGGTCCGACCAACTCCGTTACCCCGGACTCGGGTAGCTCCGATGGGGCAGCCCCCTCGCCTTCGGCTGCGCCTGGTCCTGTGGCCTCGCCGGTGTCCGGCCCCGGCGCCTCCGCTGCGTCCGGCCCGGGCAACTCCACTGTTCCGGGCCCGGGCAGCTCCGCCACGGCAGGCCCCGCCAATTCCGCCACACCTGGTACGGGTACCGGCGCCAGGCCGGGTGGGGCTCCGGCCGCCAATGGCTCCCCGGATCCCTCCACCGAGCCCCAGAGCACGCCCGAAAGCGCTCCGTCGACCTCGCAGCCGCTGGATACCACCTCGCCGACGGAGAGCACCTCGTCTCCGGAGAACATCGGCCCGGAGGCCGGGAGCACCGGTGTGCCGGACTCCGTCGACAGCGCCCTCCTCCCGGACGCCGCCGACATCACCAGCACTCCGCCGAAGGTGAGCACCACCGGCTCGTACGCCGACACGGACGGCGTACGCGATGTCAGCGGCCTGAGTGACGTGAAGGCCGGGCCCACCCCGCTCGCCGGGAGCCCGTCGGCCACTCGCTCACCGGCGTTGACGATCGTGGTCTCGGAGGTTCCGCCACCGGGGGAGGGCGCGCCGGAGGCGGCCGAACTGCTTGACGGGGCCGGGGTCGACCGGGCCGTCGTGCTCGGGCCGCCGGTCGCGCAGGTGGGGCCGGGGGCCCCGGTACGCGCCGCTGTCGAGCTGACCCGCGACGGTCCGGGTGCCCCGGTCCGGGTCCGCCCGCTCACCGGCCCGCCGACCGCCGTGACGCCGGACGGCACTCCGGCTGCTCAGGACGCCGCGTTCCCCGGCGCAGACGTGCTGCTGCCGCTCGCCGACGCCCTCGGCACGACCACATCCGGGACATCGGGCCCGGTCACGCGCCCGAAGGTGGTCTCGGGGCCGACGAGTTACCTGGAGAGCAACGGAGTCGGCCCCGACTCCGCGGACACCAGCCCGCCCGCCGCGACCAAGCTCGCCGCCCTGTCACGCCCCTGGACCGAGACGGCCACCGATCTGCACCTGGAGTCGGGCGGCGGCAACGGCCACGGAACTGGCGGGCGCGGCCCCGGTAACGGTGGCACCCCGCCCCCGCCCCCGCCCCCGACTTCGACCGTCGCGCCGGACAACTCCCCGGCGACACCTCCCGTAGGGCTCCCGCCCACCGGGCAGATCGTCGTACGTCCCGTCGTCAGCGGCGATACCACGGACAACGGAAACAGCCCTGCGCGGAAGCCCGCGCGCGAGTCCGCCGTCACCACCCTGGACGGCCACACGGTGCCCGTCGCCCAACTGAGGCGCTTGGTGCCGGACGCGACCGTCAAACCCCAACCGGGGCGTGCCGTACAGACGTTGACCATCTCGCAGAGCCAGGCAGAGGACGGTACGGCGCACAGCGCGGGCCGTCGCGCGCTCCTTGGCCAGGACACCTTCCGCGGCGTGCGCACCACGTCCGCCCCACCGGCTCCGGAGACCGCCGCGGACCCGCCCGCTCCCCGTACGGTGTTCACCGGTCCGCCGACCGCGCTCCCCGGCTCGGGCACCGGGCGGGGCGCCGACTACTTCGCCGGGCACGGCACTTCCCGTACCGTCACGCTCGGTACCGACGACGCGCGACACCCCACCGTGAAGGTCAGCGGTGTGCAGCTCGGCGAGGTGCTCAAGTCCTGGGCGCAGGACAGCGACAACGACCGGCCGCTGGTGCTTTTCTCCTGCGAGACCGGACGGCAGCCCGCGGTCGCCGGGCTGCCGGTGGCACAGCACGTGGCGAACCGCACCGGGCGGCCGGTGTACGCGCCTACCACCGAAGTGGGTACGGCCCTGGACCGGGACGGCGACGTCCGCGCGGTGCTCACCGAAGGCGCGGACGGCCCGGGACGCTGGCGCCTCTTCACCCCGGAGCCCAGTGGCGCCGACCTGGAGGGGCTCGCGCGCGACGCCGGTCTGCACGCGGGCCCTGAACCGGCCGACGCCTTTGCCCTGGCCCGTACCCTCCAGCAGATCCGCACCCTGCGCGATGCCCTCGGTCCGGACACCGAACAGCGGCCGGAGAGCCGGGAGTTGCTCGCCGGTCTTGCCTACGTGGACGGCCTGCGCTGGCTCAGCCCCGACACCGCGGCCCGCTACGGCGACGGCCGGATGACCCCGGACCTGCTGCGCCGGATGGTCGTCGACCGGGGCGGTGCGACGAGCGCCACCACCAGCGACAGCGATCCCGCCGCCTCTCCCACTGTCGAGCAGTACACCGAGTTCCTGCACGCCGCGGCCGAGTTGCGCGCGACCGCGGGGCCCGACACCACCCTCGACGCCCTGCTGCCCCCGCCGCCTCCCGTGCTCCCGCCGACCACCCTGGTCTCGCCGGAGGACGTCCGCGGTCTCGCCTACGCGCCCTCCGCGCAGATCACCTGGTCGCTCTCGAGCACCCCGCTGCCGCTGTCGGAGCTGAAACTCAGCTCCGATGACACCGCCGAACTCGCCCGTCGCAGGCCCGATTTGACGCCCCCGCCGAGCCGCCCGGAGAGCCTCGCGGAGGACATGGCCCTCCTCAGCAAGGCCACGCCCGGCACCGCGGACACCGTGCACGCGGATGGTTTGGCCTTGCGGCGCCTCGACACCCCGGGTAACGGGAACTGCCTCTTCCGGGCGTTGCTCGACAGTGCGCGCAGCCGGGAAACACCGCCGGCGTGGGCCGCGAAGAACGTCGCAGGCCTGCGCCGCCTGCTGAGCGACCGGATCACCGGGACCGAGCTCGGCGACGGCATGGCCCAGGCGATCCCCGACCCGGTGTTCGCCGTGGTGGACGATCTGCGGGTGCGTGCCGTCACCGGGGTGCAGGACTCGGCCGAGCGGACCCGGCTCACCGACCTCTGGAACGGCATCGCGCAGGCTGTTGTCACCGACGGCGACACCAGCCAGTGGCAGCAGATCCTCCGGAAGAGCGACTACCCGCACCTCGTCGACGTGGCGCCTACTCCCGCCGACGCCTGGCGGCTGGGGGCCAAGGGGCTCGTCGCCTCGGCGGCCGAACTTCCCGCGCTGTGGTCCTCTCCCTTCGCCGACCTGCTTCCGGAGGCCCTCGCACACACCCTCGACCTCGATCTGCGGCTCGTCCAGCCCGACCAGCAGTCGCCGGGAAGCACCTTCGTTAACACCCTCAACCCGGGCGGCCAGGGCGGCACCCTGCACCTGGCCTACAACGGCACCGACCACTTCGACGCCCTGGTTCCGGCCTCGGCCCCGCTCACTCCCGTCCCGGACTCGACCACCACGCCCCCGGATCCGGCGGTCACGACCGCTCCGGATCCGGCGGTCACCACGTCCTCGGATCCGGCGGTCACGACCGCTCCGGATCCGGCGGTCACCACGTCCTCGGACCCGGCCGTCGCCGTCACTCCGGACCCGGCCGTCACTATGCCCCCGGACCCGGCTGCCCCGGCCACTGAGGACACGAAGGGATCCGCCCCCGACAGCGAAGTTCCCGACCGGGGCGACCCCGTACCGCTGGAGACCCAGCTCGAACGGCATCGCCCCGCACGGCTGTTGACCGGCGAGGACGCCCGGCCGCCGGGCCCGGTCCCGGACACCGTCACCTTTGATGACGGCAGCCGACTGCCCACGGTCCTGATCAGCCCGGACGCCGACCCGGACTACGGCACCCCGGACGCCCGCAACGACGGGACCGCGCAGAGTGGCCCGACCGGACTCTTCACCGGCCTCGGCACGACCAGCCTGCGCTCGCCCGAGCAGGTGGCCGAGGAGATCCTGAGCAAACTTCCCGAGAAGCTGCGCTCACAGTTCGACGAGGCGGACCTGCTGCGGCTGCTCACCGATCAGCCCGCCGCCTTCACCGCCCCGCGCGGCGCGCGCTTCGTGGGCCGGGAGAAGTCCGGGGTCGGCCATGAGATGACGGTCGAGGCCATTCCGTACCACCGCTGGGCGCGCTTCTCCGACGTGGACGGCGGCACCGTACGCCTCGACACCATGCGGCGAGGCCAGGCAGGTACGGGCGGTGGACGCAGCGTCGGCGTCGGGCGACGGATCGCCGGCGGGCTGAGCATGGGCCCGCCGCTCAACTGGCTGGTGAAGATCGGTTTTTCGCTGGGCTGGACCCGCAAGACCGACTACGCGCAGGGGACCCAGGCGTACAACCAGACCGAGTGGCGCGCCCATGAGGGCTCGCACCTGCACCTGGACGATGTCCACTACCGGGTGCGGGTGGACCGCGTCACCGAGGCACCGGCCATCACCATCACGGGTCCTCCGGCCACCACGGGCCCGGCCACCACCGGACCGGACAACAGCTCCAGCCGGAGCAGCAGCTCGGACGACCCGGCCAACGCGCCCTTGCCGACGCCCAATTGGCAGCGCACCCAGGTACACACCGCGGAGTTCGCGATGCGCGACGGCCTGAGCTGGCGGCTGCCGGACGACCTGACCGTGCCCTTCGCGGGTCCCCAGCGGGCGCCGAAGACGCTCACCTTCCCGGATGGCGTCGAGCCGCGGATGACCGACACCACCGGACTGCACCTGACGGATTCGCCGGAGGATATGGCGCTCGCCATCTCCGGAGCGCGGCCCGGGAGTTCGGCGCACCGCACCTTGGTCTCGTACGTCCGGCCGGGTCGGCTGCTCGCCCTGTTCGGCCGGTTCTCGGGGCCGGTCACCGGACCCGAGCTGACCCAGGGCAGCGGACAGCATCCGCTGGGGCACCTGATCGTGGAGCGGTCGGTGCCGCATCGGGCCACCCTGGTCACCGAGTCGGTCAAGGCGGAGCTGCGCGACCTCACCCAGACCACGTACCAGAACGAGCGCGGCCATGCTCGTGACACCCGCATGGGTCTCCAGGTCACCGCCGGGCCTAGCTACACCCTCACCGGGCCTGACACCGACGTACGCCTCCAGGGCGGTCCGCTGGTCCGCGCCGACCTCACCACCGGGCGCGGCCACTACTCCGGCACAGACGCGGCCCGCAAGACCACCGGCCGTGTCCGCAACCACCCGGTCGCGCTCTATCGGGTGGAGCGCACCCTGATGGTGCGCAAGCCCGGCGATCTGCCGTCGGCGGCCCGCCCGGTCCGCGTGGTCAGCCTGGACTGGATCTCCACCCAGGACGCCCGCCGCCTCGCGGGCTGGGACAGCCGCACGCCCGGCCAGGCCGGCCCCAACCCGGACGCCGAACCGCCGGTGCCGTGGTACCTCAGCCGAGAGGACCCGGTCCACCTGAGCGGCCAGGTCCGCGCCGAGGGCTTCCGTCCCGTAGGCCCGCAGACCCAGGTGCAGCCGCCTCCGGAGCAGACCCAGCCCCAGACCCGACCCCAGCCCCAGACGCAGGTACAGCCGCAGACCGAGTCACAGACGCAGACCCAGTCCGAGACCGAGACGCAGACCCAGTCCGACACGCAGTCCCAACAACCCGCACCCCCGGACCCCATGCGGGCCTTCGCCGACAGCGTCCTGGACACCCTGCACCGCTCCTACCCGTCGCTGTTCGTCCCGCCGCTCGTACTGCGGCACCCGCGCCTCGCCAAGTTCTGGTACGGCGACGGGCGGATGCGGACCGCGCTGCACAATGACCGCCAGGTGCGTGAGGCGCTGAACCGGCCCAGCCTGGCGCAGAGCCTGGACGACCTGACCACCACCGGAGTGCCGGTCACCCTCACCGAGGACGGGAAGGTGAAGCGCGGTCATCACACACTCATCCTCAGGGCGCGCCTCACCGATCGGCAGTTCGAGACCACCATGAGTGAACGCTCGCTGCGCAACGGAGTGATCGGCTACGAGATCTCGGGCCAGGGACAGCAGGCGTCGACGACTCTCTCCGGCGGTGTCGAGCTGGGCATCTCGCCGCGCGACCACGACAAGGTGCCCGGGGCCGGGCTGCCGCGGCAGGCCGGCAGCGCGTCCCTCGGCGCCCGCTACGCCAGGACCGAACAGAAGGCCACCCGCAGCACGCTCGCGGTCACCCACGACAACCTGATGTTCCAGAACGGCAGCGACCTCTACAGCTACCAGGTGGAGTTGGGCGCCACCTTCGAAGGACACCGCCGTCCGCGCGGCTGGGCCCGGCTCGCCACGGTCGGCGTGCTCGGCGCGGGCGTCTTCGTCAGCAAGGCCGAGGAGCGGCCGCTGTTCACCCAGGGCACAGAGACGGTGGGCCGGGTGGAGCTCGCCGTGCCGGCCGCGCACGGCTCCGACCGCCACGCCCCCGTCGAACCGCAGCCCGGCACGCCCGCACCCGCCCCGCAGCGGCTCTCCTCCGTCGAGGCGGACCAACTCCTCGACGGCACACGCCCGCAGCCCCTCGCGGACTCGCCGGACCGGCAGCTCATCCGGAAACTGCTGAGCGCCCCGAACGTGGTGCTCAGCACCGAGGGCGGACCGCAGCGCCAGCAACTCATGCAGGACACCGCCGACCGGGCATCGGGCACCTCCTGGCACGTCAGCGCGCCCGGGGCCCCGGTGCGCACCGCGCTGCGCCGGGCGATGGCGAACCTCGGCGTGGCCTCGCAACTCGGCCAGTACCTGGGCCCGTTCGGCTCCCGCGTCACCGGTCTGACCGGCGCCGGACCGCTCCAGACCCACTACATGAAGGCCGCGATCCGCGGCGACCTGGACAACGTACGCGTCAAGAGCGACCCGAAACCGGCCAGCCTCGAGGCCACCATCGGCAACGAGCACCGCGTCAACGGCACCGCGAGCACCGTCTCCCACACCACCCTGGGCCTCCAGGGCGCCGACATGCCGCTGAAGCAGGCCCAGGGCCAGGAGGCGGTGGTCGGCTCCTACTCGACCGCCCTCCAGTACGCCTGGGGCAAGGGCCGCAGCGTCGCGCAGACCCTCACCCGTGGACGCAACACCACCCTCAGCTACTCCGGGCGGATGTACCTGGTGGTCGCCGACGCCGCCGAGACCGTCGCGGTGCGGGACCGCTGGACGGCCGCGATGGGCGCGGTGGGCACCCGCGCCGGAGCCGGGATCAGCTCCGCGGCCGGGCGGGTCTCCGAACGCCTCGCGCACGGGCTCGCCCCGCGCCGGGCCGCCGCCGCGGTGCAACGTATCCGCGACGCGGTGATGTTCCACCTGCCGATGCAGGACGTCATCGAGTCCGGACTCGCCCCGGACGGCCTTGGCACCACCACCCCGCACAACCTCGGCGGCGGCTACCGGCTGCCCCCCTTCCTGCGCGGCCGCCGCTTCCCTACGCACCCCAGCGGCCAGCTCGACGCGAGCCACGCGGCGCATCAGCTGATGGGGAGGCTGGAGAAGATTGGAGTGCCCTCGCACGACCGCGAGCAGGTACTCCAGCGGCTGTCCCCGGACTTCCTCCGCGCCAACCTGCACGAGCTGACGACCGGCGGGATGACCCTGCCGGTCCGCTACCGCGACTGGGCGAGCCCGCTCCGGCTGCCGGTCGGCGGGAGCCGCGGACAGATCAAGTTCGCACTGACCCCGGTCACTACCACCGTGGACAGGCTGCGCACCGGATACGAGCTGGAGGACTACCGCACCATCGCCCGCGACGACGCGACCGGCGCCTCCCAGGACCGCGGTGCCGACGTGACCCTCAGCGCCGGTGAGCGCGCGGCGGGCAGCGGCATCCTCGTCGCCAACCCCTCCCTCCAGGGCACCGCGGCCAAGCAGCGGTCGAGCACCCGGACCGATACCGCGGGCAGTATCGCGATGCCGAACATCGCCACCACCCAGGCACACGCCGAGATCGTCACGAGCTACACCCTGACCGTCACCATGACGGACGCGACCGGCGACCGGCTCGCTCCCCGCGCCGTCGCCGCGGTCGGCAGCCTCAACGAGATCCTCCCGGCGAGCCTGCTCACCCCGGACGGCGACGGAGCCGACGGCGCCCTCACCGAGCAGGACGTGCCCGAGCCGGAGCGCGCGGTGCGGATGCTGACGGCAGCTCAGGCCCGCCCGGACGGCATCGCCGCCTGGCGCACCTCGGCCGCCGGAAACACCACCGGCGACACTGACTCCGACGTCCTGCCCTTCGACGACAAGATCGGTTCGGGCATCCTCGCCGTGGACATCCTCGGCGCGGCCAACGTCCAGGACGCCCTGACCCTCGCCACCGCGCGTGCGGACGGACTCGGTGACGGCGACCTCGGCCGACGGCACACCGGCAACAGCCTCGCCGCACACGTACGCATGGCGGGCTTCACCACGCTGACCGGATCCGGCACCGCCGCCGCCCAGGCCCAGCAGGAGGCCACCGCGCAGGGCGGCCTGACCGCCGGCTTCCGCGAGGCGCTCAGCGCGAACGGCTCGCCGCTGCCCGCCCAGTCGTCCGCCCGCCTCTTCGGCCAGTCCCACACCGCCGACTCCCGGATCTACGCGAAGATGCACCGCGGCGGCGCCCGGCTGCTCGCCGTGGAGAACAAGCCGCGCATGGAGGCCATGCAACGCCGGAAGACCTCCGACGCGTTGGAGGCAGGCATCTCCGACAACGTCGAGGGCGCGGTCGGCACCGCGCCGCTGGCGGGCAACAGCAACGCGGGCGTCACCAACCCGGGTGTCACGGTCCCGGTCGGCGGGGCGAACGACGGCACCGTGCTCAAGGGCACCGCTGACACCACCCTCGGTACGCACATCAAGGTCGTCACCGATCGCAGCATGCTCTTCGCGGTGCCGGTGAGCTGGCTCTCGGTGGCCGAAGTGGATCACCGGTTCACCGACAGCCGCCCGCTGCACGCGCTCGGCAAGGCCAAGCGCGGGCCGCGCGCCGCCGAGGCCGAGACCACCGCACTGGTCTGGCTGCGCGAGGACATCGCCCGCGACCACGGCCTCCTCGACGACACCACCTTCACCGAAGACGTTCGTACGGCCTGGGACGACCAGGCCAAGGCGGCGGCCGACCTCGCCGCGGCCGAGACGGGCTACTACGACGCCCGCGCGCGGGCCCGGGAGACATGGCTCGGCCTGAGCGCGCAGGAGCAGGCTGCGCTCGGCGACGACAACTCCGGCCCGCCGACCGACCTGCCGCCGGACGTGGTCCGGTCCCCGGCCGTCGTCGCCTGGCAGGCCGCCCGCCAGGAGGTCCACCGCTGGGAACAGCACGCCGACGCCGCCGCCCGGGACCACCACCGGCTGCACCTCGCCGCCTCCCGCCTCACCGCCCACCACCAGGGACCCACCTCGGCCCCGGCGCCGGACGCGCCGCAGAAGTACGTCGAGCCGGAATGGCGCTCCGAGGCGCCCAAGCCGTACGTCGTCACCGATGCGACCGACTCGGCCCCGCGCACCATCACATCGCCGGACGGAACCACGGTGCGCGAGGTGCACGATGTGCCGCACGACGGCGCGTCGTTCTTCCACTCGCTGCTCGCCGCCGCCGAGGTCCGGGACCTCCTGCCCAATCTGCTCGGAGACGACCTCGCCGTCCGGTTCGCGAACGCGCCCGGCGACCAGTCGCTCACCGCGGATGCCATCGACGCCGCCCGCCACCGCCTCGCCTTCGCGCTGGGCCAGGACGGCAACGAGGACCTGCTCGACGCCCTCGCCCTGGACGTCGCGGACACCTTCACGCCGGAGGAACTCGAGGATGCGGGAGTGACGTTCACCCCGCCCCAGCAGGCCGAGTACGACGCCTTCGGCCGACTCCCGCAGAACTTCTGGCCGACTCCCGCGCAGCGAGTGAAGCTCGCCACCGCCGCCTTGTCCCGCCCGTTCGCGAGCGAGCCATCGCAGAACGACCCGAAGCAACCGAACGACCCGAATCAGCCGAGCGACACGACGCGCCCGGAGGGCGAACAGGCCCTGCCCGAGCGCCGCCCGGGTGACAACGGGGGCGCCGATCTGCTGCCCGCCCTCGCCGCCCGCCTCCTGAACACACCGCTCACCGTGGTCACGGGGGAGGGCCGCGAGCAGCTCTTCCTGCCGCGCGGCGCCGACCCGGCAGCCGTCAACGCGGCCCGCGACCCGGTCCTCTTCGTCACCGATGGCTTCTTCTCCGCCGCGCTCCCGGTCGGCACCCCGACCCTGGTCGTCACCGCACCGCCGACCGAGACCGGATCCGTTACGGACAAGGGGACTTCGGGCACCGACACGGGGACGTCGAGCACCGACACCACGCGCTCCGCACCGGAGCAGCAGCCCGCGAAACCGCCCGCACACCGCAGCCACGCCACCCTGCCCTGGCAGCCGCCCGCCGACAGCAGCGGTCCGCGCTACCGCCTCGACCGCGATGGCGTCCTCACCGCGCCCGACGGCGCCACTTACACCCAGGGCACCCCCACCGGCCGTGGCAACGGCTTCTTCGGCGCGCTCTCCACCGCCCTGCGCCAGGCCGCGGAGCAGCCCGGACCGGACCGCGACGAGGCGAAACTGCTGCGAGACCGCGCCGGAGCGCCGCCCACCCGACTGATGCGGTTGAACGGCCTACCGGGCGACGACCGGGCAGAGCGCGACGCGCTCTTCACGCCCCCGCCCCTCCGGTTCAGCGGCCCGAACGCGCCCGCGCCGAGCCAGGCCGAGCTCGATGGCCACCTGCGCCGCTACCTCGCCGAGGCCCCGTGGGGTGCTGATGCGGACCGCGCCATGTCCAAGTGGGCCGCCGCGGCGACCGGCACCACCGTCACCCTGGTCGACGAAAACGGCACCGCGCACACCTACTCCGGCCCGTCCTCCGACAGCCCCCACCTGCGACTCCGTCGCCGGGGCGGCGACTTCGTACCCCTGAGCCCGCACGCCCCGGCACCCGCACCGAAGGCGCCGCAGGACCCGGCCGCCATTCCGCGGCCCCCGTCACCGACGGGCAGCGACCTCCCGGGCCCCCCGGAGGAGGAGGCGCACGAGCTGAGCACGCTGTCCGGCAACGACGCGGGCGCGGACACCCACCTGGACTCGGACACGGTGCCCGCCGCTCCGGGGCCGGCGATGGGTTCCTTCAAGTTGGGGAACTATGAGTTCACCAATCTGAATCAGACGGAGAAGTACGTCGACAAGGCGGTGCGGATCGTCGAGTTGCTGGACGAGCACAGCACGATCAAGAGCTATGTCGGTGGTCGTCCTGTCCGGATCACGTTGCATGTGCGGACGACGGAGACTCCGGCTGATGTGATCGACCGTGGTGATGCCGGTGTCGAGATCGCTCTGGCGAGTTACTACTTCGAGAAGTACGACATCGGATACATCATGGGGATGCTGTCCCATGAGATCGGTCTGCATCCCCTTGCCGACCGCAACACGAAGATCCCCGAAGAGGAGGATCTGTACCGGGACATGCCGCTGATGGTGCCGGGGTTGGAGTCGCTGAAGACGCCGCGTTTCATGAACACTCTGGGGGCGGGGCAGGCCGATCATGTGATGGCTGCCTTCCCGCACACGATTCGGCACGGTATCTACCGGGACATTGTGGTGGAGATGGCCGGGGTGATGGCGCAGCATGCGCGGGTCGGGGTGCCGGGTGCCAAGTCCCAGGATGTCACCGACCTGATCGACACCTATTTGATGGATCTGGCCACGATCGCGGTCACCAACGACAAGCGTGTGGGTGCGGCGTGGGAGCCACGCAACACGGCGAAGGTCTACAACGCGTACAAGACGCAGTTCGCCGCGCAGCTGGCGAAGGACAGTCCCGTACGGGAGCTGCTGCCGGCCGACAAGAGTTGGTACAACGTCACGAGCAACTTCCTGGGTCTGGGCAGCAGCGCCCTGTTCAAGAACCAGGGCGACAGCATCCAGACCGCTGCTCCGGCGCAGACCAGTGGCGACACCGGCGAGGCCCGTCCCCGACTTCCGCAGGGCGGCACCGAGACCACGTCGCAGCCCCAGCCGCCCATGACAGCGCAGCCACGCGGGCCGCGTGACACTCGGCCCCGGTTCGTGGTGCGTTCCGGGTTCGATGCGCGGCGGTTCACCTACGACGGCGATCCGGTGACGGACCTGACCGTCCGTATCGCGATGCGCGGCGCGGACGGGCAGGCCGCGCAGGCTTTCGCGCAACTCGGCGCGGGCGTGGACGAGTTCCTCAACGTGCCCGGCTACCGCTTGCTCAATGGTGACCTGCTGCACGTGACCGTCGAGTACGTCGACCCCGCCGATGCCCCGCACTTGACCGTGGACTTGACCGGCCGGGACCAGGCGATGGATCAGAACACGTGGTGGGTCGACGCGGATCCGGTGCAGATGGTGCACGAACTCACTCACCAGCTCGGTCTGCGGGACGAGTATCGGGATGCGGACTCGCCGCACCGCCCCCACATCTTGGGCAGTCTCCTCGGTGACCTGAACGAGGCTCCTGAAGACGCGTCCCTCGCCTCCGCCGGCTTGCGCGATCGCCACTTGGCTCTGCTGGGTGCGCTCATCGGCGATGTGACCCCGGCGCCGCAGCGGGACGGCGACCTGATCGACCTGGACGATCTGACCGACCTGGACGATCAGAGCTGGGCGTCGATCCGAAACTCCGCCGTTCCCGAGACCCGCGAGGCCATCTGGGTCGACCCGGTCTCCCTGCCCCAGACCGACACCGACGGCACGGCAGCAGTCACTGAGGTACCGGCTCACGCTCCGCAGGACTCGGACACAGCGCCTGCTGCTCCGGAGCCGGCGATGGGTTCCTTCAAGCTGGGTAGCTATGAGTTCACCAATCTGAATCAGACGGAGAGGTATCTGGACAAGGCGGTCCGGATCATCGGGTTGCTGGACGAGCACAGCACGATCAAGAGCTATGTCGGTGGTCGTCAGGTTCGGATCACTCTGCATGTGCGGACGACGGAGACTCCGGCGGATGTGATCGATCGTGGTGATGCCGGTGTGGACATCGCTTTGGCGAGTTACTACTTCGAGAAGTACGGCGTCGGTTACATCATGGGGATGCTCGCTCATGAGATTGGTCTGCATCCTCTCGCGGCCCGCGACGCGAGGATGCCGCGGGATGCGAGGGAGTTCGGGGACACGCCCTTGATGGTGCCGGGGCTCGAGACTTTGAAGACGCCGCGTTTGATGAACACCGTGGGGGCGGGTCAGGCCGACCACATCATGGCCGCTTTCCCGCACACGATCCGGCACGGCATTTACCGGGGCATTGTGGTGGAGATGGCCGGGGTGATGGCGCGGCATGCGCGGGTTGGGGTGATGGGTGCGAAGTCCCAGGATGTCACCGATCTGATCGACACCTATTTGATGGACCTGGCGACGATCGCGGTCACCAATGACCATCGGAGGGAGGCGTTCAAGGACCCCTCGTACACGGCGAGGGCCTATAACGCGTACAAGGCACAGTTCGCCGCGCAGTTGGCGGAGGACAGTCCGGTGCGGGAGCTGTTGCCGGCGAACAAGAATTGGCGCAACGTCACGGGCAATTTCCTCGGCCTGGGCGGCAGCGTCATGTTCAACAACCAGGGCGACAGCATCCGGCAACCCGTCACGCCGGACCAGCCCGGCACCACTGGCGAGGCACGCCCCCGACTTCCGCAGGCCAACACCGACGGCTCGGAGACCACCGGCGCCCCGGCCGGTACGCCGCAGAACCCGAACGCGACGCCCGCCCCACCGGAGCCCGTCCTCCGTCCCTTCAAGCTGGGTAGCTACGAGTTCACCAACCTGAATCAGACGGAGAGGTACCTGGACAAGGCGGTCCGGATCATCGAGTTGCTCGATGAGCACAGCACCATCAAGGACTACGTCGGCGACCGCCCCGTCCGGATCACCCTGCACGTGCGCACGACCGAGACCCCGGCCGACGTACGCGATCTGGGCGACGACGGCGTCCAGATCAACCTCGCCAGCTACTACTTCGAGAAGTACGACACCGGCTACATCATGGGCATGCTCGCCCACGAGATCGGCCTGCATCCGCTCGCCTCCCGGAACACGGACATTGCCGAGCAGGAGGAGGCGTACCAGGGCATGCCCCTGCCGGTGCCGGGACTGACCGACCTGCAGACGCCCCGCATGATGAACACCGATTCGGCGATGCAGGCCCACCACATCATGGCGGCCTACCCCCGCACGATCCGGCACGGCATCTACCGGGACATCGTCATCGAGATGGCGAAGGTGCTCGCTCGGCGTGCGCGGGTCGGGGTGGCGGGCGCCAAGTCCCAGGACGTCACCGACCTCTTCGACACCTACCTGATGGACCTCGCCTCCATCGCGGTCACCAGCGACTACCGGATGAACGCGGTCAAGGAACCCAACTACACGGCGAGGGTCTACAACGCCTACAAGGAGATGCTCCACGCCCAGTTGGCGGAGAACACTGCTCTTCGGGACCTCCTGCCGTCGAACAAGAGCCTGTTCGGCGTCGCTCGGTCCTTCACCCAACTCGCCACCAGCATCGCTACCTACAATTCCGGCGACAGCATCCAGCAGACCGTCACTGTCACTCCGGACCCGACCGGAGACACCGCCGGTGAGGCACGCCCCAGACTGCCCGAGGCCGGCACGGACCCTGTGCCGCAGACAGGGTCCACCGTCACCTCGCCGGTGCGCGGCGGCCCGCGCGACAGCCGTCCCCGGTTCGTGGTGCGTTCCGGTTTCGATGCCCGGCGGTTCTCGTACCAGGGCGAGCCGGTCACCGAGCTCACGGTCCGCGTCGCGTTGCGCGGCGGGAACGACGAGGCTGCTCACGTGTTCGACCAGCTCAGTGCGGGTGTGGGCGAGTTCCTGAACGGCCCGGACTACCGTCTGCTCAACGGGGACCGACTGCATGTGACCGTCGAGCACGTGGCTCCCACCGATGCGCCGCACCTGACTGTGGATTTGGCGGGTCGGGACCGCGCGATGGATCAGACGACCTGGTGGGCCGACGCGGCCCCGGTGCAGTTGGTACACGAGCTCACCCATCAGCTGGGTCTGCGTGACGAGTACCGGGATGCCGATTCCCCGCACCGCCCCCATATCCTCGGTAGCCTCCTCGGCGACCTCAATGAGGTTCCCGAAGACTCGTCCCTCGCCCCCACCGGTCTGCGCGACCGGCACCTGGCCCTGCTCGGAGCGCTCATCGGCGAGGTGACCCCGGCACCGCAGCAGGACGGTGACCAGGCCGATCAGACGTGGGCCGCGGCCCGGAACTCCGCCGTTGCGGAAACCCGCGAGGCCATCTGGGTCGACCCGGTCTCCCTGCCCCAGACCGACACCGACGGCACGGCAGCAGTCACCGAGGTACCGGCTCACGCTCCGCAGGACTCGGACACAGCACCTGCTCCGACTCCGGCAATGGGCTCCTTCAAGTTGGGGAACTACGAGTTCACCAATCTGAATCAGACGGAGAAGTACGTCGACAAGGCGGTGCGGATCGTCGAGTTGCTGGACGAGCACAGCACGATCAAGAGCTATGTCGGTGGTCGTCCTGTCCGGATCACGTTGCATGTGCGGACGACGGAGACTCCGGCTGATGTGATCGACCGTGGTGATGCCGGTGTCGAGATCGCTCTGGCGAGTTACTACTTCGAGAAGTACGACATCGGATACATCATGGGGATGCTGTCCCATGAGATCGGTCTGCATCCTCTGGCTTCGGGTAATGCGCGGATCCTTGAGGAGGAGGATCTGTACCGGGACATGCCGCTGATGGTGCCGGGGTTGGAGTCGCTGAAGACGCCTCGTTTCATGAACACTCTGGGGGCGGGTCAGGCCGATCACGTGATGGCTGCCTTCCCGCACACGATTCGGCACGGCATTTACCGGGGCATTGTGGTGGAGATGGCCGGGGTGATGGCGCAGCACGCGCGGGTCGGGGTGGCGGGTGCGAAGTCCAAGGACGTCACCGATCTGATCGATACCTATCTGATGGACCTGGCCTCGATCGCGGTCACCAACGACCACCGGGCGAGGGCGATCACGGATCCCTCCTATACGGCACGGGCGTACAACGCTTACAAGGCCCAGCTGGCGGAGCAGCTTGCCCAGGACAGCCCGGTGCGAGCCCTGTTGCCCGCCGACAAGGGACGGTTCGGCGTGCTGGGGGACTTCGCCGCACTCGCCGCCAGCGTCGGAACCAACAACCGCGGCGACAGCATCCGGCAACCCGTCACTGACACTGCGGATCAGACCGGAGACACGACCAGCGGCACCCCCGGCGAGGCACGCCCCAGACTTCCCCAGGCCAACACCGACGGCGACGCGACGCCTGCTGTTCCGGAGCCGGAGATGGGGTCCTTCAGGCTGGGTAGCTATGAGTTCACCAATCTGAATCAGACGGAGAGGTATCTGGACAAGGCGGTCCGGATCATCGGGTTGCTGGACGAGCACAGCACGATCAAGGGTTACGTCGGTGATCGTCAGGTTCGGATCACTCTGCATGTGCGGACGACGGAGACTCCGGCGGATGTGATCGATCGTGGTGATGCCGGTGTGGACATCGCTTTGGCGAGTTACTACTTCGAGAAGTACGGCGTCGGTTACATCATGGGGATGCTCGCTCATGAGATTGGTCTGCATCCTCTCGCGGCCCGCGACGCGAGGGTGCCGCGGGATGCGAGGGAGTTCGGGGACACGCCCTTGATGGTGCCGGGGCTCGAGACTTTGAAGACGCCGCGTTTGATGAATACCGTGGGGGCGGGTCAGGCCGACCACATCTTGGCCGCTTTCCCGCACACGATCCGGCACGGCATTTACCGGGGCATTGTGGTGGAGATGGCCGGGGTGATGGCGCGGCATGCGCGGGTTGGGGTGATGGGTGCGAAGTCCCAGGATGTCACCGATCTGATCGACACCTATTTGATGGACCTGGCGACGATCGCGGTCACCAATGACCATCGTAGGGAGGCGTTCAAGGACCCCTCGTACACGGCGAGGGCCTATAACGCGTACAAGGCACAGTTCGCCGCGCAGTTGGCGGAGGGCAGTCCGGTGCGGGAGCTGTTGCCGGCGAACAAGAATTGGCGCAACGTCACGGGCAATTTCCTCGGCCTGGGCGGCAGCGTCATGTTCAACAACCAGGGCGACAGCATTCAACGGCCTGCTGCTCCGACGCAGACCAGTAGCGACATCGGCGAGGCACGCCCCCGACTGCCACAGGGCAGCATCGACACGGCGCCGACCGTCGCGACATCGGCGCGTGCTCCGCGTGACAGTCGGCCTCGGTTCGTGGTGCGTTCCGGGTTCGACGCGCGGCGGTTCTCGTATCAGGGAACGCCGGTCACCGAGCTGACGGTCCGTGTCGCGTTGCGCGGTACGGACGGCGACGCCGCCCGCGTGTTTGACCAACTCAGTTCGGGTGTGGAGGAGTTCCTGAACGCCCCGGATTATCGCCTGCTCAACGGTGACCGGTTGCGCGTGACTGTCGAACATGTCGCTCCCACCGATGCCGATGCCCCGCACCTGACCGTGGATCTGGCGGGCCGGGACCAGGCGATGGATCAGACCACTTGGTGGGCCGATGCCGCCCCGGTGCAGTTGGTGCACGAGCTCACTCACCAGCTGGGCCTGCGCGATGAGTACAGGGATGCAGATTCCCCGCATCGCGCCCACATCCTGGGCAGCCTCCTCGGTGACCTCAACAAGGCGCCGGAAAACCCGTCTCTGGCCCCTGCGGGCCTGCGTGACCGTCACCTGGCGCTGCTCGGAGCGCTCATCGGTGACGTGACTCCGGCGCCGCCGCAGAACGGCGACCCGACCGAGCTGGCCGACCAGAGCTGGGCGGACGCCCGAAATGCCGCTCCCGCGGAGACCCGCGAGGCCATCTGGGTCGACCCGGTCTCCCTGCCCCGAGCAGCTGACGGCACGGCAGCCACGGAGGTTCCGGCGCACGCTCCGCGCGACTCGGACACGGCACCGAGTTCCTTCAAGTTGGGGAGCTATGAGTTCACCAACTTGAATCAGACGGAGGTGTATCTCAACAAGGCTGTCAGGGTCGTCGAGTTGCTCGATGAGCACAGCACCATCAAGAGCTACGTCGGCGACCGCCAGGTTCGGATCACTCTGCATGTGCGGACGACGGAGACTCCGGCCGATGTGATCGACCGCGGCGATGACGGTGTCGACATCGCGCTGGCGAGCTACTACTTCGAGAAGTACGACATCGGTCACATCATGGGGATGCTGGCCCATGAGATCGGTCTGCACCCCCTCGCCTCGCGTAATACGCGGATCCTCGAGGAGGAGGAGCTGTACCAGGGGATGCCTCTTCTGGTGCCGGGGTTGGAGACGCTGAAGACGCCGCGTTTCATGAACACCGAGGGGGCGGGTCAGGCGGACCACGTCATGTCCGCTTTCCCTCACACGATCCGGCACGGCATCTACCGGGGCATCGTCCTGGAGATGGCCGACGTACTCGCTCGGCACGTACGGGTCGGCGTGGAGGGTGCCAAGTCCCAGGACGTCACCGACCTGATCGACACCTACCTGATGGACCTGGCTTCCATCGCGGTCACCAATGACCACCGGGCGAGGGCGATCATGGACCCGTCCTATACGGCAAGGGTCTACAACGCCTATAAGGCGCAGCTGGCCGAGCAGCTCGCTCCGAACAGCGCCGTGCACGCCCTGCTGCCCGCAGACAAGGGAAGGCTGGGCGTCCTCGGCGACTTCGCCGCACTGGCCACCCGCGTCGGAACCAACAACCGGGGCGACAGCATCCGGCAACCCGTCACTGTCACTCCGGACCAGAGTGGCGAGACCAGCACCGACAGCACCACCGGTGAGGCACGCCCCAGACTGCCCCAGGCCAACACCGCCGCCCCGCCGCCCGCCGCTTCGGAGCCGGTCCTCCGTCCCTTCAGGTTGGGGAACTTCGAGTTCACCAACCTCAATCAGACGGAGGCGTACCTCGATAAGGCGGTCCGGATCGTCGGGTTGCTCGACGAGCACGGGACGATCAGGAGCTATGTCGGTGATCGGCAGGTCCGGATCACCCTGCATGTACGGACGACGGAGACCCCGGCCGATGTGATCGACCGCGGCGATCGCGGTGTCGACATCAATCTCGCGAGCTACTACTTCGAGAAGTACGACATCGGTTACATCATGGGGATGTTGGCTCATGAGATCGGTCTGCATCCTCTCGCCGACCGTAATACGAAGATCGTTGAGGAGGAGGATCTGCTCCGGGGAACGCCTTATCAGGTGCCGGGGCTGAAGACGCCGCGTTTCATGAACACCGTGGGGGCGGGTCAGGCGGACCATGTCATGGCTGCTCTGCCCGAGTCGACCCGGCACGGCATCTACCGCGGCATTGTCATCGAGATGGCGGAGGTGCTCGCGCGACACGCGCGGGTCGGCGTGATGGGCGCGAAGTCCAAGGATGTCACCGACCTGGTCGACACCTATCTGATGGACCTGGCCACGATCGCGGTCACCAACGACAATCGTGTGGACGCGGCGTGGGAGCCGCGGAACACAGGGAGGGCCTACAACGCGTACAGGGCGCAGTTCGCCGCGCAGTTGGCGCAGAATAGTCCGGTGCTGGCACTGCTGCCGGCCGAGAAGAACTGGTACTACGTCACGGTCGATTTCCTGGGCCTGGGCAGCAGTGCCGCGTTCAAGAACCGGGGCGACAGCATCCAGCAGCCCGTCGCTGTCACTCCGGACCAGACCGGCGACACCACCATCGGCGACACCACCACCGGCGGCAACACCGGCGAGGCCCGTCCCCGACTGCCCCAGGCCAACACCGACGGCACGGAGAACCCCGATGCGGCGCCCGCCGCGTCGGAGCCGGTCCTCCGTCCCTTCAAGCTGGGGAGCTATGAGTTCACGAACCTGAAGCAGACGGAGAGGTACCTCGATAAGGCGGTCCGGATCATCGAGCTGCTCGACGAGCACGGCACGATCAAGGGATACGTCGGCGACCGCCAGGTCCGGATCACCCTGCATGTGCGGACGACGGAGACTCCGGCCGATGTGATCGACCGTGGCGACGACGGCGTCGACATCAATCTCGCGAGCTACTACTTCGAGAAGTACGACACCGGTTACATCATGGGGATGTTGGCTCATGAGATCGGTCTGCATCCTCTGGCTGCCCGTGATGCGCGGATTTTCGAGGAGGAGGATCTGTTCCGGGGGATGCCGTTGCAGGTGCCGGGGTTGGAGACGCTGAAGACGCCGCGTTTCATGAACACCGTGGGGGCGGGGCAGGCGGATCACATCATGGCTGCCCTCCCGCAATCCATCCGGCACGGTATCTATCGCGGCATCGTCGTGGAGATGGCGGAGGTGCTCGCGCGGCGTGCGCGGGTGGGTGTGATGGGTGCCAAGTCCAAGGACGTGACCGATCTGGTCGACACCTATCTGATGGACCTGGCGACGATCGCGGTCACCAATGATCACCGGAGGGAGGCGATCAAGGACACCGCTTACACGGCGAGGGCCTATAACGCGTACAAGGCGCAGTTCGCCGAGCAGTTGGCGCAGGACAGTCCTGTACGCGACCTGCTGCCGGGCGACAAGAGTTGGTACAACGTCACGGGCAATTTCCTCGGCCTGGGCGGCAGCGTCGCGTTCAAGAACCGGGGCGACAGCATCCAGACTGCTGATCCGGTGTCCGCCAGTAGCGACACCGGCGAGACCCGTCCCCGGCTTCCGCAAGGCAGCACCGACACCGCGTCGCAGACCCAGCCACGGAGGCCGCGTGACAGTCGGCCCCGGTTCGTGGTGCGTTCAGGGTTCGACGCGCGGCGGTTCACGTACGACGGCGATCCGGTCACCGATCTGACCGTCCGCATCGCGATGCGCGGCGCGGACGGGCAAGCCGCGCATGCTCTCGCGCAACTCGGCGCGGGTGTTGCCGAGTTCCTGAACGCGCCCGGCCACCGCCTGCCCAACGGTGACCTTCTGCACGTCACCGTCGAGCGTGTCGACCCTGCCGACGCCCCCCATTTGACCGTGGACTTGGTGGGCCGGGACCGTGCGATGGATCAGAACACGTGGTGGGCGGACGCTGATCCCGTACAGATGGTGCATGAGCTGTCTCATCAGCTTGGTCTGCGGGATGAGTACCGTGACGCCGATTCCCCGCACCGGCCCCACATTCAGGGCAGTTTGCTGGGTGACCTTTATGCGGATCCGGAGGAGTCATCGCTTGCTGCGGCTGGTCTTCGTGGCCGTCATCTGGCCTTGATGGGCGCTCTGATCGGTGATGTGCCGCCGCCGCATCAGCTGACCGTGCAGGAGAGTGAGCAGGACAGCGAGCAGAGCTGGGATGCGGCTCGCACGGGCGCTGCCCCAGTTCTGCGTGAGTCGGTCTGGGTGGACCCGGTCTCCCTGCCCATGTCGGCCGACGGCGACACGGTGGGCGCCGAGGCTCCGGCCCGCATGCCGCAGGACCCGAGCACGCAGAACCCCAGCACGCAGAACCCCAGCACGCAGAACCCCAGCACGCAGGACCCGAGCCCCGCGCCCGATGGAGCAACGGGGAACTATGAGTTCACCAACCTGAAGCACTCGAACGAGACGTACCGCGACAAGGCCGCCCGCATCATCGATCTGTTGCGGAGGCACGAGACGATCCGGAACTATGTCGGTGACCGTCAGGTCCGGATCACTCTGCACGTGCGTACTACGGAGACTCCGGCCGATGTGCAGGACCATGGCGACGCAGGCGTCGACATCAACCTGGCGAGCTACTACTTCGAGAGGTACGACGTCGGTTACATCATGGGCATGCTGGCCCATGAGATCGGCCTGCATCCCCTCGCTGCACGGGACACGAGCATTCCTGACGAGGAATCGATGTTCGAAGCGGTCCCGCTGGCTGTTCCGGGCCTGGATGACCTGAAGGCGCCGCGCACCATGAACACCGAGGGCGCGGGTCAGGCCGACCACATCATGGCCGCCTTCCCGAGCAGTACCAGGCACCGTATCTACCGCGACATCGTCCTGGACATGGCCCGTGTCTTTGCGGAGGACGCACAGACGGAGGCGAAGGGGGCCAAGGCCAAGGACGTCACGGACCTCATCGACTGCTACCTCATGGACCTCGCCTCCATCGCCCTCACCAACGACCACAGGACCAACGCGGCGAAGGAGCCCACCTACACGGCGAGGGTCTACAACGCGTACAAGGAGATGTTCAGCGCCCAGCTGACGCAGGACCCGTCTCTCCAGGCCCTCCTGCCGTCGGGCAAGAGCATGTTCGGTGTGATCAACGATTTCCGGCGGATCGGCACCTACGTCATGATCGGCAACAACGGCGACAGCATTCAGAGCCCGACCTCTTGACCGCTGTGCCCCCAGCTACTAGGTTGCGGTGGCCAACGACTGTAACTGCCGAAGGAGGCGACCAGCGGATGAACACCAGCTCTGATCTCGGTCGCCTCGCCCAGCGCACCGTCTGGGTTCCGGGTCGTATCGCACACGGCAGCTGAGTACGCCGTTCTGATGTGCCTGTCTGCGGCACATTCCGGATTCACCTTCACCATCTTCTGGCACGCAACTCTCGCGTGCCCTTTTGCGCCCACTCCTCTTCTGTGGCGCCTCTGAACACAGAAAGCTGCCTGAAATTGGCGAACATGACGAAGCGACCGATCGCGTACCGAAACGAGGGTCTGTCGTGGTAGCGGCGCGGATCACGGTCAACGGAAAAGAAGCACCGATTTCACCGGCGGCGACCCACACCACAGCGCTGGAGTTCCTGCGCGAGCGCGGCCTCACCGGCACCAAGGAAGGCTGTGCCGAGGGCGAATGCGGCGCCTGTTCGGTCCTGGTGGCCCGTCCTGGAGTGAACAAGCCCACCGACTGGGTCGCTGTCAACGCCTGCCTGGTGCCTGCCGCGGCCCTCGACGGTCAGGAGATCATCACCTCCGAGGGTCTCGCCTCTGCCGGTGAAGTCGGCACGCCGCCCACGCTCCACCCGGTGCAGCAGGAGATGGCCGTCCGCGGCGGCTCCCAGTGCGGATACTGCACACCGGGATTCATCTGCAGCATGGCAGCCGAGTACTACCGACCTGACCGCTGCGCGCACGCGGCCGAAAGCACCGCCGCGGCCAACGGCACCGCCACGGCCAACCGCACCGACTCGGCCGACACGGCCGACGCCGAGCACGGTCCGAACGGGTTCGATCTGCACGCGCTGAGCGGAAACCTCTGCCGCTGCACCGGATATCGCCCGATCCGCGATGCCGCGTTCGCCGTCGGTACGCCCACCGACGAGGACCTCCTCGCGCGGCGTCGTGAGCAAGCCGCGCCCGCACCGGTTGCCACCGAATACACCCAGGACGGCAGGGAGTTCCTGCGCCCGGGCACCCTGGCGGAAGTGCTGCGGCTGCTGCGTGAGAGGCCCGACGCCGTGGTGGTTGCCGGAAGTACCGACTGGGGCGTGGAGGTGAACATCCGCTCCCGGCGGGAGGATTGCGTGGTCGCCGTCGACCGCCTGCCCGAACTGAGGGAGCTGCGCGTCGAATCGGACCACATCGAGATCGGGGCGGCGCAGACGCTCACGGAGATCGAACGTCGCCTCGACGGCCGCATCCCGCTGTTGGCAGAACTGTTCCCGCAGTTCGCATCCCGGCTAATCCGTAACAGCGCCACCCTCGGCGGCAACCTGGGTACCGGCTCCCCGATCGGTGACAGCCCGCCGGCGCTGCTCGCCCTCGAGGCGTCGGTGGTGCTCGCCGACGCCGACGGTGAGCGCGAGATCCCCCTGTCCGACTACTTCACCGGCTACCGGCAGAGCGTGCGCCGCCCCGGCGAGCTGATCCGTGCCGTGCGCATCCCGCTGCCACTGTCGCCGGTCGTCGCCTTCCACAAGATCGCCAAGCGACGCTTCGACGACATCTCCAGTGTCGCGGTCGCTTTCGCACTCGACATCGAGGACGGGATCGTCCGCAAGGCGCGCATCGGCCTGGGCGGC
Organism: Streptomyces sp. NPDC031274; assembly: GCF_055570235.1. Lineage (NCBI taxonomy): Bacteria > Bacillati > Actinomycetota > Actinomycetes > Kitasatosporales > Streptomycetaceae > Streptomyces > Streptomyces sp. NPDC031274. The sequence continues at coordinate 15,132 of NZ_JBVIHP010000008.1, read as the reverse complement.
GTGGCCGCCACCCCGGTCCGCGCCCTCGCCGTCGAGGCGGCCCTGGAGGGTGAGCCGTGGACGGCGCCGACCGTCGAGGCCGCGGCCCAGGTGCTACGGGCCCAGGGCACGCCCATGGACGACCACCGTGCCAGCGCGGACTACCGCTCCGCGATGCTCGGCCAGAGCCTGCTGAAGCTGTACGCACAAACCACCGAGGCGGTGTCGTCATGAGCGAATTGTCCCAGCGCCCCGAAAAGTCTGTCGTCGGTGTCTCCGTGCCACATGAGAGCGCCACCCTGCACGTGACCGGCGCCGCGCTCTACACCGACGATCTGATCCATCGCACCAAGGACGTGCTGCACGCCTACCCGGTCCAGGCCATGAAGGCCCATGGCAGGATCAGCGCGCTGCGCACCGAGCGCGCGCTCGCCGTGCCGGGCGTGGTCCGCGTGCTGACCGTCGCCGATGTGCCCGGCGTCAACGACGCCGGGATGAAGCACGACGAACCGCTGTTCCCCGACACCGTCATGTTCTACGGCCACGCGGTCGCCTGGGTGCTCGGCGAGACCCTGGAGGCGGCCCGGCTCGGTGCCGCGGCCGTCGAGGTGGAACTCGACGAACTGCCCTCCGTGGTCACGCTGCAGGACGCGATCGCGGCCGACAGTTTCCACGGCGCCCGGCCCGTCATGCTGACCGGCGACGCGGAGGCAGGCTTCGCTGACTCCGCGCATGTGTTCACCGGCGAGTTCCAGTTCTCCGATCAGGAACACTTCTATCTGGAGACACACGCTGCGCTGGCCCTTGTCGATGAGGCCGAGCAGGTCTTCGTCCAGAGCAGCACGCAGCATCCTTCGGAGACCCAGGAGATCGTCGCGCACGTTCTCGGCCTGCACAGCCACGAGGTGACCGTGCAGTGTCTGCGGATGGGCGGCGGTTTCGGCGGCAAGGAGATGCAGCCCCACGGGTTCGCGGCCATCGCCGCGCTCGGCGCCAAGCTGACCGGTCGGCCGGTTCGGGTGCGGCTCAACCGGACGCAGGATCTGACCATGTCCGGCAAGCGCCACGGGTTCCACGCCCAGTGGAAGATCGGCTTCGACGCGGACGGTCGCATCCGGGCCCTGGACGCCACCTTGACCGCGGATGGTGGCTGGAGCCTTGACCTGTCCGAGCCGGTGGTGGCTCGCGCGCTGTGCCACATCGACAACACCTACTGGATTCCCAACGCGCGCGTCGCCGGTCGCATCGCGAAGACCAACAAGGCCTCCAACACCGCCTTTCGCGGCTTCGGCGGCCCCCAGGGCATGCTCGTGATCGAGGACATCATGGGCCGCGTCGCGCCGTTGCTCGGCCTGGATCCGATGGAGTTGCGGGAGCGCAACTTCTACGGGCAGGGTCAGGTGACGCCGTACGGACAGTCGGTCGCTCAGCCCGAACGGATCTCCGCCGTCTGGCAGCAGGTCAAGGAGACCGGTGGACTCGCCGATCGCCGGCGCGAGATCGTCGCCTTCAACTCCGCGCACTCCCACACCAAGCGGGCACTCGCGATCACCGGCGTGAAGTTCGGCATCTCGTTCAACCTCACCGCCTTCAACCAGGGCGGCGCCCTGGTGCTGATCTACAAGGACGGCTCGGTCCTGATCAACCACGGCGGCACCGAGATGGGCCAGGGCCTGCACACCAAGATGCTGCAAGTGGCCGCGACCACGCTGGGTATCCCGCTGCACAAGGTGCGCCTCGCCCCCACGCGTACCGACAAGGTGCCCAACACCTCTGCCACCGCGGCGAGTTCCGGTGCTGATCTCAACGGCGCGGCGGTGAAGAACGCCTGCGAACAGCTGCGTGAGCGGCTGCTGCAGGTGGCCGCCACCCAGTTGGGTTCGAGTGCCGCTGATGTGCGCATCGTCGAGGGCGTCGCCCACAGCCTCGGCGGCGACAAGGAGCTGGCCTGGGACGACCTGGTGCGCACCGCGTACTTCCAACGGGTTCAGCTGTCGGCGGCCGGTTTCTACCGGACGGAGGGTCTGCACTGGGACGCGAAGTCCTTCAGCGGCACGCCGTTCAAGTACTTCGCCATCGGCGCCGCCGCGGCCGAGGTGGAGGTGGACGGCTTCACCGGTGCGTACCGCATCCGACGGGTGGACATCGTGCATGACGTCGGCGACAGCCTGTCCCCGATGATCGACATCGGTCAGGTCGAGGGCGGGTTCGTGCAGGGTGCGGGGTGGCTGACACTTGAGGACCTGCGCTGGGACACCGGCGACGGGCCGAACCGTGGCCGTCTCCTCACCCAGGCCGCGAGCACCTACAAGCTGCCGAGCTTTTCGGAGATGCCCGAGGAGTTCAACGTAACGCTCCTTGAGAATGCCACGGAAGAAGGCGCGGTATACGGGTCCAAGGCAGTGGGTGAGCCTCCGTTGATGCTGGCGTTCTCGGTGCGGGAAGCCCTTCGGCAGGCCGCCGCCGCGTTCGGGCCGAGCGGGGTCAGCGTCGAGTTGGCCTCGCCCGCGACGCCGGAGGCGGTGTACTGGGCGATCCAGGCGGCTCGCCGGGATGAGGGCTCCGGGACCGGATTCGCCGAGTACGCCGGGCTCGCCCACGACGGATCTTCCATCGGCGGACGCCCCGCCAACGGTGAGATCCGTAGCGATGCGGCAACGTTGAGCGGTGCCTGACATGACGTGGGTCGCCGCGGTCGCACGGTTGCGAGCACGCCGGGAGTCCGGTGTGCTGGTGACCGTCGCGACCGTGCGGGGACACGCCCCGCGCGACGCCGGTGCGAAACTCGTGGTGGGGGAGTCCGAGACGTGGGGCTCGATCGGTGGAGGCAATGTCGAGGCCGTCGCGATCGATCGGGCCCGGGAGATGATGGCCGCAGCCAAGCCGGAGCCGGAGCTGATGGACTTCGCTCTGAACGAAAAGGTGACCAACCGGCACGGCGTGCAGTGCTGCGGCGGCACGGTCTCGGTGCTGCTCGAACCGCTGGCGGTGGTTCGGGCGGTGGCGATCTTCGGTGTCGGGCACGTCGGTCTTGAGCTGGCGCGCATCCTGGCACGTCAGGACCTCGATCTCCATCTGATCGACACGCGCTCCGACATCCTCACCGAGGAGCGGCTCGGTGTGCTGGCAGACGCGGTGGGGCAGGTGCACGTGCATCACACGCTGCTGTTGCCCGAGGGGGTCCTCGCGGAGCTGCCGCGCGGCACCCATGTCCTGATCATGACGCATGATCACGCCGAGGACGCCGCTCTGTGCGACGCCGCTCTGCGCACCACCCACCTCGGCTCCATCGGCCTTATCGGGTCGGCGGCCAAGTGGGTGCGGTTCCGTAAACGCCTCAGCACCGAGGGCGGTCACGACGAGGCCACCATCGATCGGATCAAGACGCCGATCGGCCTCGCGGACATCACCGGCAAGGAACCGGCGACCATCGCGGTGAGTGTCGCGGCCGATCTGCTGCGCACGTTCGAAGCCGGCGGGAACTGACCCTCCGACAGGGTGGACACCGATCGGCAACGGATCGACAGGGCCCCGGATCGATGCGGGGCCCTGTCGGCACGCCCTTCGGGCGGGCTGCCGCTCGCCCGGTGTCAGTCGATGTCCCAGGCCATGCGGAAGCCGAGGTTGCCCGCGGAGCTGTCGACGGTGTTCGCGGTGCGGGCGGCGACGCGGTATCGGTTGCAGTACGAGTCGTGGCAGAGGTAGGAACCGCCTCGCATCGCGCGACGGTCGGGATCACCGTTCTGCCAGGGGTCTGCGGACCACTCCCAGACGTTTCCCGCGACGTTGTGGAGACCGAATCCATTGGGCTCGAAGGCGTGCACGGGAGCGGTGCCCGCGAAGCCGTCGGCCTCGGTGTTGCGGAACGGGAAGGTGCCCTGCCAGATGTTGCAGCGGTGCTCCCCACCCGGCGTGAGTTCGTCGCCCCAGGGGTAGCGGGCCTGGTCGAGGCCTCCGCGCGCGGCGTACTCCCACTCCTGCTCGGTGGGCAGTCGCCCTCCGGCCCACCGGCCGAAGGCGGTCGCGTCTCGCCACGTCACGTGGATCACGGGATGGTCCCAGCGGCCGTCGAGGCGGCTGTCCGGCCCTTCCGGTCTGTGCCAGGCGGCGCCTTGGACGCCGCACCACCACGGGGTTCCCGGCGGGCGTGCTGACGCCTTGCGCAGGGGGCCCGGCAGGAACTTCGCGAACACGTAGCTCCAGCCGAACTCCTCCGCCTCGGTGACGTAGCCGGTCTGCTCGATGAAGGCCGCGAAGCGGGCGTTGGTGACCGCGTAGGTGTCTATGGCGAAGGGCGGGACCTGTACGTCGCGTACGGGCCCTTCGCCGTCACCGGCGTTCGCGTCCGCGTCCTCGCTGCCCATGCGGAAGGTTCCGCCGGGGAGGGGGACGCGGTCGGCGTACTCGGCGTTCTCGGCGTGCGCGGGGCGGCACACAGCGGTGCTGGAACGAACGGCTCCTTCGGGCGTGTCGGGGAGATCGCGCGCCTGCGGCTTCGGGCCGGAGGGGGCGCAGCAGCTCTTCATGGGGAGGCTCATTTCCGGCCCTGGGGTCCAGGACTGCTTCCGGCCCTGTGGCCCAGGGCTGCTTCCGGCCCTGTGGTCCAGGACTACTTGCTGTACGCGTTCGTGTAGAGATCGCCCGTGTAGTACTCACCGGGGTCCGGGTTCTCGTCAAGCTGCTTGTTGCGGACGAAGAAGTCGCCCAGCGTCTTCAGCCACTTGTCCACCTCACCGCTCTTGGTCTTCGCGGCCAGGTCCTTGGTGGAGAGGGTCTGGACGTGAGAGGCGTCGGACTTGGCCTGGGCCTCGGTGACCTGGAGCATCTTGGCGGTGAGGGTGATGGTCTCTTCGGGGTGCTGCTCACGCCAGTCGTTGGCTTGCTGCAACACCTTGATCACCTTGCTGTTCTTCCCCTCGGGCACCTTGGTACCGGCGACGAACGCGGTGGGGAAGGCATCCCCGGTGTCCTTGGTGCTGGCTATCTCCTCGAGGCCCGGGACCTTCTTCTTGATGGTCTCGATGGCGGGGTAGAAGAAGCCCGCACCGTCGATCTTTCCGGACGAGAAGGCGGAGACGATCGTGGACGGGTCCATGTTGACCTTCTCGATGTCCTTCGTCGTCATCCCGGCCTTCGCCAGGGCGATGTTGAGGACCATGTCGCCTGAGGTGCCCTCGGGTACACCGACCCGCTTGCCCTTGAGGTCCTTCATGGACTTCATGCCGGGCTGGCCGATGACCCGGTCGGCGTACGTGAGGGTGTTGATGGAGACGACCTTGGCCTTGCCGGATGCGGGGAGCCACATCGCGCCGGGGCCGATGTAGCCGTAGTCGAGGTTGCCGGCGCTGAGCGCCTGGACCTGCACGGGACCGTTGTTGAACGACTTGACCTGTGCGGTCAGGCCCGCCTTCTTCCACATCCCCTGCTTCTCGGCGATCGCAAGGAGGCTGGCACCGTTGTAGTCACCGATGTAGCCGAACCGGACCGTGTTGTTGTCCTCGGAAGCACTGTTGGAGCAGGCGCTGACGGAGAGCGAGAGCATGAACGCGACGGGCAGCGCCGTGACGGCGTGCCTGATCGACCTTCTGGGCATGCGGGAGGTCCTCTCGGGGTGGTGCGCGGGGTTGGTTCTGCGACGTGCTGGATGTGTGAAGTGCTGGTTCTGCGAAGGGCTGGTTCTGCGAAGTGCCCGGGGCCGGACGGTTCGGGTGACGACGCGTCAGGCGGCGGCCCGGGGCGGGGCTTCCTGGTGGTACACGGAGGTCCACACCTCGTTGCGGATGCGCCGGAACTCGGGCGAGAGCCGGATCTCCTCGGTGCGGGGGTAGGGCAGATCCACGTCGATGACGCGGTGGATGCGGCCGGGCTTGGCGGCCATGACGACGACCCGGCTCGCGAGGTAGACGGCCTCGTCCACGTCGTGGGTGATGAAGAGGACGGTGCGCTTCTCCTGGCTCCAGGTCTCCAGCAGTTGGTCCTGCAGCTGTACCCGGGTCAGGGCGTCGAGCGCACCGAACGGCTCGTCCATGAGCAGCACTTGGGGATCGACCGCGTACGCACGGGCGATGGCGCAGCGCTGTTTCATCCCGCCGGAGAGCGTCTTGGGCAGGGCGTCGGCGAAGTCGCTCAGGCCCACGAGGGTGATGGCCTGATCGGTGCGCCGACGCCGCTCCACGGCGGGTACGGAGGCGAGCTTGAGCCCGAACTCCACGTTCTGCCGCACGGTCAGCCAGGGGAAGAGGGCGTACTGCTGGAAGATGACTCCACGGTCGGGGCCTGGCCCCGACACCGGCGTGCCGTCGACCAGGACGCTGCCCGAGTCGGGCTCCTGCAGCCCCGCGGCCATGCTCATCAGGGTGGACTTGCCGCAGCCGGAGGGCCCTACGACGGTGACGAACTCCTGGTCCGCGATGTCCAGGCTCACCCCGCCGAGAGCGGTGAAGGTCGCTCCCTTGAGCGGGAAGGTCTTCACCACGTCGCGGAAACTGATCTTGCTGTTCATCGTCGCTCCTGCCAGCCGGTGAGGCGTCGCTCGGCCAGCAGCAGCAGCCGGTCCATGATGAGCCCGAGCACGCCGATCGTGATCAGGGACACGAAGATCGTGTCCATTTCGAACCAGGTGGACGCCTTCTGCATCCGGTAGCCCAACCCCTCCTGCGCGCCGATCAGTTCGGCGGCGACCACGGTGGCCCAGGACGCGCCGAGGCCGATCCGCATGCCGACGAGGATGAACGGGGTGGAGGCGGGGACGACCACCTTGGCGAAGATCGTGCGGTCCGAGGCGCCGAGCACCCGGGCCGCGTTGATCAGTGTCTTGTCGACGTCGATGACACCCTGGAAGGAGGAGAGGACACAGGCCATGAACGAGGCCAGGAAGATCACGGCGATCTTCGGCACCTCGCCGATCCCCAAGAGCACGACCGCAAGCGGAATGAGCGCGAGCGGCGGAATGGTGCGGAAGAACTGGATGTACGGCTCGACCAGGGCGCGCACGGTGGGATACCAGCCCATGAGGAAGCCGACCGGCACGGCCACGGCCACGCCGATGGCGTAGCCGAGGAAGACCCGGCGCAGGCTGGCCAACGTATCGGACGCCAGGGTGCCGTCGGAGATCATGGTGCCGGCCTTCTGCGCCACCGCCGTCGGCGCGGGCAGGTTCTCGACCAGGCCCAGGGCGGCCACGACGCCCCACACGCCGAGGCCTGCCGCCACCGCGGCGGCGTTGAGGAGCAGGGGCCGGTGCCGGGAGCGACGCGGTTGCTCCTTACGCCCTTCGGCGGCCGTCTTGTCGACAGGAGTGATCACAGCCATGGGTTCCTCGCTGGTGGCTTCACGCGTTCTCCTCGGAGACGGGCTGCGGGTAATGGGAGAGCAGGGGGGATTCATGGAGAACGAGGGCGATGCCGCCAAGCGCGCTGCCGGTCTCGCCGAGCGTCGCGCGCCGTACGTCCACGTGCTGGCGGGCCATCGGCATCAGCTGCTGCCGCAGGGCCCGTTCGACCGGTTCGAGGAGGGCGGGGCCCGCCTCTGCCAGCTCGCCGCCGACGACGATGACGCCCGGTCCGACGGCATGGCAGACGGCGGCGAGTACCCCGCCGACGTCGCTGCCGACGTGTTCAAGGACGTGCAGGGCTGACGGTTCGCAGGCGGCGGCCGCATCGAGGAGTCCGGCGAGGTCGTCGGCCCTGCCACCGGCTTCGCGGTAGCGGTTGAGGACCGCGTCGAGGGAGGCGCGGGTCTCCAGACAGCCGATCCCGCCGCATTCGCACGGTCTGCCCGCCGGGTCCACGGTGATGTGTCCGAACTCGCCGGACAGGCCGTTGCGGCCGCGGTGCAGCGCGCCGCCCACGACGAGGCCGCCGCCGACGCCGTGCGACAACCGCAGATAGAGCACGTCGCTGCTGTCCGCCGCCGCGCCCCATACGGCTTCGGCGAGCGCCGCGAGCCGGGTGTTGTTGTCCAGGAGCACCGGCACACCGAACTGCTTGCGCAGCAGGTCCGGCAGGCCGTCGATGCCCTGAGCGCGGGCGTTCTCGCTGCCGGGGTCGGTGATCGGTCCGACCACGCCGACGCCGATCGCGCTGAGCGCGTCGAGGTGGACGGGGCCTGACCAGTCACGCCCGCCGCCGTCCGCCGAGCCCGCCGAGCCCTCCGAGCTCTCGGACGATCCGGTGGCCGACGTGGCGAGAAGACGCCCCGCGATATCGATCCGCTCGGGCCAGGACAGGTCCGCGGCATGGGACTCGCTCGCCGAACCGATCACCTCATGGGCGAAGTTGACCGCCGCGACGTGCACGGCACGGCGTGCGAAGTCGATGCCGACCGCCTCGCCCGCGGCCGGGTTGAGGCTGAGCTTCTCCACCGGCCGGCCGCGCTTGCGCACCTCGACATGCGGTGTGCCCGCGACCACGGAGCCATTGCCCATAAGCCCGGCGACGATGTCGTGGAGCGTGGTTCGGGACAGTCCGCTGCGGTCGCCCAACTCGGCGCGGCTCAGCGGACCGTGCTTGCGGAGCAGCTCCAGAACGGCTTGCTCATGGCTGCGTCGGAGCCGCGTCAGCGGGCCGTCGTGTTCGTGCATGCAGGACAGCATGTGAGCGCCGAGTATTTTCGTCAATGAGTCGAAACAAATTGTTCATGTGAATGCCACACCCTTCACGAGGCTCTTCACCGATACCGGCTTGACCTGCTCACACGTGCGGGCAGGCCTGCCCGGAAACCTGGCCTCGCGAACCCTTCGGCAGCGCGGAACGGCGGCCGTACGCCTCGAAGGGGTACCTCTGCGCGTTTTACGTCCGTACTCTTGACTTAAATGATCGCCGGGTCGGAGCATGCGTCGCACGGCACCATCGGCCACGCACCGGAAGCCGCGTCACCCACCGGAAACCGCGTCACGCTCCGAAAGCGGCAGCGTCGGCCACCCCGAATCGGCTTCCGCCCAGGCGTCATGACGGCGTGCCAGACATTCAGACGTCCGATGCGTCGGCCCGCCCCGGCCGCCGCGCGAGCCGGACCGACCGACCCGAGAGGCCCTCCGTGCGCCACAACATGCTCTTCCTGATGACCGACCAACACCGGGTGGACACCCTGGGCGCGTATGGCAACCCGCACACGCACACCCCGAACCTCGACCGGCTCGCGGCCGACGGCACACGGTTCGACAGCTTCTACACACCCACCGCGATCTGCACACCCGCGCGCGCCAGCCTGCTCACCGGGGCGGCGCCGTTCCGGCACAAGCTGCTCGCCAACTACGAGCGCAACGTCGGCTATCTCGAGGACCTCTCCGACGGCCAGTTCACCTTCTCCGAGCAACTGCGCTCCGAGGGCTACAACCTGGGCCTGCTCGGCAAGTGGCACGGCGGCGTACGGCGCAACGCCGCCGACTACGGCTTCGAGGGCCCCGACCTGGTCGGCTGGCACAACCCCGTGGACCACCCCGACTACCTCGCCTACCTGGCGGAGAACGCCCTGCCGCCATACCGCATCACCGATCCGGTGCGGGGCACCACGCCCAACGGGAGCCCCGGAAACCTCCTCGCCGCCCGCCTCCACCAGCCGGTCGAAGCCACCTTCGAGTACTACCTGGCCACGCGCACCATCGAGATGCTCCGCCGCTTCGCCGAGCAGGAGGACGACGGCGATGGGGCGCCGTTCTTCCTGGCCACCCACTTCTTCGGCCCGCACCTGCCGTACATCCTCCCGGACGCGTACTACGACATGTACGACCCCGGTCTCGTCGAACTACCCGCCTCCGTGAGTGAGACCTTCGCGGCGAAACCAGCCGTCCAGCAGAACTACAGCAAGCTGTGGGCCTTCGACACCATGCCCCTTGAGGAGTCGCGGAAGCTGATCGCCGTCTACTGGGGCTACGTCACGCTCATCGACGAGCAGATCGGCCGCATCCTCGACGCCATGCGGGAGTTGGGCCTGGACGACAGGACGGCGGTCTTCTTCACCGCCGACCACGGCGAGTTCACCGGCGCCCACCGGCTGCACGACAAGGGCCCTGCGATGTACGAGGACATCTACCGCATCCCCGGGCTATTGAAGGTCCCGGGCGCCCCGCAGGGCCAGGTCCGCGAGGAGTTCGTCTCCCTCACCGACTGCACCGCCACCATTCTCGACCTGGCGGGCAGCAAGACCGAGCCGGCCGTGGACAGCCGCAGCCTGCTGCCCCTCGTACGCGGCGAGCACCCCCAGTGGGACGAGCACCACCTCGCCGAGTTCCACGGCCACCACTTCCCGTACCCGCAGCGGATGTTGCGCACCAGAAGCCACAAGCTGGTGATCAACCCGGAATCCCGCAACGAGCTGTACGACCTCGATGCCGACCCCGACGAGCTGCACAACCGCCATGACCACCCCGAAATGCTGGGCATACGCACGGCACTGACCCGGCAGCTGTACGACCTGCTCCGCGAGCGCGGCGACAACTTCTACCACTGGATGACGCCGATGTACGACGTGGAGACGGACTACGACACGACCCTCTCCGCGTTCGAAACCGGCGGTCTCGAAGCGCACTCGGAGGGCAGCGCCGCACGCCCCCACTGAATTTCCGACAGCACCGGTGTCCTCGACGACAAAGGATTCGCTACTGATGACCAGATCCGAGAACGGAACGCAGTTCGGCCGACGGTCCATGCTGGCCGGTATCGTCGGCACCGTGGGAGTGGCCGCACTGCCCTCGGCCACTGCCCAGGCGCTGCCCGGAGAGGCCGCACTGCCCGCGGAGGCGGCGCTGCCCGCGGAGGCCGCGGCGACGAAGCATCACCAGCATCACCCGTCGAACTGGCCCGACCCCAAGCCGTACGGCGTCGCGGATGCCCGCGAGGACCTGTGGCCGCGCGACGACAACTCCTTCGTCCTGCCCCTCCAGCTCCGTCCCCGCGACAAGGAGCTGGGGCGCGTCTGGATGCGCGACACCTACGTCAACTGCTTCGTCGTCAACGGCCGTCCGCTCTACGTCGCCACCGGAACCACCCGCGTGCCCGGCCTCACGGCGGCAGGACCCTGGAACGACGGCCTCTTCGTATGGACGGCGCCGTCCCTGCACGGCCCGTGGCGGCTGGCCGACACCACAGGCATCCGGCCCGGCGCGGAGCGCGGCAAGGTGTGGTCGCCCGAGTTCGTCGGGGAGAACCGCCCCGGCCGGACGGTCGTCGCCCCCTGGCAGGAGTACTGGTACGACGACGAGTTCGGCAAGCGCGGCCAGGCATGGGCGCCCGAGCTGCACTACTTCCGCGGCAAGTGGTACCTCGTCGCGTGCATGGGCGACCACTCCCAGAAGGTCGGTTCGTTCATGCTGGTGAGCGAGGGCGGGGTCGCGGGCCCGTACCGCCTCGTCGAGGGCAATCTCGAAAAGCCCTTCGGCGACTCGTTCATCGGCGGGCCGTCGTTCATCAAGCCCGGCGCGTACCACCACATCGACGGCAGCCTGTACTCGGAGGGCTCCGACGCGTGGCTGGTGCTGCACAATCACGTCTACGCCAAGTTCCGCAAGGACATGGAGGACATCGTCCCCACGACGAACCTCCCGGCGTTCAAGCAGACCCCGTACACGCCCGAGCCGTACCTGGAGGGCGCCTACGTCTTCAAGCACGGCGGCAAGTACTACCTGGTGCACGCCGCGTGGGACCGTACGTCGGTCAACGCCGACGGCAGCACCCGCTATGCCTACGACGTCGGGGGCGCCGGCCGTACGCAGTACCAGTACGACGCGATCGTCGCCGTGGCGGACCATTTCGAAGGCCCGTACTCCGAGCGCTGGACCGCGGGCGTGGGTGCCGGGCACAACAACTTCTTCAAGGACCGCGACGGCGACCTGTGGGCGACCTTCTTCCGCAACCCGGCCTTCGGCCACTGGGCCGACCCGTCCCGCCGCGATGATGCCGCGGTGGCGGGCGTCGTCCGCCTGGAATGGACGGGTCCGAAGGGCAACCGCCTGTACGTACGGCGCCAGAGGTAGAGCTCCGACAGCGCCGAGCTTAGCGAGGGGCGAGCCGAGCGGCAGGCGCCTGACGGGAAGATTCCAGGTCAGGCGTCTGCCGACGGTACGTTTCGCGCCTATCCGCGCCGGACGCTGGCCTCGTCCTGTCATCCGGTGGGAACCTGCGGAACGGGCGAGGGAAGAGCCCGTGTCTCACGAGCTCCAGAAGGAAGCCGTCATGAGCGTGCTGTCCACCAGGTTCACCGAGAAGTTCGCCGTACCGTACCCGTTCGCCTGTGCCGGAATGGCCTTCGCGGGCGGAACCCCAGATCTGGCGGTGGCCGTCTCCCGAGCGGGAGGTGTCGGCGCGGTGGGCGCCGCGCTCATGCCCGCGGCCAGGCTCCGGCAGATCATCCATGAGGTCCGCGATGCCGTGGGGAGTGCGCCGTTCGGCATCAACTTGATCTCGTACTTCGACAACTCCGAGCATGTCCGAGTCTGCGCCGACGAGCGGGTGCCGATCGTCTCCTACCACTGGGGGCACCCGCCCGGCGACGAGCTCAAGCAGCTGCGTGAGGCCGGGGTGTCGGTGTGGGAGCAGGTCGGTTCCGCCGACGCGGCCCGGCTCGCCGTCGACGACGGCGTGGAGGTCGTCGTCGCCCAGGGCTGGGAGGCAGGCGGTCACAACTACGGCGGCCTGCCCACCATGGTCGGCGTCCCCTCCGTCGTGGACGCCGTGGGTGATCGCGCGCTGGTACTCGCCGCGGGCGGGATCACCGACGGACGCCAGGCCGCCGCGGCCCTGTGCCTGGGCGCCGACGGCGTATGGGTGGGAACACGCCTTGTCGCATCGCGCGAGGCACAGGTCCATCCCGAGCATCACCGGCGGCTGATCTCCGCCCTGGGGGAGGACGCGGTCCGTTCAGCGATCTTCGGTCCTGAGTGGCCTGAGTTCAATCCGATGCGGGTGCAGCGCAACCGTGTGGTGTCCGAGTGGAACGAGCGCCTCGACCAAGTGCCGAAGGACCGTGACTCGCTCGACCAGATCGGCAGCACGGTCTTCCAGGGAGAGGAGACCGTGCTGCGCAAGTTCAATGTGCTGCCGCCGATGCCGGGGACCGAGGGGGACTGGGAGGAGATGCCGTGGCTGATGGGGCAGGGCGTCGGCCTCGTCCACGACATCAAGCCTGCCGAGGCCATCGTCCGGGAGATGATGGATCAGGCCGAGCGGGTACTGACCCGGTTCGGATCCGGAGACCGGCCGTAGGGCGAAAGACGTCCGGCCCCTGGCGTGCCGTCGACAGCGGCGCTACGGAGGTGGGCGCCTCGTGCGACCGCAGCCGAAGCCGCAGTCGCAGTCGCACGAGAACTCCCGGGCGCTTCAGCTGAGTTGTGGTGAGTTGTGGCTCAGCGGAAGACGGAGATGTTGCGGGCGACCCACGCGCCGAAGGGGTGCGGGGTGCGGCCGAGGACTTGTTCCACGTCCGGGCTGATCCGCAGTTCGGCCGGGTTCGGGGCGCCGATGATGTCCAGGGTGTCGTCGGCGAGTTCCGCGGGCACGTGCTGGGTCATCGCGGCCTTGGCCTCGTCGCGGGTGAGTTCGTGGAACCGCACCTGCGAACCGAGCGCGGTGGCGATCGCCGCCGCCTGCTGACGCGGCGTGATCACCTCCGGCCCGGTCAGCTCGTACACCCCGCCGGTGTGCCGGTCGTCCAGCAGACAGGCCGCCGCCACCTCGGCGATGTCGGCCGGGTCGATGACCGGCACCCCTACGTCGCCGAACGGTGCGGCGACCGTCCCTTGGGTACGGACGGACTCGGCCCAGGCCATGGCGTTGGAGGCGAAGCCGCCCGGTCGCAGGACGGCCCAGTCAAGGCCGGACTCCCGCAACGCGTCCTCCATCGCGCGCATCGCGACCCGCGTCGGGCCGAGCGGCCTGGTCGCCACGCCCAACGAGGACAGCAGGACGACCCGGCGGACCCCGCTGGCCGCGGCCAGGTCGATGAGGTCGGTCGGTCTGGCTCCGGGGGCGTGCAGGTCGCCGGAGAGCAGGAGGAACAGTGCCTTCGCCCCTTCCAACGCGGGTGTGAGGCCAGCCGGTTCGGCCAGGTCGGCCGTCACGTGCCGGACGCCTTCCGGCACCGCCGCGGTGTGCCGCGACACGGCTGTCACCTGCTCGCCCGCGTCGGTCAGGGCCTGCGTCAGAGGCCGGCCCACATTGCCGGTAGCCCCGGTCACCACGATCATGTTCAGCTCCTAGTCCGTTGTGCACTGCGGAAATTGACGCTAGGAGCCGGGCTTACTTTCCGTAAGAACATACCCAGAGGTAAGCTCCGTACATGAGTGAAGGCGCGCAGCTTACGCAGGCCGACACAGGCAGTCGGTATGACGTGTTTCACACCGACTGCCCCGCTCGCGGCGTGGTCGACCACGTGACCAGCAGGTGGGGCGTATGGGTGCTCATCTCCTTGCGGAGCAACGACCTTCGCTTCTACGAGCTGCGTGACAGCATCCAGGGCGTCAGCGAGAAGATGCTCGCTCAGACTCTGCGCGCGCTGGTCCAGGACGGCCTGGTCTGGCGAGAGGTCGAGCCGACGACGCCGCCCCAAGTCACGTACGGGCTGACCGAGTTCGGCCAGGAGATCGGCGAGCCGCTGACGGACTTGTTCGACCGGATCACGCGGCGGCTGCCGTCGCGCGGTGCGGGAGAGCCGCGATAGTGCGGTAGTGGTCGTCGGCCACGACGGCGCATCCCCGCCCCGGCCCCAGCGGGCCGCCCACTTCGCCGCGCAGACAGGGGGCCCCGGCGCCGCCGCCCTGCTGACCGCATCCAGGCAGGTGATACGCCGTCACGGCCTGACCCCGCTCGCGCGGGTGCACAGCGCGGCCGTGACCGGCTCCGACCCGATCCACGTGCCGCCCACCCGAGCATGGCCAGGGCCTGCGTCGCCGCCGTCCCGGGAAGGTGCTCGGCGAACGCATCGCCCTGCCCGTCGTCACCAGGGGCTGCGCCGGAACGGACCTGGCGGAGGTGGCGGGGTATCTGGAGCGCGTCGGCCTCGCCGAGACCAAATGGCCCGAACTCGTCTACGACATAGAAGAGTTGCTCCAGACGAAGGCGGGCAAGCTGGACAGGTCCAGGGCCCGCGAACTGGCCCGGGGGGGGGGGGGGGGGGGGGGGGGGGGGGGGGGGGGGGGGGGGGAGGACGAGAACAAAGAGA
>NZ_JBVIHP010000007.1:261473-327135 GCF_055570235.1 Streptomyces sp. NPDC031274 | reverse complement strand
CCCCCCCCCCCCCCCCCCCCCCCCCCCCCCCCCCCCCCCCCCCCCCCCCCCCCCCCCCCCCCCCCCCCCCCCCCCCCCCCCCCCCCCCCCCCGCTCCCGTGGCCTCAGCTGACCTTGATCTCGTTGTAGACCGGGACGCTGAACTGGTTCAGCGCCACGTCGGAGACCTTGTCCGAGTAGCCGGCGCTGCCGTTCTGGTACCAGAGCGGAATGACGGCCATGTCCTTGGCCAGGACCTTCTCGGCGTCCTGGAACGTGGAAACGGCCTTCGATGTGTCCGTCTCGGCGTTGGCCTCGTCGACGAGCTTGTCGAATTCCTTGCTCGAGTACTTTCCGTCGTTCGACGGGGCGTCCGTGTAATACAGCGGCTGCAGGAAGTTCTGGATCAACGGGTAGTCCATCTGCCAGCCCGCACGCCAGGCGCCGTCCAGCTTCTGCTGGGAGGCCTTGGTGCGGAAGTCGGCGAACGTGCCGACCGGGTTGCCGACACAAGCCTTGTCCTTGCCCAGGGAGTTGTTGATCGAATTGCAGACCGCGTCGACCCACTCCTTGTGCGAGCCGGTGTCCGCGTTGTACGTGATCTTCAGCGTGCCGCCGGGGATTCCACCGCCGTCCGCGATCAGCTTCTTCGCCTTGTCGGCGTCGTACTTGCAGGGGTCGCCGCAGAGCCCTTCCTTGTATCCGCCGTCCTTACCGAGCACCGGAGAGGTCCAGTCGGTGGCCGGGGTGCGGGTCTTCTGGAAGATACTCTCGGTGATCTGCTCGCGGTTGATCGCCATGGAGAGCCCTTGCCGGACCTTCTCCATCCCGTCCTTGGACCACTTGCTGTCGTAGAACGGAAAAGCGAGGGTCTGGATGATGCCCGCAGGGGTGTTGATGTAGCGGTCACCCAGATCGCTCTTGGCGTTCTTGAGCTGCGACGCGGGAACGTCGTCGACGAGGTCGAGGTTCCCCGCCATGAGGTCCGTATAGGCGGTGTTGTTGTCGGTGTAGACCTTCAGGTCCACGCCGCCGTTCTTCGCCTTGTCGTCACCCTTGTAGCCGTCCCACTTGCGCAGGGACATCTTGGAGCCCTTGTCGTACGAGTCCACGGTGTACGGACCGTTGCCGACGGGCTTCTTGAGCCAGGCGTCGTGGTCGTCGTAGAACGCCTTGGGCAGTGGCGCGAAGGCCGGATAGCCGAGGGTCTTGGGCCAGGTGGAGAACTTCTGCGAGAGCTTGACGGTGAAGCTGGTGTCGTCGACGACCTTCAGGCCGGAGAGCTTGTCAGCCGTGGCCTCACCCTTCTCCGGGTGGACCTTGTCGTAGCCCTCGATGTAGCCGAAGAAGTAGGCGTTCTTCTGGTTGTTCTTCAGATGGGCGCCGTAATTCCAGGCGTCGACGAAGGACTTCGCGGTGACCTTCTCACCATTGCTGAACTTCCAGCCGTCCTTGATCTTCACGGTGAAGTTCTGCGAGTCCTTGGTGTCGATCTTGTCGGCGATCATGTTCTTGGCCTCGCCGGACTTCGGGTCGTACCGCATGAGACCCCGGAAGATCATGTCGAGCACCTTGCCGCCCTGCACCTCATTGGTGTTGGCGGGCTCCAGCGGGTTCTGCGGATCGCCCCATGAGGACCCCACGATCCCGGAGCCGTCGCCACCGCCACCGCCGCTGTCGCCGCCTCCGCCACAGGCGGTCGCCGCGAGGGCGACGGTCACCGCACATGCGGCCCACTTGGCGTGCGTGGCTCCACGCATGGAGTGCCTCCCTTTCAGGCCTAAGTCTGACTTAGGCCCAAATACACCCCAATGCATGATGTCGCGCATCTTTATGGGGTCTTTCCGGGTCCAGTAGGACCGGGAAACCCTCGGATGCCTCCACGGCAGGGCGTACGGGGCGGGAGGTCGGTCGACAGGCGGAGAGGCGGTCAGCCGCTCGCTACCCTCGAAGCATGGACTACGCGAAGATGCGCGCGATCGCCGAGGAGCTCGGAGCCTATGCCGAGCGCCTTGAGGGGACCTGGAATGTAGAGATCGGGCCTTCGGGTCCGATACTGGCCATGATGTGCCCCTCGAAACGCCACGAGGGAACGGTCCGTCGCATCCGAAATCAACTGAACAAGCAGCTACCCGGCACCCACCCGGGCTACGTCTGCGAGAACGGCCCCGAGATCGAGCACCCCTCGATCGGCCGCATGCGCCGCCCGGACGCCCTCGTGATCCCTGAGGCCGTGCTCGACGAGGAGGGCCTCGCCGTGGACGCCACACAGGTACTGGCTGTCATCGAGATCGTCTCCCCGTCCAACCCGAACAACGACTACGGCGAGAAGCTGACCGAGTACCCCGCCATGGGCATCGACCACTACATGATCGTCGACCCCCGTACCGGCACGATCGAAGTGCACTCCGAGCCGTGCGCGGGCCGGTACGGGAACAAGGAGCCGTACATCTTCGGCGACGCGGTGCCATTCGGCCCCTGGACGGTGGAGACTGCCGCGTTCCGGCGCTACGGAAGGCCGGGGCCCGGGGGCGAGCTCTGAGCTACGGCGCCGGGGTGACCGGGTCCGACGCCAGCCGCGCGTGCAGCTCGACGTCGTAGCGGACCCCGTCGTAGGCGAGCTTCTGCCGCTGCAGGCCTTCGGCAGCGAATCCGGCGCCTTGCGCGACCTTGCAGGACGCCGGGTTGTTGACCCGGTGCCCCAGCTCAAGCCGGAACAGCCCCAGTTCCCCGAAGGCCCACCGGCTCAACCCCTCGCAGCCGTACGTCGCGACGCGCCGCCCCCGGGCGCCGGGAGCCGTCCAGTACGACACCCACCCGGTGGCATGGACGTGGTTCACCGCGCCTACGGAGACGTTCCCCAGCGGGGCGTCATCGCCGTCGACCACGGCGAAGGCGAACGCCGTTCCGGAGCCATGCTCTTGCTCGCGGCGGCCGATCCAACGGCGCGCCGCCTCCGTCGAGTTGACCGACTCGTCGGCCTGCCTCGCCATATCCGGGGCGGAGAAGGCGGCCAGCACGGCGGAGGCGTCGTGGTCCCTCCAGGGCCGGAGGAGGAGCCCTGCTCCGGCGACAACTGTTTTACGCACGGGGTGCGGTGCTGCCTGACTTGACGCTGGTGGGGCGGTTCGCGGCCAGCTGCTGCGGCATCACGCCTGCCTGAAGCTGCCGCACCTGATGGCGCTGAACAGCCCCCTCATGGCGACGGGGTTCGCGGTGGCGATCCGGGCGGGCTCGTCGCTCTCGCGGAAGTGGACGCCTCCGGTGGGGGCTGTGGCCAGCTCGACGCACTCGCCATTACCGCCACCGCTGAACGAAGACTTCTGCCACACGAGCTCGGTCATGGAATTCCTCACAGGCTGTACATCACGTGCTGGATCAAGCTCAGGGAGTCTCGGGTCTCGTGTGATTCCGGAGCGGACTCCGGGTCGATGGGGGCGAGAGCCAGACTCGAGAGCCTTTCGAACATCTTCGCGTATTCATCGACCAGTTCACCATCCCGCAGGAACACCGACTCGATGGGGTGCTCCAGATACACCGTGTCCAGCTCGGCGTCGACGCCTCCGAAGATGGCGAAGGATCGACTGTAGGCGGAGTACGCACCCGCTTCGAAAGGGAAGACCTGCACCGTTACGTTGGGAAGCCTCGCCACCTCAATCAACCGCAGCAGCTGCTTGCGCATGGCCTGCGGCCCGCCGATCTGCGCGTGCAACGCGGCTTCATGAATGATCGCCCGGTACGCAACCTGCGAGCCCACGGAGAGTACGCGCTGCCGGTGCAGGCGGAAGTCCACGAACCTGTCCGCCCGTTGAGGGTCAGGTTCCGACTCACTGATCACTGCGTGCGCGTATTCGCGCGTCTGGAGCATGCCCGGAACAAATAGTGGGTCATGAGTTCGCAGGGCTGTCGAGCGTGCCTCCAGCTCAGCCAGGTCGCAGGCGATGGGCGCGACGACATCGCGGAACTCGTCCCACCACCCGGTCCCCCGCCCCTGCGCCATCTCCATGAGCCCATCGAAGTAGGGCCCGCCCGGGCACCCGTACTCCCGCAGCAACTTGTAGAGCCGGTTCCGCGAGACATCGATCCGCCCCGCCTCGATGTTGCTGATTCGCGCCCGATCCGCATCGAGAATCACGGCAGCCTGATCGCCCGACAACCCTGCCCGATTACGCAGTTTGCGCAGCTCGGCCCCCAGTCGCCGTTGGCGTTCACTGGGGTTGCTCCTTGGCGCCATGCACTCCTCCTCGCATCTGCGGGCAGTCTGCCGACCATGAACTCTGCGGTCCACCAACCGAATCGCAAGTCACCCACTCGAGTGGCCTCATGGGGAAATGGTTGCGGGTAAGGAAAACTTTTCCCTACCTTCAGAGTCAACCCACCGACCTCGCGCCGCAAAGAGGAAGTACCCCCGCCCCCACCAAAGTTGGCGGACAACGGTCACCGCGACGCCGCGCCCCCAGGAGGCCCTCATGGAGGACCGAGCCCACCCGCATCCCACCGACGTCTCCCTCGTCTTCCCGCCCCACCCGGTATGGGTCCGCGCCGCACGCGAGACCGTCCGGACCCTCCTCGCCGCAACGGGGCATACCGAGCTCACGGACGCAGCCGTCCTGTTGACCTCGGAAGCCGTCACGAACGCGATCAACGCCTGTGCGGCCAAGCAGTGCACGGCACCGGTAACCCTGTCGGCGGGCTGGGCGGCCGCCGGCGGGCGCCTTCGCGTCCTCGTCCATGACGAGGCGCCGGGCCTCCCCGCCTGCCAGTCCCCCACCCACGACGACGAAACCGGCCGAGGCATACAGCTCATCTCGTGCGGCGCCGACGCCTGGGGCATCTGCACACACAGCCTCGGCAGGGGCAAGGCGACCTGGTTCGAGCTGGGACACAGGGCGGCTCTGGGGGCGCGAGCGTGAGTTGTCCATACGAAAATGGGGGCGCCCGGAACCGAGTGGTTCCGGGCGCCCCCATCACGTACTGGCCGTACACGGAATCACGCCGCGTGCACGACGTCCTTCTCCTCAGCGAAGTGACACGCCGACTCATGCGCCGCCGGAGTGTCCTGGCCCGCGAACCGCTGCGGGATCGCGAGCAGCGGGGTCTCCTCCGCGCACTTCGCCTCCGCCTTCCAGCAGCGGGTGCGGAAGCGGCAGCCCGAGGGCGGGTTCGCGGGGGACGGGACGTCACCGGTGAGGATGATCCGCTCGCGGCCCTCGCGTGCCTGCGGGTCCGGCACCGGCACCGCGGAGAGCAGCGCCTGCGTGTACGGGTGCGTCGGGTGCTCGTAGATCTGCTCGTCCGAGCCGATCTCCGCCATCTTGCCGAGGTACATCACGCCCACGCGGTCCGAGATGTGCCGGACAATCGACAGGTCGTGCGCGATGAAGAGGTAGGAGAGGTTGAACTCGTCCTGCAACTGCCCCATCAGGTTGATGACCTGCGCCTGCACCGACACATCGAGCGCCGAGACCGGCTCGTCGCAGATGATGATCTCGGGGTTCAGGGCCAGACCGCGCGCGATGCCGATGCGCTGGCGCTGACCGCCCGAGAACTGGTGCGGGTAGCGGTTGATGTACTCCGGGTTCAGGCCCACCACGTCCAGGAGGTCCTGGACCTTCTGGCGGCGCGAGCCCTTGGGAGCCACCTCGGGGTGGATCTCGAACGGCTCCCCGATGATGTCGCCCACCGTCATACGGGGGTTGAGCGACGTGTACGGGTCCTGGAACACCATCTGGATGTTGCGGCGGACCGCCTTCAGCGCGCGCCCGGACAGCTTGGTGATGTCCTGGCCCTTGTAGAAGACCTCGCCCGCCGTGGCACGCTCCAGCGTCATCAGGAGCTTGGCGACCGTGGACTTGCCACAGCCGGACTCGCCCACGATGCCGAGCGTCTCGCCCTGGAACAGGTCGAACGAGATGCCGTCGACCGCCTTGACCGCGCCGATCTGCCTCTTGATGAGGATTCCCTGCGTGAGCGGGAAGTGCTTCACCAAGTTGCGGACCTGGAGGATGGGCTCGCCGCGCTCGACCGGTGCCTCGATGGCCGCTACGGCCTCGTCGGGGGTGGCCGCGTCGACCGTTTCCACCTCGGAGACGTTCGGGGTGGCGTCGGCGGGCTCGTCCGTCTTCGAGAGCTTCGAAGCCTTCGTCGGCTCAGCCATGGATCGTCTCCTTCCAGAAGTGGCACGCGCTGCCGCGGCCCGGCAGCTCCGTGCCGTCCTGCTCGCTCACCGGCGCCAGCGCCGGAACGTCCGTACGGCAGATGTCCTGCGCCTTGGGGCAGCGCGGGTTGAAGGCACAGCCGGACGGGATGTGGAGCAGGTTGGGCGGCAGGCCCTTGATCGCGTAGAGCTCCTGGCCCTTCTGGTCGAGACGGGGAATCGAATCGAGCAGACCGCGCGTGTACGGGTGCGCGGGGCGCTTGTAGAGCTCGTGGACCGGGGCCGTCTCGACGATCCGGCCCGCGTACATGACCGCGATCTTGTCCGCGACGTCGGCGACCACGCCGAGGTCGTGGGTGATCAGGATCAGGCCCATGTTGTACTCGCGCTGGAGGTCGGCGAGCAGATCCATGACCTGCGCCTGGACCGTCACGTCGAGAGCCGTCGTCGGCTCGTCGGCGATGATCAGGTCCGGCTCCAGGGCGAGCGCCATCGCGATCATGATGCGCTGGCGCATACCGCCGGAGAACTGGTGCGGGTAGTCGTTCACCCGCTCCTTGGCGGCCGGGATGTTCACCCGCTCCATCAGCTCGATGGCCTTGGCCTTCGCCTGCTTGCGGCTGAGCCCGTCGTGCACCCGGTACATCTCGCCGAGCTGGTAGCCCACCGAGAGCACGGGGTTGAGCGACGAGAGCGCGTCCTGGAAGATCATGGCGATCTTGCGACCGCGGATCTTCCTGCGCTCCTCGTTGGACATCTTCAGCATGTCCTGGCCGCGGAAGAGGATCTCGCCCTGCGGGATCTTGCCGGGCGGCATGTCGAGGATGCCCATGATGGCCTGGGCCGTCACGGACTTGCCGGAGCCCGACTCACCGAGGACGGCGAGCGTCTCGCCCGCGTCCACGCTGTAGTTGACGCCGTTGACTGCCTTTACCTCACCCTCGCGGGTGTGGAACTCGACGTGCAGGTCCTTGACGTCCAGGAGCCTGCCACCCTTTTCCTCGCCCGAGCGGGGGGCGGGAACCGAGTCTTCCTTGATATCGATGCTGGTCATTTACGCCTCCCTCAGCGCAGCTTCGGGTCGAGGGCTTCGCGTACGGCGTCACCCATCATGATGAACGCCAGCACCGTGATACTCAGCATTCCTGCCGGGAAGAACAGCGTGTGCGGGTTGTTCCGGATGTCCTGCGTCGCGTCGGAGATGTCGCCACCCCAGGAGATGGCGCCGTCACCGAGGCCGAGGCCCAGGTACGACAGCGTCGACTCGGCGACGATGTACGTGCCGAGCGAGATGGTCGCCACGACGATCACCGGCGCCAGCGCGTTCGGCAGGATGTGGCGGAAGAGGATCCGCTTCGTCCCGGCACCGAGCGCGCGCGCCGCCATCACATAGTCGGCGTGCTTGGTGGTGATCACCGCGCCGCGCATCACGCGGGCGATCTGCGTCCAGCCCAGGAAGGCGAGGGCGCCTGTGACGACCCAGACCGTACGGGTCTCGAAGGCGTTCAGGACGACCATCGCGCCGAGCAGGAACGGGATGCCGAAGAAGACGTCGGTGAGCCGGGAGATGAGGCTGTCCCAGAAGCCGCCGAAGTAGCCCGCGAGCATGCCGCACAGTCCGCCGAAGAAGGTGACCAGGATGGTCACGCCGACGCCGACGAGGATCGAGTTGCGCGCGCCGTGCACGACACGGGAGTAGATGCTGCGGCCGATCCTGTCGTACCCGAACCAGTCCGCCTGGAAGAAGTGGGTGAGCTCGGGCTTCCCCAGGAAGTGGTTGACCTGGTCGCCGCTGCCCGGGTCCGCGTCGGTGAACAGGCCCGGGAAGGCCGCCACCACCAGCAGGACCACGATCAGGAACGTGGATATGACGAAGAGCGGATTGCGCCGCAGCTCCCGCCACGCGTCGTTCCAGAGGCTGCGCGGCTTGCCCGGTGCGGGGCCGGCGGCGATCGCGTCCACGGCGGCGGAGTCCGGCGCCGCGGTCTCCTCGTCCATGGCCGAGGTCTTGGTGAGGTCAGGCATAACGGATCCTCGGGTCCAGGACCGCGTAAAGCAGGTCGACGATCAGGCTGGCTGCGAGGTAGACGAGCACCAGGACCGTGACGATCCCGACGATCACCGCGCCCTCACGGCGGGCGAGAGCCTGGAAGAGGAGGTTGCCGACGCCCGTCACGTTGAAGATTCCCTCGGTGATGACCGCGCCGCCCATCAGGGCACCGACGTCCGTACCGAGGTAGGTCACCACAGGGATCAGCGAGTTGCGCAGCAGATGCCGGGTGATGATGCGCTTGCGCGGCAGGCCTTTGGCCACAGCCGTGCGCATGTAGTCCGCCTGCCGGTTCTCGGCGATCGACGTACGGGTCAGTCTTGCCACGTAGGCGAGGCCGACCATGCCGAGCACGATCGCGGGAACCAGCAACTGGCCCATGTTCTCGGAGTCCTGGACCGTGGGCGTGATCCACCCCAGCTCATTGCCGAAGAACAGCTGGCACAACAGACCGACCACGAAGATCGGAGTGGAGATCACCAGGAGCGTGAAGAGCGTGACCGAGTTGTCCACGAAACGGCCGCGCCTGATGCCGGCGAGGACGCCGAGCGTGATGCCGACGATGAGCTCGAACGTCCAGGCCATGGAGGCCAGTCGGATCGAGACCGGGAACGCCTGGGTGATCTCGTCCAGGACGGGCCGGTTACCGGCGATCGTCTTGCCGAAGTCCCCTTGCAGCAGGCCGCCCATGTAGTGGAAGTACTGCTGCCAGAGCGGCAGATCCAGACCACGGTCGTGGCGAATCTGCGCCACCTGCGCCGGGTCCGGCGGCTTGTCGCCCCACAGCGCCCGTACCGGGTCGCCGGGGAGCACGTTGACCATGATGAAGATCAACAGGGTCGTCCCGATGAAAACCGGGATCATCTGGAGCAGTCGCCGCGCGACATAACGCCCCATTGGTGCCTCCGTCCAATCCGGAGCCGCCCGAAGCGACGCCCGGGATCGCCGGGCGTCGCTTCGGGAACTGGGCTCCGACGCCTACTTCTCGAAGACCTGGATGTCCGTGAGGACAGGGTCTCCGGCCTGGTCGAACTTGACGTTCTTCACGTTCTTGGAGGACGCGGAGAGCACCTTGTTGTACCAGAGCGGGATACCCGGGAAGGTCTCTGCCAGACGCGCTTCAGCCTTCTGGTAGAGCTCCGCGGACTCGTCGACGGTCTTGGCCGCATCGGCCTTCTTGGTCAGCTCGTCGAACTTCTTGTCCGAGAAGCCACCCTTGTTGCCGTCGACGCCCGTGCCGTAGAGGTCGGCGAGGAAGTTGCCGTTGAACGGGTAGTCGAGCACCCAGCCAGAGCGGTACATCGCCTTGACCTGCTTCTTGTCCCGCACCTCGGTGTCGGCCTGGAAGTCGGTCTTCGGGTCGCCGACGCATGCCACGCCGGTCGCCTTGGTGATGCTGTTGCACACCGCCGTGACCCAGCCCTTGTGCGGCTGGTCGGCGTTGTACTGGATGGAGATCTTGTTACCCGGGACGCCGCCGCCGTCCTTGATGTACTGCTTCGCCTTCTTGGCGTCGAACTTGCAGTACTCACCACACGCGTCGGCCTTGTAGCCCTTGACGCCCTTGGCGACCCAGCCCGTGGCGGACTCACGCGTACCGGCGAAGGTGGTCTTGGCGATGGTGTCGCGGTCGATGGCCATCGAGAGGCCCTGGATGACCTTGACGTCCATGTCCTTGAACGTCTTGCTGTAGAACGCCGGGTTGACCGTGTTGATCGCCGAGAAGTCCTGCTCGATGGCGCGGTCGCCGAAGTCCTGCTTGAAGTTCGCGAGCTCGCTGTCCGGGATGATCGGCATCGTGTCGACGTTGTCCGAGCGCAGGTCGTTGTACGCGGCCTGCGGCGTCGTGTACGCCTTGAAGTTGATGCCGCCGTTCTTCGGCTTGCTGGCGCCCTTGTAGCCCGACCACGCGGTCACCTGGACCGACTTCTTGTGGTCCCAGCTCTTGAACTTGTAGGGGCCGTTGCCGACCGGCGCCTCGCCGTACTTCTTCGGGTCCTTCAGCGCTGCCGAGGGCATCGGGAAGAAGGGCGAGTAGACGAGCTTGTACGCGTAGTACGGGATGCCCGAGTTCAGCGTGATGGTGAAGGTGTTGTCGTCGACGACCTTCAGGCCCTCCATCGTCTTCGACTTGGCCTTCCCCTTCTCGGGGTGGACCTTGTCGTAGCCGACGATGTCGCGGTACCAGCCACTGTTCTGCTGGCCGTTGGCCGGGTCGGCCGCCCAGTTCCAGGCGTCGACGTACGACTTCGCGGTGACAGCCTCACCGTTGTGGAACTTCCAGCCCGACTTCAGCTTGACGGTCCACACCTTGTTCGCCTTGTCGGGGGTGACCGACTCGGCGTTCTCGTAGGTGATGTTGCCCTGCTTGTCGTAGTGGACCAGGCCCGTGAAGAGCGAGTCGATAACGACGCTGCCGTACGCCTCCATGGTGTTGGACGGCTGCAGGGCGTTCTGCGGCTCACCGTTGGCGTAGCTGACGATCCCCTTGGGGTCGACCTTGCCACTGTTGCCGCTGTCGCTGTCGCCGCCGCAGGCCGTTGCCGTCAGCGCCACGACACCCGCTATCGCGACCCACTTGGCGCTCTTGGCACCACGCATGGGGTTCCTCCTCATGAGTCCACTTGTTCACTACAAGAGGGGGTACGGGAATCCGCGCCGACACCCCTGACGGCGCGTAGATCAAGTACCCCAGTGTGCTCGTGAGTCGGCGCTCCCCACAGCGCGTGACCCATTGACCCGAGCTATACGCGGTCAACTATTAGCCATGAGGTACCGCCCGACCACACTCTTTTGGTCTCGGTTCAATCACACCTGGTGCGTACATCTTCCAAAATCCGGACAAACCGATCCGAGATAGATGGTTGCGAAACGGACGTGTTACACATCTAACGGTCAACGGTGTCCGTATTCCGGACAGATGGTCCAGGAAAACAGGTTGCGGAGAAGCGCGTCGGAGGCAACTCGCGACGCGTGAGCGACGGCTTCGGGGGCGGTCCTGTGGACGCGCGTAGATGCGCGGAGAGTCGCGGCGGTGCAGAACCGTCACCCGTGGAGATCTGGGCCAGCGTAGTGCCGCTGAGGGCCGCGCAAGGGGGTAACCCCGACAGACGCGCGAGAGGCCGGTCCCGCCGCTCCCCGGAGGGAGGGGCGGAAACCGGCCTCAGATGCCGAATTCGCCGAGCGTCCACGGCAGTTGTGCTGTGGGTGGACCCGGCAGAAGATTTAGCCGGGCTTTGCCACGTCCTTAGCCGTGCTTGGCGCGCGAGGCGGAGCGGCCGCGCTGCTTGGCGTCCAGGACGACCTTGCGGATACGCACGGTCTCCGGGGTCACCTCGATGCACTCGTCGTCGCGGCAGAACTCCAGGGACTGCTCGAGCGACAGCTTGCGGGCGGGCACGACGTTCTCGGTCGTGTCCGCGGAAGCCGCACGCATGTTGGTGAGCTTCTTCTCCTTGGTGATGTTCACGTCCATGTCGTCGGCGCGCGAGTTCTCACCGACGATCATGCCCTCGTACACCTCGGTGGTGGCTTCGGTGAAGATGACACCGCGCTCCTGGAGGTTGACCATCGCGAACGGCGTGACCGTGCCCGCGCGGTCCGCGACCAGCGAGCCGTTGTGACGGGTGCGCAGGTCGCCGAACCACGGCTCGTGACCCTCGAAGATCGAGTGCGCGATGCCGGTGCCGCGGGTCTGGGTCAGGAACTCCGTACGGAAGCCGATGAGGCCACGCGACGGAACGATCCACTCCATGCGGATCCAGCCGGAGCCGTGGTTGGTCATCGTCTCCATGCGGCCCTTGCGGGTCGCCATCAGCTGCGTGATGGCGCCGAGGTGCTCCTCGGGCGAGTCGATCGTCATGCGCTCGATCGGCTCGTACGTCTTGCCGTCGACCTGCTTGGTGACGACCTCGGGCTTGCCGACGGTCAGCTCGAAGCCCTCGCGGCGCATCTGCTCGACCAGGATGGCGAGCGCGAGCTCACCACGGCCCTGGACCTCCCAGGCGTCGGGGCGCTCGGTGTCCAGGACACGGAGCGAGACGTTACCGATGAGCTCCTTGTCCAGACGGTCCTTCACCTGGCGGGCGGTGACCTTGTGGCCCTTGCCGCCCTTGCCGACGAGCGGCGAGGTGTTGGTGCCGATGGTCATGGAGATCGCGGGCTCGTCGACCGTGATCAGCGGGAGCGCGATCGGGTTCTCGGGGTCGGCGAGGGTCTCACCGATCATGATCTCCGGGATACCGGCGATGGCGCAGATGTCACCGGGGCCCGCCTTCTCGGCGGGCTTGCGCGTGAGCGCCTCCGTCATCATCAGCTCGGTGATGCGGACGTTGGACTGCGAGCCGTCACGCTTGATCCACGTGACGGTCTGGCCCTTGCGCAGCTCGCCCTGCTCGACACGGCAGAGCGCGATACGGCCGAGGAAGTTGTCGGCGTCCAGGTTCGTGACGTGCGCCTGGAGCGGGGCGTCCTCGTCGTACTGCGGAGCCGGGACGGTGTCCAGGATCGCGGAGAAGAACGGCTCCAGGTTCTCGCTGTCGGCCGGGACGGTGCCGTCCTCCGGCTTGGTCAGCGAGGCGACGCCGTCACGGGCGCAGGCGTAGACGATCGGGAACTCGATCTGGTCCTCGTCCGCGTCCAGGTCCAGGAAGAGGTCGTACGTCTCGTCGACGACCTCGGCGATACGCGAGTCAGGACGGTCCGTCTTGTTGATGCACAGGATCACCGGCATCTTCGCGGACAGCGCCTTGCGGAGCACGAAGCGGGTCTGGGGCAGCGGGCCCTCGGAGGCGTCCACGAGGAGGACGACCGCGTCCACCATCGACAGGCCGCGCTCGACCTCACCACCGAAGTCGGCGTGGCCGGGGGTGTCGATGATGTTGATGGTGATGACGTCGCCGCCATCCTTCGGGTGGTACTTGACGGCCGTGTTCTTGGCCAGGATCGTGATGCCCTTCTCACGCTCCAGGTCGTTCGAGTCCATCATGCGGTCGTCGAGGGACTCTGCCGCATGCGCGGCGAAGGAGCCGGCCTGCTTGAGCATGGCGTCGACCAGGGTGGTCTTGCCGTGGTCGACGTGGGCGACGATGGCAACATTACGAATGTCATGGCGCGTGGGCATACGAGCTGCGCTTCTCCCGGGAAGAGTGGATGGCCGCGCGTACGGTCCGGCACGCGTGCCCTGCCGGGCAAACAACACGCCACGGCCTCACCCCAGTCTACGTGCCTTACGGGGAGGCAACCTCCGGGGGCCCTGGCGGAGGGCCCGCCGGAGGCCCTGACCAGGGCTTTTGCGGCTCATCCGGCTTCAGTGAGGCCCTGGGGCGGCTCTTCTGGGCCGTCGCGAGGGAGGGGGCGTCGGCGTCTTCGTACCGTGGACACGATGTGACGTCGTTCCGCGGACACGATGCGACGTGATCGCCGACTTCGCCTCAAGGCAGTCGGAGGGGTGGGTGGGGAGAAGAACACGCAGGTCAATGGGTGGGAACGACCTTGCCCGCCGGACGTGCCGGCGGGCAAGGGAGTTGAGCTGAATCTGAGTGTGACCTGCGACGGAGCTACTTAGAGCCGCTTCGAGCTGCTTCGAGCTGCTTCGAGCTGCTTCAACTGCTTCGAGCTATTTCGCGGCGGGCTTGCCCGCGGGCTTCGCGCCCGGCTTCAGGAAGCCCATGTCCTCGTAGTTCGGAACCTGGAAGCCGAAGGCACCCGCGTTCGCGAGATTCGTACGGGCGGCCATCAGCTGGGGGCGCTGATAGAGGGGAATGGAACCGGCCTCGGCCCAGATCCGGGCGTCGGCCTTCTTGACCAGGGCGCGGTTCTCGTCCTCGTCGAGCTCCCCCACCGCCTGATCGAACAACTGGTCGATGTGATCCGTGCCGACCCGCGTGTAGTTCTGCTCGACGTTCAGCGAGCCGTCCGCGGCCGGCACCGGCTTGGCGAAGATCGGGCGCGCGTCCGTGGCGGGGAAGGCCGACGCGGGCCAGGAGTAGAGGGCGAGGTCGTACTGACCGGACGCGATGTGGTCCTTGAAGTAGCTCTCGTCGGCGACCTTCGCCACCTCCGTACGGATCCCGATCTTCTCCAGCATCCGGGAGATCCGGTCGGCCACGGTCCGCAGCGACTCCGAGCCCTCGCCGGACGGCAGAACGAAGCGGAGGGTGAGGGGCTTGCCGTCCTTGGCCATGGGGCCGCCCGCCGCCGGGGTGTCCGCGTCGGGCGCCGCCGTGCCCTTGGGGGCGTACGCACCGGGCGCACCGCCCTTCGCGGCCTGCTTGTCCGTGTGCTTCTCGGCTCGCTTCTCGGCTCGCTTCTCCGCGTGCTGCTTGGCGTGCCCTCCCGGGTCCTTCTTCTTCTCCTTGTCCGCCTCGCGGTGCACCGTGAGGGAGGCGGCCTGACGGGTCAGCGCCGCCTGCTGGTACGCCGCCGCCGGAGCGGGCGCGAGCACCGAGGTACTGCTGTCGCCCGGCTTCCCGTCGTCCTCGCCGACGATGTACGTGCCGTCGTCGCCCGAATCCTCCCCGGATCCGGAGTCAGAGCCGGAGTCGGAGTCGGATTCAGATCCGGAGGAGCCGGAGGAGCCGGAGTCCGCCTTCGCCTTCTTGGCGTCCGCCTCGCCCCCGGCCGTCTTGTGCTTCGGCTCCTTCACCGGACCGCCCGGCGTCCACCCCGCGTCGGCGAGGAGCGCCCGCGCCTCGGTGGTGTCCTGGTCGCCAAGGGCCCCGCTGTTGTCCGCGTACGCCTGCTGACCGGCCAGGGCCAGGTGGCTGCCGACCGGCTTGGCGGGCAGGCCCAGCGGCGTGAGGACCGCCTTGGCGAGCGCCTCGCGGTCGAGGGCGCGGGCCACCGCACGCCGCACCCGGTCGTCGGCGAGCGGGCCCTCGGTGCCGTTGAGGGCGAGCTGCGTGTAGGCCGGTTCGAGGGACTTGCGGACGGTGTAGCCGCGCAGGCCCGTCTGCTCGGTGGCGTACTTCTTGATCGCCTTGTGCGTCTTGTCGCGGGCCTGCTGCTCGGTGTCCGCCGCTTCCTCGTCGGAGCCGTTGGCGATCGCCCAGGAGCGCAGCGCCTTGGCGGGCGTCAGCCGGGCCTCCGGGCCGTGGGCCAGCGGACCCTGGGCCCCTCGGTCACGGGCCGCGTTCGTGATGCGCCGCGCCTGGGGGGCGTCGATCTCCGCGAGGTCGACCTTCCCCGAAGCGAGCGCGGCGGCCCGCTCCTCGCGCGGCACCTCACGCAGAACCAGCTTGGAGAGCTTGGCGGGCCTGCCCCACCAGCGCGGGTTGCGGGCCAGCGTGACCTCGTCCGCCTTGGTGTCGAAGTCCTGCACCGCGAACGGACCCGCGCTCACCTTGAGCTTGCGCCGCGCACCGTCGTTGAAGGCGTCAGGAGTACCCATGACCTCCTTGGGATACAGCGGCGAGAAGAGCGAACGCCAGTCCGCGTACGGCTTGTTGAAGGTGACACGCACCTCCAGGTTGTTCGCGCCCCGCTCGATCTTCTCGATGCGGTCGTATCCCGCGTTGCGCGCCATCCAGTACGCACTGTCCTTCCCGGACAGCGCACGCTGCTGCGCCGCGAAGTCGTCGGCCCCGATCTCCCGGCCGTCGCTCCACACCGCCTGCTGGTTGAGCTTGTAGAGCACGACCTGCTTGGGCTCGCGCGCGACGACCTCCGCGGACTCCAGGAAGTCCTCGTTCCGCTGCGCCCTGCCCTGCGCGTCGAGGCGGAACATCGACGGCAGGACCGCGCCCGCGATCCGCGACGTGCCCGAATCGGCGTCCGACTGGAAGGAGTTGAGGGTCTCCGGCATCGCGTCGACGGCCCAGTTCATGGTCCCGCCGTCGGCGACGTGATCCCGGGCTGCGGGCGCGACGTCCTGACCTGCGGTCGGCGCACCCGCCTCGTCCTGGGAGCTGCAGGCTGCGAGGGCGGGCAGAGCCAGCACGCCCGTGGCGAGGAACACGGCAGATCTCAGTCTGGCGCGGTCTGGGGTCATGGCGGGTACCTCCGGGGCTCGCCCGGCCGCCCGCTACCAGTTCCGGGGCCGGGTTTGATCACGTTTGGCGGTATATGGAGCTGATCACATCTATCCATCCACTGAAGGGGACACGCCCCGGCAGGTGAGGGCGACACGGCGCGGGGGCACCGGATCCCACTCGTGCGGCCCAACCGGGCTCCCTCGGGCGTGACCCAGCGTGACGGTGGCGTCGACGGGCGCCCTGAAGCGCGCTGGGACGGTGGCGTGCACCCCGGCGCATTTCGGCGCGTACGAGCCGGGAATCCCGGCAGATCCCTTCACAAGCCGGGATGTGACGCGCGACACTCGCAGGCGCATGAACGTTGCCGCCGCACCCCTGAAGTGAGGGCAAGTCATGGCTCTGCAGGATGATCTGACGGCTGTTCAGCGCTGCGTCGACGATCTGGTCCGTACCGTCGGCAAGCTGGAGCAGCAGGTCGGCGAGGGTTCCCAGGGTGGTCTTACCGGGATCGACGTCCGCCGCGTCCGCTCGGACGCCGACCATCTGCGCGAGAGCGTCGCGCTCCTTCGCGCCTCGTCCCCG
The DNA here is from genome assembly GCF_055570235.1 of Streptomyces sp. NPDC031274. NCBI lineage: Bacteria > Bacillati > Actinomycetota > Actinomycetes > Kitasatosporales > Streptomycetaceae > Streptomyces > Streptomyces sp. NPDC031274. The sequence continues at coordinate 310,394 of NZ_JBVIHP010000007.1, read as the reverse complement.
GATCCGGGCGGCGCCCCACAGAAGCGGCCCGACCTGGTCACCATCCCCGATACGCCGTACGACAGCTCTCTGTGGACGGACTCGGACGACGAGGGCCTCGGCGCGCACGACCGGCATGCCCCTTGAGGCACCACCGCACCCGCCTTGGGCGCCGTCGCCCCGGACCTGAGGACAGCCGACCTGCGGACAGACGGCTTACGGACAGACGGCTTACGGACAGCCGACCTGCGGACAGTCGATCCGAGGGCTACCGAACTTCCGAGGGCTACCGAACTGACGACAAAGGAGTCGAGCCTCGTTGGCCACTGGCACGGAACCTCATCTGAAAAGCGGTCAGGATCCCGGCGGCGTGAGAGGGGCGACGCGCGCCGCGATCAGCGCTGCCCATCTACGGACCGACCGATGGTGGCTGGCGCCCGCCGTAACCGCCGCAGGCCTCTTCGCCTTCATCGTCTACTCGACGTGGCGGGCCTTCTCGAACGCGGACTACTACGCGGCGCCCTACGTCTCACCGTTCTACTCGCCCTGCCTCGCCGAGAACTGCGAGCCCATGCGGTCGGGGCCCAACTGGGAGATCTTCGGCAGCTGGTGGGGCCTGTCCCCCGCCCTGCTGATCCTGATCTTCCCGCTCGGCTTCCGGCTGACCTGCTACTACTACCGCAAGGCCTACTACCGCGGCTTCTGGGCCTCACCGCCCGCCTGCGCGGTGGCCGAGCCGCACAAGAAGTACTCCGGAGAGACTCGCTTCCCGCTGATCCTGCAGAACATCCACCGCTACTTCTTCTACGCGGCGGTTCCGGTGGCGTGCATCCTCACGTACGACACCGTGCTCTCGTTCCGTGATGAGCACTACGAGTGGGGCCACATGGGCCTCGGCACCCTCGTGTTCCTGGTCAACATCACGCTGATCTGGGCGTACACACTCTCCTGTCACTCCTGCCGGCACATCGTCGGCGGCAAGCTCAAGCACTTCTCCAAGCATCCCGTGCGGTACCGCATGTGGCAGTGGGTCGGAAAACTGAACGCGCGTCACATGCTGCTCGCCTGGGCCTCCTTGGTGAGTGTGGCGCTCGCCGACTTCTACGTGTATCTGATCGCGTCCGGCGTCTTCGACGATCCGAGGTTGTTCTGATGTCTCAAGTGGAACGGCAGCAGTGGGATGTTGTCGTGGTGGGAGCCGGAGGAGCGGGCCTGCGGGCCGCGATCGAGGCACGTGAACAGGGTGCGCGTACCGCCGTGATCTGCAAGTCCCTGTTCGGCAAGGCGCATACGGTGATGGCCGAGGGCGGCATCGCGGCCTCCATGGGCAACGTGAACTCCGGCGACAACTGGCAGGTCCACTTCCGCGACACCCTGCGTGGCGGCAAGTTCCTCAACCAGTGGCGGATGGCCGAGCTGCACGCGCGCGAGGCGCCCGACCGGGTCTGGGAGCTGGAGACCTGGGGCGCCCTGTTCGACCGCACGGCGGACGGCCGCATCTCCCAGCGCAACTTCGGAGGGCACGAGTACCCCCGCCTCGCCCACGTGGGCGACCGGACAGGACTCGAACTGATCCGTACGCTCCAGCAGAAGATCGTCTCCCTCCAGCAGGAGGACGAGCGCGAATTCGGTGACTACGAAGCGCGTCTCAAGGTCTTCCAGGAGTGCACGGTCACCCGCGTGCTGAAGGACGGCGCGCGGGTCAGCGGCACGTTCTGCTACGACCGCGAGTCAGGCCGCTTCTTCGTGCTCGAAGCCCCGAGTGTCGTCCTGGCGACCGGTGGCATCGGCAAGTCCTTCAAGGTGACGTCGAACTCGTGGGAGTACACGGGCGACGGCCACGCGCTGGCGCTGCTCGCCGGTGCTCCGCTGCTCAACATGGAGTTCGTGCAGTTCCACCCGACGGGAATGGTCTGGCCGCCTTCGGTGAAGGGCATCCTGGTCACCGAGTCGGTGCGCGGCGACGGCGGGGTACTGCGCAACTCCGAGGGCAAGCGCTTCATGTTCGACTACGTGCCGGACGTCTTCAAGGAGAAGTACGCGCAGTCGGAGGACGAGGGCGACCGCTGGTACGAGGACCCGGACAACAACCGGCGGCCTCCGGAACTCCTGCCACGCGACGAGGTGGCGCGCGCCATCAACTCCGAGGTGAAGGCCGGGCGCGGCTCACCGCACGGCGGGGTCTTCCTGGACGTGTCGACGCGCATGCCCGCCGAGGTCATCCGGCGCCGACTGCCCTCCATGTACCACCAGTTCAAGGAGCTCGCGGACGTCGACATCACGGCGGAGGCGATGGAGGTCGGTCCGACCTGCCACTACGTGATGGGCGGCATCGCGGTCGAGTCGGACACGGCGGCGGCACAGCGCGTGCCGGGCCTGTACGCGGCGGGCGAGGTCGCGGGCGGCATGCACGGCTCCAACCGCCTCGGCGGCAACTCCCTCTCCGACCTGCTCGTCTTCGGGCGGCGCGCGGGTCTGCACGCGGCGCGGTACGCGGCCGGGTTCGGCGGGACCGACGCGCGGCCTCCGGTGGACGAGGTCCAGGTGGACACGGCCGCGGCCGAGGCCCTGCGGCCGTTCAGCGCGGAGGGTCCCGAGGACGGGGCGACGCCGGAGAATCCGTACACCCTCCACCAGGAACTCCAGCAGACGATGAACGACCTGGTCGGCATCATCCGCCGCGAGGGCGAGATGGAGCGGGCCCTGGAGAAGCTGGCGGAGCTGCGGGTGCGGGCACGGCGGGCCGGCGTCGAGGGCCACCGCCAGTTCAACCCGGGCTGGCACCTCGCGCTCGACCTGCGCAACATGCTCCTGGTCAGCGAGTGCGTGGCGCGGGCGGCCCTGGAGCGCACGGAGAGCCGGGGCGGGCACACCCGCGAGGACCATCCGGGCATGAACCGCGAATGGCGCCGCGCGAACCTGCTCTGCCAACTGACCGACCCCTCAGGCGGGTTGGCGGCCACGGACCCCGTGCGCGGCCAGATCGATCTGGTGCGGGTCACCACCGAGCCCATCCGTCCCGACCTGCTTGCTCTCTTCGAGAAGGAAGAGCTGGTCAAGTACCTGGCCGAAGAGGAGCTTTACGAGTGAGTACCACTACACCGAGTCCTTCCAGCTCTTCGAGCCCTTCGAGCCCTTCGAGTTCTTCCAGTCCTTCCAGTCCTTCGAGCACGTCGTACGACGCGCGGTTCCGGGTCTGGCGCGGAGACGTCGAGGGCGGCGACCTGAAGGACTTCAAGGTCGAGGTCAACGAGGGCGAGGTCGTCCTCGACATCATCCACCGCCTACAGGCGACCCAGGCCCCCGACCTGGCGGTGCGCTGGAACTGCAAGGCGGGCAAGTGCGGTTCGTGCTCGGCGGAGGTCAACGGCCGGCCTCGGCTGATGTGCATGACACGGATGTCGGTGTTCGACCGCGAGGACGTCATCACGGTGACACCGCTGCGGGCCTTCCCCGTGGTGCGGGACCTGGTGACGGACGTCGGCTTCAACTACACGAAGGCACGGGAAGTACCGGCCTTCGTGCCACCGGCGGACCTCGGTCCCGGCGAGTACCGCATGCAGCAGGCGGACGTGGACCGCTCCCAGGAGTTCCGCAAGTGCATCGAGTGCTTCCTGTGCCAGGACACGTGCCATGTGGTGCGCGACCACGAGGAGAACAAGCAGGCGTTCGCAGGGCCGCGCTTCCTGATGCGGGTCGCGGAGCTGGACATGCACCCGCTGGACGCGGCGGCGGAGAGCGGCCTCGACCGCAAGAAGTCCGCCCAGGACGAACACGGGCTCGGCTACTGCAACATCACGAAGTGCTGTTCGGAGGTGTGCCCGGAGGGCATCAAGATCACGGACAACGCGCTGATTCCCTTGAAGGAACGGGCGGTCGACCGGAAGTACGATCCGCTGGTCTGGCTCGGGAACAAGATCCGGCGGCGGGGAGAGCAGTGACGCTGACGCTGCGGTGTTCGTGGGCTTCAGCATCCCGGCGGCGGCAACGTCGGGCGGCGGCTCGGTTCAGCGTCTGAGTGGACCGCCGGGGCCCCGCGGACACGTACCGCGAGGCCCCCCGGTCGCGCACCCCCCAAGACGGTCATACGCTCCCAAATGTGACGCCGCCCTCGCACATAACCGTGCGGGCGACAGCGGCAGCCACCGCACTGCTCACATGGTGCCTGCTGCTCCTGTCCGCCCCCGCAGCACTCGCCGCCCCGGCCGACGACCCGGTCACGCTCTCCCGTGGCGGCCAGATCACCGACAAGGTGGGGGCGCTCGGCGACCGCGAGAACGCCACCGAGCGGGCGCTCGACCAGCTCTACGACGACGGCGGCCTACAGCTCTTCGTCGTCTACGTACGTGACTTCTCCGGACGCGGCGCACAGGACTGGGCGGACGCGACCGCCGAGCGCAACGGGCTCGGCCTCGACGACGCGCTGCTCGCCGTCGCCACGCACGACCGCCAGTACGCCTACTCCGTAGACGTCGATTCCAAGCTCACCGAGGCCCAGCTCCAGGACGTCGCGACCACCGCGATCAAGCCCGCGCTGCGGCAGAACGACTGGGCGGGCGCGGCCATCGGCGCCGCGAACGGCTACCGCGCGGCCCTCTCCGGCCGGCCCGTTCCCACTCCGACGCCCACCCCTGGGGCTTCCGATCCGGGCGGCGGCAACAGCAGTGGCGGCGACGGAGCCGCCGGTGACCTGGTCCTGCCCATCGTGGTGGTCGGCGGCGCGGGCGTCCTCGCCGCGGTCGCGTACAGCCGCCGCAAACGGCGCGCCAACACGCGTACGACGCCCGGCGGCGGTGGCTGGGGCAAGGGGGCGGCGGGCGAACGGCCGACCCCGCTCCCGGAGCTCGACAGACAGAGCAAGCAGCTCCTGGTGGAGACCGACGACGCGATCCGCACCAGCGCCGAGGAACTCGGCTTCGCCACCGCCCAGTTCGGCGATGAGGCGGTGCGGCCCTTCACGGACGCGCTCGCCCACGCACGCTCCGAGCTGACCAAGGCCTTCACACTGCGCCAGCAGCTGGACGACGCCTATCCGGAGGACGACGCGACAAGGCGCACCATGCTGGACGAGATCGTCGCGCGCTGCACCGACGCGAGCCGGCGCCTCGACGCGGAAGCCGCGGGCTTCGACCAGCTGCGCGCGCTCGAACGCGACGCGGCCAAGGCCCTGGAGCACGCCGAAACGGTGTTCCGGCAGGTCGCCGGGCGCACCACCGCCGCGGAGAGCACCCTTGGCTCGATCCGGGAGCAGTACGCGCCCTCCGCGTCCGCGTCCGTCGTGGGCCACGTGGAGCAGGCCAAGGACCGTCTCGTCTTCGCCACGACGCACCTCAACGAAGCCCGTCAGTCCATCGACGCGGGCGACAACGGCAAGGCCGCCGTCCATCTGCGTGCCGCCGAAGGCGCCGTCGACCAGGCGGGCACTTTCGTGGACGCCGTCGACCGCCTCGCCGACGAGCTGGCCCTCGCAGCCGAGAAGCTCCCCGCCGCGCTCACCGAGACGGAGACCGACCTCGCCGAGGCACGCGGCCTCCTTGAGGGCACCACGGCGGGAGCCTCCACGGCTGACCTGCACGGCCGTATCGCCCGGGCGGAAACGGTGGTCGCCGAGGTCCGCAAGAGGATGGCGGCGGGCCCGCACGACCCGATCGACGCCCTGCGCCGGGTCGAGGAGGCCGACACGGTCCTCGACGAGTCCCTCACGGGCGCCCGCGAACGCGAGGTCAGCCGTCAGCGCGCAGCCACCCTCCTCGGCCAGGCCCTGCTCACCGCGCGCAGCGCCGTGGGAGCGGCGGCGGACTTCATCGACACGCACCGGGGCGGGGTCGGCAGCGAGGCCAGGACCCGCCTCGCCGAGGCCCAGCGGCACCTCTCGGGCGCCGAGGCCGTCCAGGACACCGATCCGGCCGCGGCGCTCGCCGAGGCCCAGCAGGCGGACGCACAGGCCCGGCAGGCACAGCAGCTCGCCGAACGCGACGTACGCGGCTACGGCACCCCCTACGGAGGCGGTGGTGGAGTCGGCGGCGGCCGCGGCGGCGGCATGGGCGGCGCGGTCCTCGGCGGCATCATCCTCGGCGAGCTTCTCGGAGGCAGGGGCGGAGGCAGGGGCGGCGGAAGCGGCGGCTACGGAGGCGGCGGTTTCGGCGGAGGCCGACCCGGAAGCTTCGGTGGCGGCGGGACCCGGGGGCGGATGGGCGGGGGCGGAAGGTTCTGACGCTCCGGGACTCCTGCCGACCGACGCGCACCACTACCGGCCGACTCGCACCACTACGACCGACGCGCACCACCAACAGCCGACGCGCACCACTACCGACCGACCTTCATAGAAGGAAGCCGTGATGACCAAGCAGACGATCCTCGGACGCGTGGCCCAGCTCGCCAAGGCCAACATCAACTCCCTCCTCGACCAGGCCGAGGACCCGCAGAAGATGCTCGACCAGCTGATCCGCGACTACACGAACAACATCCAGGAGGCCGAGGAGGCGGTCGCGACCACCATCGGCAATCTGCGGATGCTGGAACTGGACCACAAGGCGGACCAGGACGCCGCCGCCGAGTGGGGCACCAAGGCGGTGGCCGCCAGCAAGAAGGCGGACGAGCTGCGGTCCGGCGGGAGCGCCGTGGAGGCCGACAAGTTCGACGGGCTTGCCAAGGTCGCGCTGCAACGCCAGTTGCAGTCCGAGCGGGAGGCCAAGGACGCCGAGCCGACGATCGCCTCGCAGACCGAGGTCGTCGACAAGCTGAAGTCCGGGCTCGACGCGATGAAGATCAAGCTGACCCAGCTCGGGTCGAAGCGCGATCAGCTGGTCGCCCGTGCCAAGACCGCGCAGGCGCAGAACCAGATGATGGACGCGGCCCGGAGCATCGATGTGCTCGACCCGGCGAGCGAGTTGGGCCGCTTCGAGGACAAGGTGCGCCGCGAGGAGGCCAGGGCGCTCGGCAAGCAGGAGCTCGCCGCGTCGTCCCTCGACGCGCAGTTCGAACAGTTGGACAGCCTGGGCGACGAGGCGGAGATCACGGCCCGCCTCGCCGCCCTGAAGGCCACTACGTGACACGACCGGTCGAAGCGGCCCTCAGCATCAGAAGCAGCCCTCAGAAGAGGCTGAGCAGCGCCTCCGCCGCGTCCATCTGCCGCACCCCGCTGTCCGGCAACGGCAGCTCGAACCAGACCGTCTTGCCGCGCGGCGTCCTGCGCGAGCCCCACGCGGCGCTCAGCAGGCCGACCAGCTGCAGCCCGCGGCCGCCCTCGTCCGTGTCACGCGCCCGGCGGCGGCGCGGCTGGACGAGGCCCGCGTCCCAGACCTCGCACACCAGGGTGCGGTCGAGCAGGAGACGGACCCGGATGTCGCCTTCGCCGTACCGCAGGGCGTTGGTGACCAGCTCGCTGACCAGCAGTTCGGTCGTGTCGCAGAGCGGTTCGAGGTCCCAGGTGCGCAGCTGGTCGCAGGCCAGCTCGCGTGCCCGGCCCACCGACTTCGGGTCGCGCGGCAGGGTCCAGTCGCCGACGGCCTCGGCGGGCAGGCCCTGGATGCGGGCCATGAGCAGCGCGATGTCGTCCTCTCCGTGGTGGGTGTCGAGGGTGTTCAGGACGTGGTCGCAGACGTCCTCAAGGGCGGGCGCGGGGTCGTCGAGAGCGCGTACGAAGGCGTTCAGGCCCTCGTCGAGGGGATGGTCGCGGGATTCGACGAGCCCGTCGGTGTAGAGCGCGAGCAGGGCGCCGTCGGGCAGCTCGACCTCGACCTCCTCGAAGGGCTCGCCGCCGACTCCCAGCGGCATCCCGGGCGGCACGTCGAGCATGAGCGGCGATTCGCCGGGCTCGACGAGTACGGGCGGCAGGTGTCCCGCGTTGGCGAAGGTGCAGCGGCGTGTGACGGAGTCGTAGACCGCGTAGACGCAGGTGGCGAGGTAGACCTCGGAGAGGTCCGTCTCGCGCGCGGAACGCGTCTGACGGGCCGCTCGCGTGGCCTGCTGGGTGCCCGAGGGGTCGCCGAGGCCGCGGGCGATCTCGTCGAGCGCGGAGAGGACCTCGGCGGGCTCCAGGTCCAGGAGCGCCAAGGTGCGTACGGCGGTGCGCAGTTCTCCCATGGCGACGGCGGCGCGCAGGCCGCGGCCCATGACGTCGCCGACGACCAGGGCGGTGCGGTGGCCGGGCAGTTCGATGACGTCGAACCAGTCGCCGCCGACTTCGGTGGCCGCGTTGCCGGGGAGATAGCGGCAGGCGATGTCCAGGCCGGACGCCTCGGGGTCGTCGGGCGGGAGCAGGGAGCGCTGCAGTATCAGCGCGCGTTCGTGTTCGCGGCGGTAGAGGCGGGCGTTGTCGATACAGACCGCGGCGCGCGCGGCGAGCTCGACGGCGAGGGCGCGGTCGCGCTCTCCGAAGGGCTCGCTGCCCTTCGTGCGGGAGAACTGGGCGAGGCCGACGACGGTGTCGTGGGCGACCATCGGCACGGCGAGCGTCGACTGGATGAGCCCGCCGGTGAGCCTGCTCGCGGACCCGTCGTCGGCCGCGGAGACGAGCCGGGGGCGTGCCGTGCGCAAGGAGTCGGCGCAGGGCGATGTGAAGGGGAAACGGTGTACGGCGCCCACGTCTATGGGGTGACCGCCCTCCGGGAAGGGCGCGTCGGAGACGGCGCTCGCGAAGGCGACGCGGCGCAGTTCGGCGCTTCCGTCGGCAAGGCCCGGAGGGGTTTCGTCGCCGTCGAGCAGCCCTTGATAGAGGTCTACGGAGGCGAGGTCGCAGAAGCCGGGGACGGTGACGTCGAGCAGTTCACGTGCGGTCGTCTCCAGGTCGAGGGAGTTGCCGATGCGGGCGCCCGCCTCGTTGAGCAGGGCGAGGTTGCGGCGGGCGTGGGCGGCCTCGCGGGCGGCGGCGTGCCGCCGGGTGACGTCGGTGCCCAGGCCCGCGACGCCTATGGGGCGGCCCGAACCGCTGTGCACGCGGTAGAGATTGATCGACCAGTGCCGGCGTTCGTTGCTGCCGGGCGCGGGGCCGACGAGCTGCATGTCCGTGACGGAGTCGCCGGTCTCCAGGACGCGCTTGAGCGCGGCGGCCATGCGGTCGGCCTCGTGCCGCGGCAGATAGTCGCGGACGGTGCGGCCGCGATGGTCCTCGATGCCGCCCCCGAAGACCGCGGCGAAGCGGCGGTTGGCCCGCTGCACCTTCAGGTCCGTGCCGAACAGAAGGAAGCCGAAGGGAGATTGGCCGAAAATTGCCTGCGAAGCGGCGAGGTCGGTCTCGATCTGCCGGAGTGCCCGTACGTCTACGACGATGCAGACAGCGGCCCTTTCGCCGTCCTCCGTCTCGGTCGGCATCACATAGACCTCGGCGACGCCTTCGGACCCCCCGAAGGAGCTCGCTTCGGGTCCGTCAGGCTGTCCGGGGGCCCGGAAGGGGACGGACCCGGTCCACTCTCTGCCGTCCAGGATCTCCGCCATCTTGCGGTGCCCTCTGCTGCGCAGCTCGGGCGCGACGAAGGCCTCTATCGGGTCCTTGCCCACGGCATCGTGCGCAGGCACCCCGAACAGCCGCTCGGCCCGCTGACTCCACTGGTCGATGAGGCCGTCCGGGCCGATCGAGAACGAGGCCACCTTGATGTAGTCGTAGATCGATCCGGGCGGGCTGCTCTGCCACACCACGTCATCCGCAGCTACGCCCCTAGCGTCACCCGACGGACCGTCCTGCTCCGTCGCCTTCGCTGGTATCTCGCTCACGCGAACCGTCCCCTCCAGCTCACCACGTCCGGCACCGGTCACCGGATGCGGCTGCCCGCAGTATCCAGCACTACGGAGCCATGCCACACGGCGTTCACGATCACAGCACGGACTCAACTCTTTTTGGCCCGTGGCCGTCTTGTGTCCGCCCCACGCTGCCAGTCTTCTAACCCGGTAGCACCAGCTCGAACCACACCGTCTTCCCCGTGTTCCCCGTCCTGCCCTGTCGTGTCCCCCAGCGCCGCGACACACGGGCCACCAGCTGGATACCCCTGCCCCCCTCGTCATCAGGGGCGGCATCGCGCTCCTGGGGCGGGTCGGGAAGCGGATCGGACACCTCTACGAGAAGGGTGCCCAGAGGCCCGGCAGGGCGTACGAGGCGTACGCCGATGGGGCCCGAGGCGTGCCGCAGGGAGTTGGTCACCAGTTCACTCACGAGGAGGACGGTGATGTCGCCCATGGCGGCGAGATCCCAGGCACCGAGCTGCTCGCGGACGACGGCACGGGCTGTGCGCACGGCGCCCGGGTCCGCGGGAAAATCCCACTCGGCGCAGTCGCCTTCGGTGTCGATCACGCCGATCACTTCCAGACCAGCAACAGCGGACCCTTGTCCGGTTTCATGGGGTTAATGGGCACATACCCCATATACCGCCGGAATTACCGCTCACCAAGGCGCACTGTGGCACGAACGGCGCAGGTGGGGCTCAAGCGCCGGGAGACGTCACCTCGCGCGCTCCCCCACTCGGGGCCACTCGAACAGTCAGCGGCGCCGGTCACTCAACGGCACCCGCCCGCTCAGCGGCACTCGATCACTCAGCGGCACTCGATCGCGGCCGCCACCGCGGGGACGTCCGCGTCCAGCCACTCCACGGACCAGACCTCGCCAGGGGAGAGCCAACGCAGTTCGTCGTGATCCTGAAGGGGCTCGGGGGCTCCCGAGAGGAGCTTCGCCGTCCACACCCACAGGACGTATCCCGGCTTGAGCGGCCACTGGCCCGGCACTCTCGCGACCGGTTCGGCGTCGACGCCCAGCTCTTCGCGCAACTCCCGCGTCAGGGCTTCCTCGGGCAGTTCGCCGGGCTCGACCTTCCCGCCGGGCAGTTCCCAGCGGCCCGCGAGCTCAGGGGGTGCGCTGCGCCGCGCGGCAAGGAGGCGCCCTTCGTCGTACAGGGCGGCGCCCACCACGATCCGTTCCGTCATACGCCGGAGCCTATGCGGTCGGCGCGCTGCCGTTCCGGCTCAGGTTCTCCACCCAGTACAGCTGCTGCTGTCCGCGTTCGTCGAGGCTGTTCGCGATCTTCTCGGCCTCGGCCTTCGTGGCGTACCTGCCCACCCTGTAGCGGTTGCCGTTGTCGTCCTGGCGTATCACGAGCCAGGGAAGCACGACCGTCCCGTCATTCATCGCACCCCTCCGCTCGCCGCCCCGGCGTGCGCCACGCCTCGATCAATAAGGAAACCGCATTCCGCATATGCCCGAGCCTACGCCCGACCTTCACTCAGCGGATACGACTTTGCACAAAGAGGTACGCAATTGGCCACCGCCAAGGGGGCGCACCCTGCCGGGTGCGCCCCCTTGTGGCAACCGTTCAGCCGATATGAGCCCACCTCACTCGGCGCGCACCGTCGGCATCGGCATGAGGACCGGCGTCTGCGACGGCGACGTACGGCAGACGTCTCCGCACTCCGCGTCCAACGAACAGCACAGGGAGCAGATCGGGCCCGACTGGACCGGGCAGTCCGCGATGTCGGGGAGTTCGTACGCCGTCTCGCAGACGCCGCACGCGTGCGTGGCCGTCACGTCGGGGACATCGACGTGCGGGCCGTTCACCGGGTTCGGACGCGCCAGGTAGTACTTGCCCTTCGTCGCCCAGGCGATCAACGGGCAGAGAGTGACGGCGAGACCGGCCGCGATGAACGTCGAGAAGGCTTCCGCGTACTCCCCGAAGAGACCGAAGAAGGCCAGGATCGACACCACGGAGGCGATCACCATCGAGCCGAAGCCCGCAGGGTTCACCGCGTAGAGGTAGGCCCTCTTGAACTCGATGTACGGGGGACTCCAGCCCATCCTCTTGTTGATGACGAGGTCGGCGGCGACCGCCACGATCCACGCGATGCCGACGTTCGAGTAGAAGCCGAGCAGCTTGTTGAGGGCCGCGAACATGTTCATCTCCATCAGCGTCAGCGCGATGGCGAGGTTGAGGAAGATGTACCAGACCCGGCCCGGGTGCTTGTGCGTGATGCGGGAGAAGAAGTTCGACCAGGACAGCGAGCCGCTGTAGGCGTTGGTCACGTTGATCTTGATCTGCGAGACGATCACGAAGAGGGCCGCTGCGGGCAGCGCGAAGGAGCCGAGCCAGGGTTTCAGGGCCTCGATCTGCGGAGCGATCGGTTCCAGGGCGTGCGTCTTGCCGACGGCCTCCAGGGCCACGAACGCCAGGAGCGCGCCGCCGAGCTGCTTGGCCGCGCCGATGATGACCCAGCCGGGACCCGCCGCGAGAACGGCCAGATTCCAACGCCTTTTGTTCTGCTCGGTCTTCGCCGGCATGAAGCGCAAATAGTCCGCCTGCTCGCCGATCTGGGCGATGAGCGAGAGCGCGACCCCCGTGCCGAGCCCGAAGGCGACCCAGGAGAAGCCGTTGCCCGCGCCCTCGGTGCCCCCGAAGGAGGCGAAGGCTCCCCAGGCGTCCGGCGCCTCGAAGGCGAGCACCACGAAGGGCAGCACCATCCCGACGAGCCAGATCGGCTGCGTCCAGGCCTGCACCTTGGCCAGGGCGCCCATGCCGCGGAAGACGATCGGGATCACGATGAGCGTCGTGATCAAGTAGCCGAACTCCACCGGGAGCCCGACGGCCTGGTGCATGGCCTGGGCCATGATCGAGCCTTCGAGCGCGAAGAAGATGAACGTGAACGAGGCGTAGATCAGTGACGTCAGCGTCGAGCCGAAGTAGCCGAAGCCCGCGCCCCGGGTCACCAGGTCCATGTCGAGGCCGTACTTGGCGCAGGCCCGCGCGATCGGGATGCCGGTGACGAAGATGATCGTCGCGGCACACAGGATCGAGGCGAGTCCACTGGTGAAGCCGTAGGTGAAGACGATGGACGCGCCGATCGCGAAGTCCGCGAGATAGGCGATGCCGCCGAGCGCGGTCGAGGCGACCATCGTCGGCGACCAGCGCCGGAAGGAGTGCGGCGCGTACCGCAGGGAGTAGTCCTCGCGGCTCTCGTCGGCCGCCATCTTCGCGTAGCTGCGCTTGGGCGGTGGTCCTGCGGCGGCGCTGGTGTCGCGGGTGGCCGTATCCGTCATGAAGGTTCCTGTCGTCCGACCGGATTGCGGGTACGGGCGATGAAGTTAGGAGCCGTACATGACAAGTTGCCGCGGGGCGTGATTGCTCCGGCGTTACGGAAGTCGGGGGCGCGTTAACTCGCGATCACGGCGGGCGGACGGGCCCGTCCGGATTCCGGGCGTACGCCGGAGGGCGGGGTCATCTCACCGGCAGGTGGTATGCGATCCGATACCGGTCCGCGGGCACCACGACGTCGGCCGTCTCGACCGGCCTGCCCGACGCGTAGTACGTCCGCTGCACGACGATCACCACATGGCCGGGGACGCCGCCGAGCGACATGAGTTCCTCCGCGAGACCCGGGCGCGCGCCGACCTCCTCCGCGACGTTGTCCACGACCACGTCGATGGCCGCCATGCGCTCGACCACTCCGCAGCCGCCGAGCGGCCCCTCTTCGGGGAGCATCACCGGAGTGCGTCCGGTGACGGCGAGGGGCTCCCAGGAGGTGGAGAGCATCATCACCTCGCCCGCGTCGCGGTAGACGTACCTCGTGCACATCACGCGGTCGCCCGCGCGGACGCCGAGGCGCTCGGCGACCGTGCTGCTCGCCTCCGCCTGTTCACTGCGGGACTCCCAGGTGCCGCGCGCGCCGTCCTCCGCCTGCTCCTGACGGAAGGGCGTCGAGCCGCCGGAGGCCCGGTAGCCCGTGCGCGCCACGCGGCGGGGCACGGGGCGTTCGCGCACGTAGGTGCCGGATCCGGAACGCCCTTCGACCAGACCTTCGGCCATCAGGACCTTGCGGGCCTCCAGGGCGACCGTGTCCGACACCCCGTACTCCTCGCGGATCCTGGCCTGCGAGGGGAGCCGGGTGTGCGGCGGCAGCGAACCGTCGACGATCTTCTTGCGGAGATCACCCGCGACACGCAGATACGCCGGCTGTTCACCGAAAGTCACTGGCCACTCCCATCAGGTTGACAGACAGCAACAGCCTGGCAACCGACGGTTGTTGGCCGCAACCCGAGGCCAAAGAATCACCCGAAGTGATGATTTTCGGGCGGGCAGGTCTTTACGCAGGAGCTTTCCACAGCTATGGCGATCACATTCCCGCCGGAACGATCACGTTCTCGCGACGATCCAGGAGACGGCGATCAGACGCTCTCGCCCCGGATGGCGAGGAAGCGGGAAATCGCCGATCTCGCGATCTGACTCCCCCACCCGCCCCAGTTCACGTCGAAGCAGTGGTCCGCCCAGGGCAGTTCGACATACGTCGCAGGGGCCCCCGCCGCGTCGAGTCGCCGCGCCAGCTCCCGGGCCTGCGCCACCGGCACCGCGCGGTCCGCGCTGCCGTGCAGCAGGAGCGTGGGCGGCACGTCGGTCCGTACGAGCTTCGCGGGCGAACCCAGCAGGTAGCGGGCGGGGACGGCCTTCGCCGAACCGCCCATCAGGCGCGGGATCATGGGGTCGCCGCGCAGCGCGGTCCCGGCGATGAGGCGCCCCATGTCGGTCGGCCCGTAGAGGGAGATCACCCCGGCGACCGAACTGTCACGCACCGCACAGGACGCGGGGACGCGGTCATCACCCTCCGTGTAGGCGGCGGAGAGGGCGAGATTGCCGCCCGCCGAACTCCCCGCGAGGACAAGGCGGTCCGGATCGACGCCGTACGCGCGCGCGTGCCGTCGCACCCAGCCCACGGCGCACTTCACGTCGCCGATCTGATCGAGCTGGGTCACGCGGGGCGCGAGCCGGTAGTCGATGTCGAAGACCGACCAGCCGCGTGCGTTGAACCAGCGGTTCCACGCGGGGCTCTGGCTCCGGTGCCCCTTGTTCCAGCCGCCTCCGTGCACCCAGACCACGGCCGGATGACGCACCCCGTCCCGCTTCGGCAGGGTCCAGAGGTCCAGCTTGCCGCGCCGCTCACCGATGCGGGCGTAGCGGCGCGTACGGTCCCCGTCGGGAGCCTTCGCGTAGTTGATGCCATCGAAGTAGGCGGTGGGGGCCAGGGATTGTCCGTAGTCCTGGGCGGTTCGGCAGGCGGCGGCGTACGGCATGACTCCGTAGACGAGCGCGACGAACGCCGTAAGGACGGCGAGTCCGGCGCACCAGGGGTGCCGTCGCCCCGCGAGCACTCCGACCGTCAGGCCGATGACCGCGGACGGCACGAGCACGAGCCCCCAGGAGGTGACGGCCGCCGCGACGAGCACCAGGAGCGGGACGCGGGGCAGCGGCGATGCGACGAGCACGACGAGGGCGGCGTTCAGGAGGGCGACGACGAGGAGGAGCCCGCGGGAGAGGTGCGCGACGCACGAAACCCTGGGCTCTTTCCTGCCGTTGTGGCCGCCCCTTCGGGGAGAGTCCGGTGTCGCGGGCCCCGGAACGCGCTGGGGCGCGACGGTCGGCGTCATGACGGTCGTCACGCCGAAGAACTATCACAGAAGCGGACAAAAAGCCCTTAGGAGGAGTGGCGTGAGACGGGTCCGAGGGTGGTCTGAGTGGGCACGGGCAACGACCGGGCCCACGCGTCACACCGCGAAGCCCTCCCCGCCTCCGCCCTCCTCATGACTCCCGCTCCCGCCGCCGTCGCCCCCGGGGTTCGCGTCACGCGGTGAAGTGGTCGCCAGGCCCAGGGGCTTGCGCGCCGCCGCCTCGCGCTCGCCGCCGACGTGCCGCTGCGCCGGCACGTAGTACGCACCGAAGTCGTCGGCGTCCTTGGCGGTGGACGCCTTCTTCCACTGCTCGCGGTTCTGGTCGATCGCTTCGACGAGGGCGGTGACGTCGGCGTCCGCCTTCGTGGGCCAGTCGTGCGCGCGCAGCAGCCGCGCCTGCTCGGCGAGGCCCTTCTCGACGCGGCCCGCCCACTCCTTGTGGCCCGGCAGGTCTTCCTCGAAGTTCTCCGTCTCGGGATCGGTCCCGAACGCCTCGTAGAGGGCCTTGTCCGCCTTCAGGTAGGCGAGCTGGTCGGCGTCGAGGTTCGTGCCGTCGCGGCGCAACGAGCCCTTCAGGGTGCGCTTCTCCTCCGCGTCGCCGAAGAGACAGGTGACGTCACGGTCTCCTTGGCGCCAGGTGTCCTGGTCGGGCACGAAGTAGTTGATCTCGGCGTCGCCCCAGTCGATCCAGGTGTCGAGGACGTAACCGGCCTGGAGATCGACGCAGTTCTTCTCGGCGATGGAGGCGAGTTCGGAGTCGCCCGGGAAGCTCACGTGGTTCACCGGGAACGAAGCGAAGACCTCACCGTCGTGCCGCGACGAACAAGGCACCGTGTCGACCTGGAAGGCGTACTCCGCCCCTCCGAGCTTGCCGCCCGGGACGTTGAAGCACTCCCCCTTGTCGACGGGGAACCCGGAGCCGCTCCGGGCGGCATCGCGCGCCCCCTGCCGGAAGCCGTCCATGAAGTCGTGTGCGGCCCCGGTGGCGACGGCGAGCACAAGGAGCACGATGCCGACCACGGAGAGGATGCTGCCCGCGATCGCCATGCCCTTGCCGCGCTCCCCCTTCTTCGAGATCTGCGCGAGCGCGACGAGGCCGAGGATCAGGCCGACGGCGGGCAGGAAGCAGAGGATGCCCAGGACGAGCGAGGCGATCGCGAAGCCGTTGACCGGAGGGCGGGAGTACGGGGAGTACTGGCCGGGCCACCGCTGGTACGGCACCTGGGGCCCACCCGGATACGGCCCTTGGGGCCCGCCCGGGTACGGAGGCTGTGCGGGCGGCGGCCCGTAAGGGGCCTGCCCGTACGGCTGCTGGGGGCGACCGCCGAGGTCGGGCGGCGGGGGTATGTCCACGGGTGACGTGCTCCTGGTTCGTGCGGGTCAGTCGGTGCAGGTGAGGCAGTCGGTGCAGGCGGGGCTTCGCGTCGAATGAGCGTACGCAAGGCGCACCTCGTCCTCGCGTACCGGCTTAGCGAGAAGCCAGGACCACGGCCAAGACCGGACGCGACATGACCGC
This sequence comes from Streptomyces sp. NPDC031274, assembly GCF_055570235.1. Taxonomy (NCBI): domain Bacteria; kingdom Bacillati; phylum Actinomycetota; class Actinomycetes; order Kitasatosporales; family Streptomycetaceae; genus Streptomyces; species Streptomyces sp. NPDC031274. The sequence goes on along the minus strand of NZ_JBVIHP010000007.1, from coordinate 293,487 downwards.
CACGCACCCGTCATGACACATCCGCCCCAACTGCCCCAACTAGCCTGCCGACATGACAGCATTGCCGGATTGTTTCTGCCCCACCGACGGAACCCGTGTCCCAGCGGGCACTCTCGCCTGGTGCTGCCCCGTCTGCCGCGGCCCGCTCGACCTGGACTTCTCCCCCAATCCAGCGCCGCTGAAGTCCCTCACCGGAAGAGTCAATTCGCTGTGGCGGTACGCGGAGTCCCTGCCGCTGCCCGCCCCCGCGTTCTCGCTCGGCGAGGGCCGCACGCCGCTCGTACCGCTGGACGGCGCGATCTCGGCCAAGCTCGACTTCCTGATGCCGACGCTCTCCTTCAAGGACCGCGGCGCGGTCGTGCTCGCCGCGCTCGCGCTGCGGCTCGCCCCGGAGCGGGTCATCGCCGACAGCAGCGGCAACGCGGGCACGGCGGTCGCCGCGTACTGCGCGCGGGCCGGGCTGCCCTGCACCGTGTACGTCCCCGAGGGCACGTCGCCGAAGAAGCTGGAGCAGATCGGCGCGCACGGGGCGCGGCTCGAAGTCGTCCCCGGTGACCGTGAGCAGACGGCGCGGACGGCCCGGGAGGCGGCCGACGCACCCGGCACCTTCTACGCCTCGCACGTCCACAATCCCTACTTCCTTCAGGGCACCAAGACGTACGTCCATGAGCTCTGGGAGGACCTGGGAGGCCGCCTGCCGGACGCGCTCGTCGTGCCCGTGGGCAACGGCACCCTGCTGCTCGGCGCGGCCCTCGCGGTACGTGAGCTGCACGCGGCGGGCCTGATCGCGAAGGCCCCCACGCTGTACGCCGTGCAGGCAGCGGCGGTCTCCCCGCTGGCCGAGGCCTGGCACGCGGGCGCCGACGAGCCCCTGGGCACCACCCCGATGGCGCCCACGCTCGCGGAGGGCATCGCGATTCCACGTCCGCCACGCGCGCGGCAGATCCTGCGGGCGGTACGCGGATCCGGCGGCGCCTTCCTGACGGTGACGGAGGACCAGATCCGGTCCGCCCAGCGGGATCTGGCAGAACGCGGCCTGTACGTCGAGGCGACCGGCGTCGCGTGCTGGGCGGCAGTACGGGACGGCGCTCTCGGTGAGCGCACGGCAGTGGTGCCGCTGTGCGGTGCGGGTCTGAAATCCGGCCTCGCCGACTGAACCAACATCGACTGGACCATCGCCGACTGGGCCATCACCGATGGACTCGTCTACCGAATCGTCTGCGGTTGCACTACCACCTCATACCCCTGCCGCCGACCGCACTCATCCACGAATGGCCGGAGGCCTGCCCTGAGTTGGGCTGTGGTCGTACGCTTGTCGCCACCATCGACACGACGGTGCCGCACCATCGGTACATGAGTGCTGACTGCTGAACTACTGATGGCGATCGGGAGGTCACGGGGGTGGAAGCGCGCAGCCCGGCGAGGGTTCGACACGAATTGGTCGCCGACATCGTCGACGTACTGCAGGAATCGGGGACGCTACGGCAGGAGAACAGCGCCGACTTATGGGTACGCATGCTGAGCGACGAGCTGGCGTGCCCCGTGGCCCCCTTGCGCAACGCGGCGCTTCGGCCCTGGCTGCTCCACCTGGTGGAACAGTGCGCGGACGTCCCTGACGGGCTGCCGTGTCTGGTGCGCTGCCTGAAGTACCTGGAACAGCAGTCTTCCGCCATTCTGTCGCTGCTGCGGCTGGTGGACGAATGGGAGGCCGTGGAGTTCTTCGACGGCGCCGACCTGCGTCCCTTGCAGCCCGTTCTGCGGGACATGCGCTCGTCGGCGGGGCTCGCCGCCCTTGCCCGGCGTGCCAGCCGGTCGCGCACACAGGAATTGCCCGCGTGGTGCGACACGGGATGGGCAGTCTTTCTACGACTGGCAGGCGACAACACCGCCGCGAAGGAACTCCCGGTGAGCATGGCGTTCCTGGTTCTGGCCGCCGAACAGCTGGTGGAGGACGGACAGATGGAGGCAGCGGAGGCCCTGCGCCGCTGGAACCGTCAGCAGGCCAGGGCGTGGGGCTTCGAGGACCAGATCGCCGACTGGCAGCGCAGCGGCATGACCCAGCAGGCACCGGCGCCCATGGTGCCCGCCTATCTGATGATCCAGTTCGAGCCCGACGGAGTGGACCCCGACCGCTATTTCCTCTCCCACTGGCGGCAGTCGGACGCCGAGGGCTGGCATCCCGTACCGGGCGAGACCCTCCACCTGCACCGCGACGAGCTGCCCGCCGAGGTCGAGGTCCTCATCGAGCAGACCGAGGAGCGGTGGGCCGACCTGCGGCAACCGGTCGTCCTGGAATTCATCCTCCCGTGGGAATTGCTCGGCGAACCGGTGGAGTGGTGGCACAAGGAGTCCTCCTCCTCGTCACCGACGCCCCTGGTGATGGACTACGCGGTCCTGATCCGCAGTTTCGAGCGCCTGCGCAAGGCCGCCTGGCACCGTCCCTGGCACAAGAAATGGCGCCAGCTCAAGGAGCAGCCCGCGGACAGCCACTCGTACTTCAATCCTCCCGGCCAGTCGCACTTCCACCTGGAGCGCGAGCTGAAGGAGGACGACCGCGCGGTCTGTCTGGTCCTGAGCCAGCCACCGGGGACCGACTCTCCCGCGGGCCACCAGGAGTTCATGGCCGGGCTGCGGGCCGGGGTGCCCGCGATGATCTGGCACCGGGGCGACTGCGGTGACCCGGCCTTCAAGGAAGCGGTCGCCGAGATGGTCCAGGACCGGGGCCTGTCCAGTCTGGTCTCGCGCGCCGGAAATTGGCGCAAGGAGGCTCTGGCGCTCGGCCCCGAGGGCTGGGACAACCACGTGGGGCGCCATCTGGCGATCCTGCTCGACGATCCGGAACGCAGACCCGGGCCGCCCGGCCCCGACCGTGCGCCGGTGACGCATTGAACGGGCGCGTCGAGCGCATGTCCGTGAACCTCCCGCACACGGCGACAGGAGGTGCCGCTCCGTGAACCAGCCGGCCTCCGCTGCCGTGCGGCTGTCACCCGGCACGAACTCTCCTGCCTCAGGCGCGTTTTCCCCTGCCGTAGGCGCGACTCTTCCTGCCGAAGGCGCGACTTCTAGCACGATTTCCGCGCCCTGGGGCCCGTGCGGCCGTACCCCCTTGCTCGCAGTGCGGGCGCACTGTCACGCTGCGCCTGTGGACGTCACGCATGCCCGCTCTCTGCGGGACTCCGCACAACCGTTCTGGCCGCCACGACGCCTTGAGGGCGCATATGCATGACGACCATGACAACGGAGGGCAACGGCAGGGACCGGCTACGCGGGCACGTCGTGAGGCCGCGTCCGTTCTCGGCCGACTCGGACATGCCGAGCCCGGCCGGTCCGGCAGACAGGAGCGCGCCGAAGCGGTCCTCGTCATCGACAGCCATGTGACGATGAAGGTGTGGCAGCAGACGGTCGACGACCTGGTCGCCGAGCTGAACCACGAAGGGGACTTCGCGCGCGTACGCGTGCTGCGCCTGCACGGCACCGACGAGACCGACCCCGCCCGCGTGCGGCCGGAGGAACCGCTCGGCGGCGCCGGTGACATGCGCCGCGTGATCCTCGTACTGACCGACGGTCTCGCGGCCGGATGGCGGTCGGGCGCGGTCATGCCTCTCCTGCGCGCCTGGGGGCGTGGCTGGCCGGTCGCCGTCGTCCACGTACTCCCGCAGCAGCTGTGGTTCCGTACGGGCCTCGACGTCTATCGGGTACGGCTGCGTGCCGCCCACGCCTGGGCGGCCAACAACGAACTCGACTGGGAGCTGCGCGAGGCCCCGGTGGAGTCGCACGACCCGGACGAGCCCGAGGTCGAGGGGGACGCGGTCCTCGTGCCGGTCCTCGCGCTGACCAACCGCTGGGCCGAGGCCTGGACCCAGCTCGTCATGGGCCCCGAGCCGCGCTGGCTCGAGATGTCCGCCATCCGGGCGCGGGAGTGGAAGCGCCGGCCCGACGCGGCGCGCGCCCTGCCCTGGACGGACGGTGTCCCCGACCCGAGCAGCACGGTGCCCGCGTCGGAGCGCGTGTCGGACTTCCGCGCCGGCGCGTCGCCCACGGCCTTCACCCTGGCGACGCGTCTGTCCGCCGTGCCCCTGAGCCTCCCCCTCATCCGCAAGGTCCTGGAGACCACACCGGGAGCGGGTCCGGCGCACGCGTCGGAACTCCTTATGAGCGGCCTCGTCCGGCCCAGTGGGACGGGGGGCGACGACGTGACGGACGTGGCGTTCTCCTTCGCTCCCGACATCCGCGAAGAGCTGCTCGCACTGGGCCGCCGCAGTGACACGGCACGGATCCTGCACGACGTACGCGCGTTGTTGGCGGGCGACGGAACAGGAGCACCCTCGCCGCTCCCCTCCCCCGCCGAACCACTGGACACCCTGGCCATGCCCCGGGTGAACAGTCGCAACATCGGCTTCCTCCGCGTGGAACTCGCCGCGCTGAGAGCACTCTCCGGACGTTTCATGCAGCGCGCCGCCCTGCTCGCGGGGGTACTTGGCTGGCACGATCGTCGATACGCAGTCAGCCTGGCGAAGAGCGGTGGAACCTCCGTCCCCCAGCACGCCCTTGAAGGAGCATCAGCGATGTCGACTACGCCTCAGCAAACGGTGGAGGGGGACCGCACATCACAGCCGCGTGTCTGGGGAAACCTACCGCCGAGGAACCCCAATTTCACCGGCCGCACCGAGCTCCTCGAACTCCTCGGCGAACGTCTGCGCGAAGGCACGACCACGGTCCTGCCCGAGGCGATCCACGGCATGGGCGGCGTGGGCAAGACCCAGCTGGCCATCGAATACGCGTATCGGCACCAGAGCGAGTACGACATCGTCTGGTGGATCCCCTCCGAGCGGCCGGGCCAGATCGGTCAGGCCCTGGTGGAACTGGCCGGGCGCCTGGGCCTTGAGACCAGCACCGAGGCGAACATCGCAGGCCCCGCGGTGCGTGAGGCACTGCGCGAGGGCCGCCCCTTCTCGCGCTGGCTGCTGATCTTCGACAACGCCGACAACCCCGAGCAGGTACGCCATTACTTCCCCACCGGAGGCAACGGCACGATCCTGGTGACCTCCCGCAACCGGCGGTGGGGTCTGGTCGGCGGCTCGCTCGAAGTGGACGTCTTCACCCGCGAGGAGAGCAAGGAGCTCCTGCGCCACTCCGGGCCGCCCCTCCAGGAGGAGGAGGCCGACCGACTCGCCGAGGCGCTGGGAGACCTGCCGCTCGCCCTTGAGCAGGCAGCCGCGTGGCGTGCGGAGACGGGCATGCCCGCATCCGAGTATCTGCGCCTCTTCGAGAACAAGCGCACCGAACTCCTGGAGACGTCCCCGCCCCCGGACTACCAGCTGCCGGTCGCGGCGGCCTGGAACGTCTCACTCGACCACCTGGAGACCCGCAGCCTCTCGGCCCTGCGCCTGCTGCAGCTCTGCTCGTACTTCGCTCCTGACCCGATCTCGCGGTCCATCTTCTCCGGCCTCGGGAACAGCAGCATCTTCCCCGAGCTCGACGCGACGCTGAACGACCCGATGCGGCTCGCGCGCGCCATAAGGGAGGTCAACCGCTACTCCCTGGCCCGCATCGACCACCGTACGAATTCCATCGAGATGCACCGCCTCGTACAGCTCGTCCTGAACAACCGCATGACGCCCGAGGAGCAGTCCCGCATGCGTCACGGCGCCCACACCCTGCTGGCCGCCGCGGACCCGAAGGCGCCCACCACGGCGGCGAACTGGCCGCGCTACGCGGAGCTCTACGGCCACGTCATCGCCTCCGACGCCATCAAGTCGGACCAGCCCTGGGTGCGTCAGCTCGTCATGAACGTCGCCCGGTATCTCTACCACTGGGGCGATCACGAGGTGTCGCTCGACTTCTCCGAACAGGCCTGGGAGACGTGGCAGAGCGTCTTCGGCGCGGAGGACCAGCAGACGCTGCTCATGGGGCAGTGGCTCTGCTACATCTACTGGGTCCTCGGCCGGCACGGCGAAGCCGTCGAACTGGTGGCCAAGCTCAAGGCGATCTACGAGCGCACGGCGCCCCCGGGACGCGAGGACGTCCGCGAGGACGCGCTGGCCGCGATCGGCCTGGAGGCCGCGGTGCGCCGCGTCGAGGGCGAATTCGCCCTCGGGGCCCAGCTGGACGCGACGGTCTACGAGCGGGCACGCAGGGCGTTCGGCGAGGAGGACCCCACGACGCTCGACGCCGCCCACAACCTCGGCACGAGCCTGCGCCTGGTCGGCGACTTCCGTCAGGCCCTCGAACTCGACGAGAGCACCCTCGCGCTGCGCCTGCGCGTCCTGGGCCAGGATCACTCGCGGACCCTGATGACGGAGAACAACGTCGCCATCGACGTACGCGAGAGGGGCGACTACGTCGGCGCCCGCGCCCGCCAGCAGGCCGTCCTCGACGCCTACCGCGACGTGTTCGGCAGCGGAAACCCCTCGACCATCCACACCATGCGCCAGCTCAGCGAGGCCTCCCGCAAGGCCGGCGACCACGCGCAGTCCCTGGAACTCGCCACGGAGGCGTACTCGAAGTTCTCCCGCCGATACGGCGACACCCACCCCTCGTCGCTCTCCGCCGCCCTGACCCTGTCGGTGGCCCTGCGCCAGAACGGCGACCTGAACGCGGCACGCGAGCGCGGCATCAAGGCCTGCCAGGAGTACCGCAACATCTTCTCCCCGCAGCACCCGCATGTCCTGTCCGCGGACGTCGACCTCGCTGTCACCCTGCGCCTTCTCGGTCAGCCCGCCGAGGCGAAGCGCCTCGACGAGGCCGCGCTCGCCTCGCTGACCGAACGCCTGGGCGAGGCCCACCCCATCGTCCTCGCCACCGCCATCAACCTCGCCAGCGACCTGGCCGCCCTCGGCGACCACCATGCGGCCCACGAGCTCGGGCAACGGACGTTGGAGCACTGCCGCACCACCTTCGGCGAGGACCACCCCACCACGCTCGCGTGCGCGGGGAACCTCGCGATGGACCTGATCGAGCTGGGCGAGGAAGCCGAGGGCGCCGCGCTGCGTGCCGACACCCTGGCCCGCATGGAACGCGTACTCGACGCTCCACGGCTCCTCGTGGAGCCCGGCGCCCCGCACCCCGCCACACTCCAGGCCAAGGCGGGCCAGCGGGCCAACTGCGACATCGACCCGGTGCCGCTGTAGCCGACGGGCGAGGGGGCGGGTGACACACACCCGCCCCCTATCTAACTTACTTACTTACTCAGCGTCAGCCGTCGTGCTCCTTCGCGCCACGTGCCACCCACTCCGCGAGCAGCACCGGATCAGCGCCCTGCCCCGTCACGTTCTCCAGCGCGCGCTGCACCGCACACGCCTGCTCCGGGAAACTCCGCAACAGCCAGGAGGCGCCCTGGTGGGCCTCCTCACCGGCGAGGGCCCGCCCCAGTCCGGCCCAGGCACCGGGCGGCGCCCCCTTGCCCGAAAGCCGCGCGGCGAAGGCGTCCCGCGCCCCGGCGCGGTCGTCGCGCGCCAGCAGGACGTCGGCGTCCTCGGCTCCCTCGGCGTCCCCCGCGTCCTGGCCGGCGCCGGTGAGCCGGTACCGGGTCAGGACGGCCTCGGTGTCCAGGAAACGGGCCTCGGAGTCCGGCACGAGGACGGGCTCATCGGCGAGACCGGGCGGGGGACGGTCGTCCCCGCGCCGCCAGGCCCGCACCGCGTCGTCCACCGCGGTGGCGGGCGGCCGCAGATGGTGAGCGCGCCACCGTGCCCGGTGGCCGACCGCCGCCTCCCCGGCAAGACGCAGCTCCGCGTCCGGCACAGCCTCGTCGAGCCACGGAGCACAGTGCTCGCGCAGGGTGTCGAGGAGGCGTCGGCCCAAGGGGGTAAGTCGCTCGTGCGTACGCACCACGTTCAGCGTCGACCACACCTGCGTGCGCCACAACGCGAACTCGAAGTGCGCGAGTGAAGCATGCGCGGCGTCGGCGGAGTGCCGGTGGGCGCGCCAGAAGCGGGCGACACCGGCGAAGGCGTAGATCCCTTGCAGCAGGCCGCCCAGCGGGCGCGGATCGTCGCGCCACGGTGCGCGGAACAGCTCTTCGGAGCCGGGGGCGGAATCGCGCGTGTTCAGGGGGCGAAGCCGCATCAGGCTGCCCAGCTTGATGTGCTGGAACTCGTGCACCAGCGTGGCGGCGAGCTGTGCGGCGTCGTCCGGCCGTGAGGCCATGACGCCTCCGAAGGCGTCGCCCGCGGTCACGCTGTGCGGCCGGAACCTCTCCCTCGCCGGGGTGGGGGTCACCGACACGAGCCCGGCGCGCATCGCCTCGGCACTCTCCGGTTCGTCGCGCAGCAGGATCTCCCACGCTTCGGTGAGCATGACCTGCCATGCCTGTGCGTCCGCCGCGGACAGGAGCAGGGGATCGCTGGGGCGCGGGAACGTCCGGTAGGGGTCCAATTCCTCCAGCGCGAGGCGCATGGGCGGACGCGCCGTCCCCAGGGTGACCCGCCGCACGGCACGCCATCCGGGCGCGATGTGTTCGACCCCCGGCCCGACGAGGACCGTGCCGTGTTCCCCGGTGATCCGCAGCCGACCGTCCCGCGCCTCGACACGCGCGGTGCTCCACGGCTCCCTCGCCCCGAGCTCCGCACAGCCCAACGTCGGCAGGAACGCCACGCCCCGGCTCACCGGCACGGCGATCGAGAAGTCGAGACCGGCCCGCACCCCCGCCGACGCGGCGAGCGCCGACACATGCCCCGCCACCACCCACAGGGGCGCGTCCTCGAAGGAGGCGCCCCTGAGCCGACGCAGCGCGAGGGAGAGCCACATCCCCGTGTTCGGTGACATCAGTACGTCATCGAAGACATCCGGAGCCGTCCGCTGGACGCGCTGGAGCAGGGACCAGGCCTCGCGGTACGAGACCGCCGCTCCGGTCTGAGGGGGCGGGCCGTTCCCGGGAAGGCCGTCGTGCAGCGCCCGCAGAAGGAGCATGCGGCGGCTGCGCTCGGCGGCGAGGAGCTCCTCCACCGCCGCCCGGCCGCCCTCACCCCGCGCCAGGTCATGGAAACCGGCGATCGACAGCTGGTGGAGCGGCAGTGTCACCGCCCCCGTGGGTCTACCCGCCATGGGCCGTCCGCCACGGCGCCGCGGCCGTCCCGTCAGTCGAAACGGGACGGCCCTCCGTAGGTATTCGTGATGGCCTGGGCATCATCGATGTGATCCAGCAGGGGCTCCAGCGACCCCTCGATGGCACTGCTGTCCATGGAAAGCAGCGCTTCAAGAGAAACCCCCGAGAGATCTACGAGATCGGACTCGACGGCAGGCATCGATCGCTCCACGGCTGCCAAGTCCCCTCCCCCGATTCCGTGCGTGCGCAGTCCCTTTCCCTCATGATGACCCAGCACGGCACGCTGCGAAACCCCGCGACCGAGCCGCGCCCGACATCAAGTCAGCAGTATTGATCGGCCAGTTGAGCCGCCGCACGGTCCACGTCGGCCACTTCCGCCGACTGTCCCTCCAGGAGCCGGACGGTCTCCAGGAGCTGATCGAGTGTGCCTCTGTAGCGCAGACACGTGCGCACCATGCCGTAGACGTCCATCCTCAGCCGGGCGTCCCTCGGCCGGTTCGCGGCGATCTCCGCGTCGATGCTGTCGAGCACCAGGCCCAGGCCGTTCGGCTCTCGCAGGGACGGTATCTCCACCAACGCGTCGACGAGCCCTATGAGTTCACGCAAGGGCAGGTCAGAGGGGAGGGCGGCCAGGCTCGCGGGGGCCGGCGTGCCCTTCGGCCCCACCGCGGAACCGAGCCCTCCACGCTCGGGAAGACCGGCGTCCCGGTGGAGGCGCGCGAGGTCGGCCCGGGACAGTACGCCGTACCAGTGCTCCACCCTGCGGGCCGCGAGCCTGCCGAGGCCGTCCGAGCGGTGGTGGGCGCTGATCACACCGACGACGGCACCACCGGACCAGACCACCGCGCCCGACATGCCCTCCCAGGGAGAACGCCCGGGTTCGGGGTCCGCGCGCGGTGCGAGAACGGCCAGTTCGAGTGTGCCCTCGCGGCGGTTGGACAGGACGGAGACGGTCCCGGAGGCATGGCAGGAGTCGCGGTACTGGCTGGGGGCGCCGTCGTCGATCAGGCGCATCCTGTCGTCACGCAGCTTGAAACGCGGGAAGCCCATCACGCTGACGGGCAGCACCACATCGCTCTCGGGGACGGCCGCGTAGCGGGGCGGTTCGACCCCCTCGACACCGGGCGGCACCGTCGTGATCTCCAGGAGCGCCACGTCCGCCGACTCGGCGAGCAGCACGACGCGTACGTCGGCGCTCCACTCCCCCGGCAGATCGGCGTCGAAGCGCACCCGCACCGACTTCACGCGGCCCATGACGACATGGGCGGCCGTCAGTACGGACCTGTCGCCCACGCGGTAGCCGGACCCGCGTCGCCCGGGATCTCCACCGGGCCTCTCCACCAGTACTTCGGCGACCCGCGCCGCCTCAAGGCCCCCCGGCGCCGACATGACGGCCGGGCTCAGCGCTCGTGCGCGGTCTGGTCACCGCTGACCCAGGGCCGCTGGTCGGAACCGCGGACGCGGGGTTCCAGGCTGAGGGTGACGCGGTGGGTGGTGCTGTTCGACTGCTGGCCGGAGGCGCCTGCCTCGACGACCCAGAATCGGATCCTGCCGTCCGCGGAACCCGACCGCTGCACGGCGAACTCCGCCTCAAGCTGTACCGGGCCCAGTTCGAAGCCCAGTTCCTCACCCTCGGCCGCCGCCATGGCGGCGGCGAGTTCCCCACGTAACTGCGCGATCATCTCGGCGAGTTCAATCACGCCGAGCCCCTACCCCCGGCGTGTCGCCTCCACACGGCGGAGGCGGTCCGGGGGAAGCCGAAGGGGCCGGCCGGCACGACGACGGCCGGCCCCTGGCGGGTTCTCAGCTGTTGCCGGCGCCGTTGCCGGACAGAACCGGGATGTCGTTCAGGATGTGCGAGATCGGCTCGTCACCCTTGGCCTGGGTGGAGTTCTCGGTGCACTGCTGGTTCTGCGGGGCCGACAGGACCGGGATGTCCTGGACGGCGATCGGCACGAGGCCGACGAGGGAACCGACGTTCGCCTTGACCGGCAGACCGACGCAGGGCTTGTTCAGGGTGCCCTGGACGAGCGTGAGCTGGGGGCTCTGGTGACCCGCGGTGGCGGAGTTGCCGAACGCCGTCTCGGCTCCGTTGCCGCTCAGGGACGTGGTGCCCGAGTCGTCACCGATGGCCATTGCCTGGGGGGCCATCCCTGCCGAGATACCGGCGACGGAGGCGGCGATGGCCGCGGATGCCAGGAGCTTCTTCATTGTGATTCCCTTCAGGAGCGGGCTCCGTTGGCAGAGCCGCGTGATGATCAACTGCCTGATGAGGCGATGGTTGCGACGGACCATCCGGTTGGCCTAGTAATCAGACGGCCGTCAACGGCATTCCAGGGTGTCCCCGCGGACGGTCGCCGGGCTGTTGTACCTCGGCGGATCGCTCATCCTGGCCTTCGAGTCGCGAGGCGTCAGGGGCCGGTCCTCGCCGAGGGCGGCGAAGACCTTGTCGGCCTTGGCCCGGTCCCACTCGAGCGAACCGTTCACCGTCATGTTGAAACCGCTGACCGGCACCGTGGTGAACTCCATGGAGGACGCCGGGAGCTTGCCCAGGTCCGACGCGAGCGACAGCAGCTGTCCGGTGCTGAACCCCCGGTCGACCCGCGCCGAACCGATGAGGGACCGGCTCAGTTCCGCCGCCCTGCCCGGGTCGGCCAGGACGTTCTCCGTACGTACGCTGCGCATCGCCCCGATCAGGAAGCGCTGCTGGCGCTGGATCCGCCCGAAGTCGGCACTCGAGTCCACGTGGCGGGAGCGGACGTACTGCAGGGCCCGGCCGCCGCCGAGACGGTGGCTGCCGGGCGCGAGGTCGAGCTTGGTCGTCCTGTCCTTGAGGGCGCGGGGCGTGCAGACACGTACGCCTCCGACCGTCTCGACGCTGTCCATGAAGCGCCGGAAGTCGAGCTGGAGGTACCGGTCGACGCGGACACCGGTCATCCCCTCGACCGTCTGCACGGAGAGCGCGGGGCCGCCTTCCGCATAGGCGCCGTTGATCTTCCCCGGATGCGCCGGGAGCTCCTGGCCCGTGGCCTCGTCGCGGTGCGCGGGGATCTCGGCGTAGGAGTCCCGGGGGAGGCTGACGACGCTGACGCGGTCCCGTGCCTCGGAGACATGGACCAGCATGAGCGTGTCCGTGCAGTCGCAGGCGACTCCACCCGCATGGAACTTACGCTTCTCTTCCCGCGTGATGGTGTCGCGGCCGTCCGTTCCCATCAGAAGGATATTCGTACCGCTTCCCTCGTCCGGTCGATTCTTCATATCGCTGAAGACATCGACGCGTTGGACGGGAAGGGGCAGTGCCGCGGCGTTTCCCATTCCAGCGGCGGCGGCGATCAGAAGGACCCCCGGAATGGCGAGACGCAGCCTTCGCGCCCGCCGGAATCCGGTCGGTGAGGAGAGGTGAGTGAGCAAGCTGATCTCCGCTGCGGGGGGACCGGGACGAAGAAAAGGTAAACCGCTCGACGGCACCCTGTACGCCGGGGCTTCGCGGCGCGCACGAACAACAACTCGTTCGCCCTAAGCCGTCGGTTTCGCCGGATTCAGCAGCTGGAACAGATGCCTCGACACACGCCCGTCAATGGCGAGGGAACATGGCTGACTTCAAGCGGCAATGGAAGCGTCAGATCCTCATTCCAGTGAGCAGAACCTCTCCGGAACGCCGCGTCGAGGATCCCATCTACACATCGCTGCAGGATTCCTGGCAGAGCCAGGGGAAGACCGTTCCGGGGCGCCCCGACCAGGAGTGGGCGGCCCTCATGTCACGCGATCACTGGCCACGGGGCTGACAGCCGGCCGGCGTCGTACACCACCAGGTCGTACACGACGAGAGCGCACACAACAGCGGGCCGCCGGTGAACGGCGGCCCGCTGAGCGGTGCGTGGGAGATCAGCTGTTGCCCGCGCCGTTGCCCGACAGGACCGGGATGTCGGAGAGGATGTGCGAGAGCGGCTCGTCACCCTTGGCCTGGGTGGAGTTCTCGGTGCACTGCTGGTTCTGCGGGGCCGACAGGATCGGGATGTCCTGGACGGCGATCGGCACGAGGCCGACGAGGGAGCCCACGTTCGCCTTGGCCGGGAGGCCGATGCAGGGCTTGTTGAGCGAGCCCTGGATCAGCGCCATCTGCGGGCTCATGTTGCCGTACGTGGAGGAGTTGCCGTACGCCTGCTTGGCGCCGTTGCCACTGAGCGACGTGGTGCCGTGGTCGTCACCGATCGCGCTTGCGGACCCAGCTGCGGCAGCCGACATGCCGACGACGGAGACGGCAACCGCAGCTGCAGCCATACCCTTCTTGATCACAACTAATTCCCTTCTGGAGAAACCCCGTTCGCCGGAGCGCTCTGATTAACTCCACGCCCGCCGCTTGGTTGCTCCCATTCACTCTGATGGCCCAACGTGAGCCGGATGGACCCCCAACCGAGTGAAGTCCCGAAACCCAAACTCGCCCCGACAGGTTGGTCAGTGGGCAGTGACTCGAGCGTCTGCCAGAAAAGGAACACGCAAAATGATGAAGAAGGCTATGGCCACGGCGGCAGTTGCCGTTTCCGTTGTCGGCATGACCGCTGCCGCAGCCGGCTCCGCGAGCGCCATCGGTGACGACCACGGCACCACCTCCCTGAGCGGCAACGGCGCCGAGCAGGCGTACGGCAACTCCTCGACGCACGGCGACATGAGCCCCCAGCTCTCCCTCGTCCAGGGCTCGCTCAACAAGCCCTGCATCGGCCTCCCGGCCAAGGCGAACGTGGGCTCCCTCGTCGGCCTCGTGCCGATCGCCGTCCAGGACATCCCGATCCTGTCGGCCCCGCAGAACCAGCAGTGCACCGAGAACTCGACGCAGGCGAAGGGCGACGAGCCGCTGTCGCACATCCTCGACGACATCCCGGTCCTGTCGGGCAACGGCCAGTCCAACGGCTGATCCACCGGTGTGAGACCGCTCGGGCTGCCCGCCTTCTCCAAGGCGGGCAGCCCGGGCTCCCGCGTTTTCGAATGCGGTAATTCGGGTGAATTTTCCGAATGGCGGAGACTGGTGGTTTCTTCCGCCCCTTTAACTCGTTTGCAGACTGCGGGTCATGGTGCGAGACGTAAACAGAAGTGCTCGCTCGGTTTCGACTGCCAGATCGGCATGACCACAGAGAAGGGAACATCTGTGAAGCACAAGAAGAGCGCAACGATCATCGCTGGTGTCGTGATGGCCATGGGCATGGCGGCCCCCGCGTTCGCCGACGCCGGCGCCGAGGGTGCGGCTGTCGGGTCCCCGGGCGTTCTCTCCGGCAACCTCGTCCAGGTCCCGGTGCACGTTCCGGTCAACGTCTGCGGCAACACCGTGAACGTGATCGGCCTGCTGAACCCGGCGTTCGGCAACACCTGCGCCAACACCTGATAGCACCCAGCCACCAGGCTGTTTCTCATGGCCGGCCTTGGACCGTCACTTCGACACACCAAGGCCGGCTTTCCACTGCTCAGAGGAAGACAACTACATGCGACAGGCCATTGGTAAAGGGATGCTCGCGACCGCGGCCGCCGCGACAAGCATCCTCTCCCTGTCCGGCTCGAACGCGTTCGCCGTGGACGGGAACGCGGTGGCGGCGGGCTCGCCCGGCATCTTGTCGGGCAACAGCGTGCAGGCCCCCGTCGAAGTCCCGCTGAACGCCTGCGGCAACAGCGCCGACGCGGTCGGCGTGGCCAACCCGACGTTCGGCAACAGCTGCGCGAACACCGGGTCCGCCCCGAAGCAGCACACGCACGCGGAGCACGCGAGCGCCGAACACGCGAGCGCTCCGCATCGAGCGGCGACGCCCAAGCGCGCGACACCCAAGCATGCGGCGCCCAAGCACGCGGCGCCGGAGCGGGCGCCGCAGCAGCGAGCGGCCTCCAAGGCGGACAACGGACCCGGGTACGGCGAGGACACGGACTCGCGCTCGGACACGCACTCCGGCTCGAACGCCGGCACCCACGCGCTGGCCGAGAGCGACGCCGCGCAGTCGCCCGGCATCCTGGCGGGCAACAACGCGCAGGCGCCCGCTGACGTGCCGGTCAACGCCTGTGGCAACACCGTGGACGTGATCGGTGTGCTCAACCCGGCGATGGGCAACAACTGCGCCAACGGAGCGCCCTCGGTGACGCCCCCGCAGCAGGAGACGCCTCCCTCGCACGAGACGCCTCCGACGCCTCCGCGGGCCGCCGAGCCGCCGACCGATCGCGCCGTCCCCCAGCCGAGGCAGCCCGGTCAGCCGCCGCGGCACGTCGCGTCCTCGACCGACCGTCAGGTGCCGCAGGCCGCCCCCGCGGCGCCGCACGCCTCCGCCCGGCTCGCCGAGACCGGAAGCGACCAGGACCTCATGGCCGCGTCAGCGGCGAGTGCCGCTCTGCTGCTCGGCGGGGCAATCCTGTACCGCCGCGGGCGCGCCTCGTCCGGTCGCTAGTACGCCCGGACATGCCGCTGGCGGGGAAGAGACACCCAAGGGTCTCTTCCCCGCCAGAACGGTAGGGGGGCCGGCCCGCGAGGGGGTGTTGCCGACCTACGGCGAAGACGCCGACGGCTGGCGGAGGGCAACCAGGCCCGTCCCATGACGATAGAGTCCACCACCTGATCGCCGCCCACGAAGAACCGATTCACCCGTTCGCCGACGGCATCACCTGATCGAGTTCCCGACAGCCGGGATCGCCGCTCAGCGCTTGACGGCATCCATGGGCGTACGGCGGTCGCGCCCACCGGCCGGCGCCGGAACCGCGGGACTCACCGGCCCCCGCCGCAGACTCCGTCGCACCCCTCGTACCAGCCTGCCCGCCGTGAAGGACGCCCCCTGCACGAAGCGCATGGCAGGGCCGAAGCTGGACGCCGTCACCAGGCCCGCGAGGAACAGGCCGGGGTACGAGGACTCGAAGTCCGCGGAGGCGTAGGGCTCCCCGGCGGCGTTCACCGCCAGGCTGCCGCGCACGTCCGGGGCGAGCAGGCCAAGGCGCGCGCTCGTGGCCTTGAATCCGGTGGCCGCGATGACGTGGTCCGTCTCGAAGTCCGGGGCGCCGGACCTCGCTTCGCCCACGACCTCTAGCCGTACCCGGCCCGCCGCGACCGACGCCGTGGCGACCTCGTGGTCGAGCAGCACCTCCACGCCTGACTCCACCCTTTCGCGCACCCACCAGGCCCCGGCCGGGCCGAGCGCCGACGCCGAGATCCGGGCGCGGGTGGCCTCGGGAAGGCGCCGGAAGCCGCCCGGCACCTCCGAGTAGAACCAGTTGCGCCACCCGCAGCCGAGGCCGCTGTGCGGGGCGCGGGCGGCCTCCCGCCAGGGGCGCTTCCACGCCGGGGGCACGGTGTTCCAGCTCAGCTGGTGCGACCGGGCGAGCACCCGTACGCGCGTTCCCTGCTCGGCGAGGAGCGCCGCGGTCTCCAGGGCGGCCTGGCCCCCGCCGATCACGGTGACGTCCTTGCCGCGGAAGCGGTCCAGGTCCCGGTGGTGGCTGCTGTGCGAGACGTGCTCCGTGCCGAGCCCGAGCAGCGCCGAGGGGATCTCGACGAAGGGGATCACCCCGACGGCCAGGGCCACCGTGCGGCCACGGATGGTCTGGCCGTCCTCCGTGGTCGCCTCGAACCCCCCGGGGCAGGCCCTGAGGGACCCCACCATCCGTTCGTCGACGTCCGGTACGGCGTGCTGCGCGAACCACAGGCCGTACGAGGCGAACGTCTCCACGGGGACCGGCTCGCCGTGCCGGGCCTCCGTGCCGCCCAGCCTGCAGTACTCGGCCAGGCCGTAGCGGCCCCGGGGGTCGGAGAGGTTCGACGCCCAGGGTTCCGACTTCAGGAACATGCCCCGCGGCATGTGGTCGCGCCAGGACGCCATGGGCCTGCCGAAGACGCGTACGTCGAGTCCGGCACCGGCGGCGTGCGACGCGATGGAGAGCCCGTAGGGCCCGGCTCCGACAACCAACAGGTCATACATCAGCAACTGCTCGCTCTCTCGTCGTGGATACGGGCGTCTTCGGCACGGCCGGAACCGTCGGGCGCACCCTCCGTCTCAGGCGGCCGAAGAGGCGACGCGTCACATGGCGGCACCACAGCACCCACATGGCGAGGGCGGGAGCCAGGTCGTCCTGGGCGTGCCAGGCGAGCTCGCGGCGGTGTGCCGCGGTGGCGGCGGGGCCCGCCGTCATCAGGGCGCGCAGGGCGGTCAGCGGGGAGTAGTTCTCCACGACGAACCTGCGGCCCGGGAGAACGGCGGCGGCGGGCAGCGGCCGGTGTGTCATGTCCAGGTGCTGGGCGCGCACCACGTCCAGGTCGGCCCCGTCGGCGAACAGGCGGAACTGGGCGCCGGGCCGTGGGTTGAAGTCGAGCAGGCAGGGCTCGCCCGTAGCGGAGTCCCACCGGAAGTCGAGGTCGAAGATGCCCCGGTAGCCCAGCGTGTCAACCAGTCTCGCCACGCCTGCCCGCAGGCCCGGGTCGGGCGTCCACTCGCCCACCGCCGTCAGGCCCGCGCCGCGCGGCCAGGACCGGTGCTTGCGGCCGGAGCCGCCGCCGCGCACGACGCCCGTCCGGTCGACGTATCCATGGACGAACCAGTCGCGGCCCGGGCCGTCGGGCAGGAAGGCCTGCAGCAGGAGGCGGCTGCCCGCCTCCTCGCTCCGCCGGTAGAGCTCCTGGGCCTCCTTCGCCGACCGCACCAGGACCGTGCTGCGCAGATCCGTCCCGGCCGGGACCAGCCAAGGGCGGCTCCACTTCGCCACCGCGGGAAGACCCAACTGCCTTACAGCGGCGGCGACTTGCGCCGGAGACTCCGGCAGGAGCGTCAGAGGGTGGGGAATGTCGGACGAGGCGCACAGCTGGGCCAGCGTCGCCTTGTCGGCCACCCGTTCCGCGAGCCCGCCCGCCTGGTCAGGCAGGAGATAGAGGTCGGCCAGTTCTCTCTGCAGGCGCCCGATGGCGAGGGCGCCCGCGTCGTCCATCGGAATGAGAACGGACGGCCTTGCGACCCTGCGGGCGATGCGGCGCAGTACGCCGGCGATTTCCTGGAGGGAGGCACCCGGCGGGGGCGGGGGGTGTGTCTGATGAAGATAGCGGGATCTGCGCACCGGGCTCTTCGCGGATTCCGCAGCCGCTACATGTACCTCCACTCCCGCGCGGCCAAGTGACCGAACAGCTCCGAGTGTGCCGTGATGAAAGGGATTCCGGTCGATCCGCAGCAGAACCGCGGGGACTCGGGTGTCGAGAGTTAGCACGGCCAAATCCTCTCAATTCGATCCCCCATGCGGGCGATGGGCACGCCCAGAGGATTAGGGGCTCGATTGGCGCAATAGAAATACATATGACTGAGTGTCAGTAGATGGAGGCACAGCATGAGGAGCGGCCATGGCTTTGCAGAGACGCCGGACCACCAGTAGACGGCTGGCATTCATTGCCGGCGGAATCGTCGTATCGGCAGCGCTCGCCGTAGGACCGGGCTACGCGTGGGGAGCCGGGCAGGACCCCGAGCCACCGGTCCGCCTGCCCGCACTGCCCGGCCTTCCGACGGCGGTGCCCGCCCCGTCCTCCGCGGCCACCCCGGCCACCCCGGTGACCCCGGCAACCCCGGTGACTCCGGCCGATCCAGAGACCCCGGCGACCCCGTCGGCCGCCCCGGCGAGCCCCTCGGCCCCGGCGGCCGACAAGAAGCCCGCCTTCGGCGCCTACCTCGACTACGGGCCCAAGGGCGTCGAGCGCATGGCCGAGCTCAGCACATGGCTGGGCGGCGCCGAGCTGCGCGTGGGGCACACCTACCTGCCCGGCGACCGGTGGAGCAACATCGAGGGGGCGCCGGACTTCCTCGAGAGCTGGGCCGACTGGCGGCGCGCGAAGGACGACCGGCTCTTCGTGCTCAACGTCCCCATGATGGAGCGCAACGAGGACCACGTCGGCGACACGGAGGTCCGCTCGCTGCTCCGCAGGGGCGCGGCGGGTGATTTCGACGAGCATTACCGCGCCCTCGCCGAACGGCTCGTGAAGCTCAAGGTGCCCGACACCGTCATCGTGCTCGGCTGGGAAATGAACGGCACCACGTACACCCATCGGTGTGGTCCCGACCCGGAGGCCTGGAAGAAGTACTGGAAGCGCATCATCACGACGATGCGTTCGGTGCCGGGCCAGAAATTCAAGTTCGACTTCACGCCGAACAGGGGCCGGGACGCCATTCCCTGGACCCAGTGCTATCCGGGCGACGACGTCGTGGACATCATCGGCATGGACTCGTACGACCAGCCGACCGGAACCGATTTCGCCCGGCAGGTCAGCGAGCCGTACGGCCTGAAGCAGCACGTGGAATTCGCGAAGGAGCACGGGAAGGAGATCTCTTATCCGGAGTGGGGTCTCTTCCGCAACGGCGACAACGAGGAATACATGCGGAAAATGCTCGCCTGGATGGACGAGCACAAACCGCTGTACAACACCGTCACCGACTACTGCCCGCACGGCGTGTGGCAGTGCGAGGACAACCCCAAGTCGTCCAAGGCCTACCGTTCCCTGCTCTTCGGCCGCAAGGACACCGAGCCGGTCCCGGAGCCGACGAAGCCGACGCGGCCCACGACACCGCCGAACTGTTCGCCGCTGAACCTGGGCGACTGGGCCGAGTACTGGATGGGCGGCAAGCTGTGCATGCGCCTGGACTGGTACAAGCGGCCCTGAGTCCGAGCGGGCCCTGAGTATGAGCGGGCTTGAGTACGAGCGGACCCTGAGTACGAGCGGACCTGATCAGGACCGCTCCTGGCGTTCCCGGCGCTTGCGCAGGAACTCCTTGCCCCGACTGCGGGCCGCCGCGTCCCATGCGGCGGCCCGCAGCACGGGGGCGGTGCGCCTGCGGGCAAGCAACAGCCGGTGGTTGGTGGCCTCCTCGGGGCGCCAGTGGTGCTTGTACGGCTCGTTGCCGCGCAGGAGGCTCAGGACACGGCTCCGGTCGCCCTCGGCGTGCTCCGTGCAGGCGTTCAGGAGCATCGTCGCCACGTCCACCTTCCGCTCCCGCAGCCGCGGATGCGCCCCGTACAGATAGCCGCCGACCAGATGCGGCGAAAGGAGGGTCAGATCGGCCGCCACCACGTCGTCGTCGAGCCGGAACTCGGTGACCACCGCGTCGCCCGCCCTGACCATCAGCCCCACCGACCTGATCAGGTGCTCGGAGAACCGCGGCTGAAGGTGCTCGGACGTCACCTTCCTTCCCTGCCACTGGAGTTGATGCAGGTGCAGGAGCGTGCGCACCGACGCGTCCACCTCGTCGTGCCCCACGATCCGGCGCTCGACGCCCAGCGCGTCCATCTTCCGGATCTTGGCGCGCGCCCGCTGGGCCCGTGGTGCGGGCAGCCGCCCGAGCAGCTCCTCCATCGATGCCGCGGGCAGTTCGAGGCAGAGCGAGTCGACGAGGCGGAGCCGGGGCCCGCTCCAGCGTTCGTAGACGCGCTCCACCGCGGCTCCGGAACGGACCTCGCGGAAGTCGATCAGCGCGCCGCGGGCCAGTTCCGAAAGGCCGTCGGCCAGCGCGTCCGCAGCCTCGTCGGCGAACTCGTCGTCGAGCAGCACATCGCTGAAGTCGGAGATCGCACCGCCGAGCGGCACGAGCGCCGGGAGCGGTACGCGCACGCGCATCAGCGGCGCCGCGGCGATCAGCTCGCCACCCCTGCGTACGAGGACCACGCGCAGCCGCCCGCGCGTTCCGTAGGAGAGCCACCACGAGTGCAGCCACGCGTGGCTCTGGAACGGCGTCGCCGTCCGGCATCTGCGGTGCAGCCGGGCCCACGCTCCGGCGAGACTCCCGAACTCCCCTTCGTCCGTGCAGAGTTCGACGGTCAGGGACGTGTCGACTGCCGTGCCGGTCTCGACAGCTTGGATGGTTTCGATGGTTTCGGTCACCCCCATCACCTCTCCCTGTTGACGTCGGCGGACTGCGCGGGGCCCGGCACCGTGGCCGGTGCGCCGTCCTCGCCGGACCCGTCGCGCCGGGGGCGCACGAGGAGGGCGAGCCCGCCGAGCAGACCTCCCGCGCAGCCGCCCACCAGGGCGGTCATGGGGGCCGCCGCCGACGCGGGGGCCTGTGGCTCGACCGCGCGCGAGAGCTGGAGGAGGCGCACCTTCGTGCTCTCCTTGGTGTGGTTCGCGTTGTTGGTCAGGGAGCGTGAGACCGCGTTGGCGATGTCGGCCGCCTTGCCGGGCTCGGCCGCGGACGCCGAGATGGAGATCATCGGGGCGTCGGGCGAGGTGGCGGCCTGCACGCTCTCGCGCAGCTTCTGCGCCGAGACGCCCGACTCCACCTGGGCGTCACCGAGCACCGCGAGCTGCGTGGCGACCCGGCCGTACGCCGTGGCGAAGCCAAGGGCGGCGGTGGGGTCGGAGTCCTTCTGCGGGACGGCGATCACATAACTCGTCGCGGTGTACTCGGGGGTCTTCACCGCGCCGTACACGCCGCCGGTCAGGGCGCCGAGGACGGCACCCGTCGGCAGGAGCCACCACACGGGCAGCCGCTTCACGCGGGCGAGCATCGGGGCAGGGTGACCGGCCGGACGAAGCCGCCTGCTCAGGGTTTCGGTCATCAGGAACTCACTCTCGGGGTCGAGCCGGAGGCAGCTGCCTCGTATACGTGCATCAGCTGTGCTGCGCTGCGGGTGATGCTGTAGCGGTGGGCGGCCTCCGCGGCGAGGCGTGGCCGCGGCCCCGCCGCCCGGACCCGCAGCAGCGCCCGCACGAAGGAACCCGGGTCGCCCGTGACGCGCTCGGCGCCGGTTGCCACGTCCGGCGGGAGGTCCTCGACGGCGGGGCACCTGACGTAGAGCACCGGCAGTCCGGCGGCGATGCCTTCCACGACGGCGAGGCCGAAGGCCTCCTCGGGCGAGGGCGAGGCGAGGACGTCCATGGCGGCGAGGAGCGCCGGCAGGTCGGCCCCCTCCTCGGCGGCCTCTTCGGCGGCCTCTTCGGCAGTCTTTTCGGCGACATCCGTGGACAGCTGGGGCCGCTCCCCCGCGAACACCACCCGGTCCGCGACACCGAGCCGGTCCGCCGTCGCACGCAGCCTGCCCTCGTCGGGGCCGCCTCCGACCAGCAGCACGCGTACGTCACCGGGCAGCCCGGCCACCGCGTGCAGCAGGACGTCGAAGCGCTTGCCCACGGCGAGGCGCCCCACCCCGCCGACGACGAACGCCTCGTCGGGAAGCCCCAGCTGACGGCGGGCGGCGATCCGGGCCCGCGGGTCGAAGCGGAACCGCTCCACGTCGATGCCGTTCGGTACGACGTGGATACGTTGCCGGGGCACCCCCCACCGGCTGAGCCGCTCGGCGACGGACGGGGACACCGCCACCGTGGCCCGCCCCAGTCGCTCCCCGGTCAGGTACAGCGCGCGGACGCCCGCCGTCAGCGGCCTGCCCTCCATCTGTGAGTCGCCGAGGGAGTGTTCGGTGGCCACGACCGCGCGCGTCCCGGCGAGACGGGCGGCGACGCGCCCGTACAGGCAGGCGCGGAACAGGTGGGTGTGCACGAGGTCGTATCCGCCGCCACGGATGACCTTCACGAGGCGGGGCAGCGCGCCCAGGTCGCGGTTGCCGGACATGCCCAGGTGGATGACGCGCACTCCGTCGGCCCGCAGCCCGTCGGCCACCGGGCCGGGGTTGGTGAGGGTCACGACGTCGCAGGTCGCGGGCAAATGGCGTAGGAGCAGGCGCAGTTGCTGCTCGGCGCCGCCGACTCCGAGGCCGGTGATGATGTGCAGGGCCCTCATTCGGCCACCGCCGTTTCGCGCGCCGCCGGTTCGCGGACCGTACGGCGGCGCAGGCGGTTGAGCCGCAGCTTCAACTGGAGCCGCAGGGCGGTGTCCTCCTGCCCGATGTGGACGCGGGGCAGGGCGTGGACGCCGGTGAGCGGGCCCGGGGAGATCGCGCACGCGTAGCGGTAGCCCGCCGTCCGTACGGTGTCGACGACGCGCTGGTCCACGGTGCCGTACGGATAGCAGAAGCCCTCCACCTCACGGCCGATGAGGTCGGAAAGGGCGGTGCGGCTGCCGCTGGTCTCCTGCCAAAGGAGCCGGTCGTCCGCCTGGGTGAGGTCGACGTGCGTCAGACCGTGCGAGGCGACCTCCATCCCCTGGGCGGCGATGTGGCGGATGCCCTCCGCGCTCAGGAGCGGTTTGCGCGGGCCCAGCGGATCCCACGCGTTGTCACCGGCGAGGCGGCCCGGGAGCACGAAGACGGTGGCGTCGAAGTCGTAGCGGTGCAGGAGCGGCAGGGCGTGGTCGACGAAGTCGGTGTACCCGTCGTCGAAGGTGAGGCCGACCAGGCCACGCCCCTCGCCGCGTGCGCGCGCGGTGAGCAGGCGCGTCATGCTCACCCCGCGCAGCCCCTGCCGCCGCAGCCAGCGCAGCTGGGCCGCGAGGCGTTCGGGAGAGACGGTGATCTTGTACGGGTCGTCCGCGCAGTCGTCCACGGAGTGGTACATCGCCACCCACATCGGCGCCTGCGGCAGCCAGTGTCGCGTGCGCCGCGAACGGGAGGTCTCACCAAGTGCTGTGTCAACGGACATGCGTAAGCTTTCGTGTGGCGGATGTGATGGCGGATGTGGCGAGGGATCTGGCGGCACGGACGATGGGGTCGAAGGCCTGGGCCCTGAGCACCCAGAGCCCCAGAACGAAGACGGCGAAGACGGCCGAGCAGCCGACGGCGAAGGAGACGAACGGCGAGTCGACGAGGCTCGCGAGGAACCAGCCGGCCCCGGTGGCGCACACCGTCGCGGTCACCGGCTTGGCCAGCTCGCCCACCACCTTGCGGACCCGGATCGGCACGTTGCGCGGCCCCATCCCGCACAGCAGCACGAAGGCCGTGACGCTGATCCCCGCGGCGTTGGCGAGCGCGATGCCGCGTACGCCCCACAGGTCGACCGCCCAGCTGCCGATCCCGGCGGTCGACGCGACCCCGACCGCCATCGCGCCCAGCGGGAACCACGTGGCGCGCCCGCCGGAGAAGTAGGAGCGGACGAGCGCCCCCACCAGCGTGTGGCCCAGGAGCCCCAGGGCGTACACGCGCATCACGGCGGCGGTGGCGACGGTGTCCTGCGCGGTGAACGCGCCCCGCTGGAAGAGGATCTGGATGAACTGGGGCGCGCAGGCGATGACGACGGCGGTGCCGAGAAGGACCACGCAGCCTGCCAGACCCAGGTCCCGCTCGACGCGCGACCTGGCCCGCTCGACGTCCCCTTCGGCCAGGGCACGCGCGACGACGGGGAGCGTGACCGTGCACAGCATCAGGGAGAGGACCATCGGCACCTGCGCCACCTTCTGCGCGTAGTTGAGGTGCGAGATGGCTCCGGCGGGCAGCGAGGACGCCAGGAAGCGCTCGATGAGCACCTGCGACTGCCTGCACAGCGCGAAAAGGAGCACGGTGGCGATGAGGGTGGTGCTCATCAACGCCGGAGCCGGGCCGCCCTTCTTCCCGTCGTGCGGCACGTCGGCCGTGTCGCGGGTGAGCCGGCGCCAGAGCGAGGGAGCCTGGACGAGCACCATGAGTACGCCGCCGACCGCGACACCGAGGGCCGCGGCACGGACGCCGTAGCGGGGGGCGAGGACGAACACCGCGGTGATGATGCCGATGTTGTAGAAGACGTAGATGGCGGCCGGTGCCACGAACCGGCGGTGCGCTCGCAGCGCCGCGCTGCAGTACCCGGCGAGGCCGAACGTGAAGACGCAGGTGGCGGTGAGCAGGGTGCAGTCCACGGCGAGACGCGGGTCGGGCAGGCCCGGCGCGAGGACCTCCACCAGGAGCGGCGCCCCTGCCATCAGGAGCAGCGCGACGGCACCGGACGCCAGCATCAGGCGCGGCAGCGACGCGGCCACCAGGGCGCGGACGGGGTCGCGGCGCGCGCCGAGGCCCCGGCGGGCGAGCGCCATGCTGAAGGCGGGGACGAGGGCGAACGCGAGGCCGTCCTCGATGAGCAGCGTGGTGGCCAGCTCGGGGACGGTCCAGGCGACGAGGAAGGCGTCGGTCTCGGAGCCCGCACCGAAGAAGTGGGCGAGCGCCTGGTCGCGCACGAGCCCGAGCACCGATCCGGCCACCGTGAGGACCGCGGTGATCAGAGCGGCCTTGGCGAGAAAGCCGTTGGAGGGGTCGGATCCCTTGACGGGCTCGGCCTCGACGGCGGGCGCGGGCACTTCGCCGACCGGGTCGGTGTCCACGGTGTGGGTCGTGGAGGTCATCGCGGCACCTCCCCCGGCGCTGCACCCGACACCGACACGGACACCGGCGCCGACACCGGCACCGACGCGGACAGCGCACGGCCCGACAGCGCCCACCAGGCCACGAGCCCCAGAACCACGGCCATCAGGACCGTCGAGGGACCACCGATGTCGGCGTACGAGAAGTCCACCAGCTGCCACACCAGAAGACCGCAGGCGACCAGCGCGCAGTCCACGCCCGCGCCCCCGCGCACCCGGGCCAGCCGCCGCAGGCCGAGCAGCAGGCAGGCCGCCCAGCTGCCCACCAGCGTGCACAGGCCGAGCAGCCCCTGTTCGCCGAGGACGAGCAGATACATGTTGTGCGGGGAGAGCAGCGGCTGGCGGCTGAACTGCGCCCCCGCGCCCCCGGTGTCGCTCGCCGACGAGAGGGCCAGTGACGCGTGGCTGTCGCGGTGGTCGGGGAAGGCCTTGAGTCCCACGCCCGCCACCGGCTCGTCCCGCCACATGTCCACCGCCGCGGCCCACATGGTGTACCGGTCGGTGACCGACTGGTCGGGGGCGTCGGTGACCTGCGTGATGCTGGTGATCCGCTCCTGCAGCAGCTGCGTACCGATCCCGAAGCCGCCCACGAGGACGACGGCAACGGCGGCAGCGACCGCGAGGGCCCGCAGCGCGCGGCGCACCCCCGCGAGTCCGAGCTGCGCGCCGCACGCCACGACGGTGGCGATCCAGGCGCCCCGGCTGAAGGAGAGCGCGAGCGGCACGACGAGGAGCAGTGCGCACACAAGCGCCGCCTGACGCTGTTTCGGGGAAGCCGGGCCGAGCGCGAGAGCGAGGGCGCACACCACTCCGTACGACACCACGGTCGCCATTCCCATGACGTCCGTCGGGCCGAAGGTCCCCACGGCCCTGACGTCCGAGCCCATGTAGCTGGCGCCCGTCGCGGTGACGTACTGATAGACGCCGAGCGAGCCCTGGAAGAGGGCGAGGCCGATGAGGGACCAGGCCACCAGGCGGAAGTCGCGGCGGTCGCGGACGAGCACCAGGATCGCGGCCGGTACGAGGACGAAGATCTGGAGGTAGCGCACCAGGCCGGTCATCCCGGCGGACACGGTGCTCGCGCCGACCGCGGCGACCGCGATGCCGAGCACCGGCAGACCGAGTACGACGGCGGCGGTCCGTGTCAGTGGGCGGTGCGCCCCGCGCACGGTGCGGGCCACGCACCAGAGCACCACCACGGCGGAGGCCGCGTCGGCGGCCGTACCGCCACCGGAGCCGCCGTCGTGCGGCGGCACGGGCAGCGCGAGCAGGGCGACCACGGCCATGACCGGCAGTACGGGACCGGCGCTCCGGAGGGCCGACGAAAGGGCGGCGGCCGGTGAGCCCGCCGGGAAGAGCGTGATCGAGGCACCGTTCACCCGCGTCAGCTCCCCGTCGGACGTACGAGAGAGGCGGCGGTGCGCAGCAGGATGCAGAGGTCCTGCCAGAACGACCAGCTGTCGATGTAGGCGTTGTCGAACCGGCACCGGTCCTCGATCGAGGTGTCGCCGCGCAGTCCCTGGATCTGCGCGAGCCCGGTGATGCCGGTCGGCATCCGGTGGCGCTCCGCGTAGCCCGGGTACTTCTGGCTGAACTGGCCGACGAAATAAGGGCGTTCGGGGCGCGGGCCGACCAGGCTCATGTCGCCGAGGAAGACGTTCCACAGCTGGGGCAGTTCGTCGAGCGACGTTCGGCGCAGGAACTGGCAGAACCGGCTCATACGCTGCTCGCCCGCGACGGTCCACCGGGTGGCCGCCTCGTGCGGGTCGGCGGGGCGGTGCGTGCGGAACTTCAGGAGCGTGAACAGCCGCCCGTCCCTGCCGATGCGCTCCTGACGGAAGATCACCCCGGGTCCTTCGGTGGCCCGCAGGACGGCGGCGCACGCGAGGAGCACGGGGCTGATGAGCAGCAGCAGGAGCCCCGAGGTCACGAGGTCGAGGGCGCGCTTGCTGACGCTGAAGTGCCTGCGCCGCGCGGGCACGAGCGGACGGCAGGGGAACCCGGCGAGCTGCCCCGACCTGCTCTGGCGTCCCGGCGCGTCGTAACCCGGCGGCTGCGTCGCGTCGATCGCCCATACGTCACAGCCCGAGCCGCTCAGCCCCCGCAGCCAGCCGATCTGCTCGGGGCCCGGCGTCGGCCCGACGACCAGGACGGTGCGTACGGCGTTCTGGATGACCGCGCGGCGCAGCTCCTCGATGGTGGAGAGCACCGGGAGTTCGGCGCCCTCCGTCTCCGGGCGCCCGGCGGGCGCGTCGCCCACGATGCCCACGGGCCGCACTCCGGCCTGCGGATGGCGCAGGACCGCCTCCGCGACACGCCGGGCGACGGCGCCGGGGCCGACCACCAGGGCGGGGCGCGGCTGCCGGAGCGCCGATCTTCGCGCCCACCCGTACAAGGCGCCGCGGCCCGCGCAGCAGAGCACGCTCTGGAGTGCCGCCGCCGTGCACGTGGTGGTGAGGGAGAGCGGGCTCAGGGCGGAGAAGCTCGCGGCCACGAGCCCCACGGCGCACCAGCTCAGCAGGGCCTGCCAGGCCAGCGAGGGGAGTTCGTCGAGCGCGCGGGGCGCGACGAGCGGGCGGTACAGGGCGGCGCGCGCGTTCAGGCCGGTCACGGCGGCCAGGAGCAGGGCCATGAGGAGGGGGTGGCGCTGCGGCCCGGTGAGCAGCACGGTGCCGAGCAGGGCGGCGGTGCAGTCCACGGCGAACAGGGGGAAGGCCGCCGATGAGCGGCGTGCCGATGATCCCCAGGTGATGCTCGTCCTGCGGCCGCTCCCGGCCCCGCGGGGAGGGATGACCGAGGCGGTGGCGATGGCATGGTCGGCCGCCCGTGGCTGCGCGGCAGGGGTGGCGACAGTTCGTTCCGCACTCACGGGTTGATGGACTCCCTGCACTTGATGGGCCCCACGCCCAGTAGCTCGCGGTACACGGCCGCGACAGCGTCCGCGGTGTGCCGCACATCGTGGGTGTTCGATACGTGGCGGTGCGCCGCACGGCCGAGGGATTCCCGAAGGGGCGGATCGCCGAGCAGAGCGACGAGGGCTCGCGCGAGCGCCTCCGGGTCCTTGGCGGGAACCAGGCCGTGGGGCACGAGTTCGGGCGGCAGGCTCTCGCGCGCGCCGTCCACATCGGTGACCACCACGGGGCGGGCGCAGGCCATCGCCTCCAGGGGTACGAGTGCCATGCCCTCCCACCGTGACGGCAGGACCACGAGGTCGGCCGCCCGGTACCAGGGCGTGGCGTCCTCGACGTCCCCGGCGAACCGCACGGAGGCGGGCGCCTGTTCGCGAAGTCCGGCTCCGTCGGGTCCGTCCCCGACGAGGACGAGCCGGGCGTCCGGCATCCGCTCGGTGACCGCGGTCCAGGCCCGCAGCAGGACGTCCTGCCCCTTCTGCCTGCACAGCCGCCCCACGCACACGACCACGGGCGCCTGTCCGGGGAGCCCCAGGGCGGTCCGCGCCGCCTGCGCGGCCACGGGACGGAAGCGCTCGACGTCCACCCCGTTGGGGATGACGGACCAGCGCGCGTCGATCCCGTGCCGCTGCCCGGTGAGCCGCTCCGCCTCGCTGACGCAGATCACGTGCGTGGCCCAGCGGGCCCCGAAGCGCTCCCAGCGCAGGGCGAGGCGCGCGGTCGCGCCGCCGACCGCCTCGAAGGACCAGGCGTGCGGCTGGAACACCGTGGGGACCCTGCCGCGCAGGGCGAGCCGGGCGGCGAGCCCGGCCTTGGCGCTGTGCGCGTGCACGATGTCGGGCCGCAGCTCGTCGACGATACGGGCGATGCGCCGCACCTCGCCCACCAGACCCGGCCCCGGGGAGCGGGTCGCCGCCCACCTGTGGGCGGCGCTCCCCAGGCCCCGTACGGCATCCGGCAGACAGCCGCCGTCCGGACACGCCACGTCGACCCGCATCCCGGCGGACAGCTGGGACCTCACCAGGTCGGTGACCACACGGGCCACTCCGCCGTCGACGGGCTGCGCGACGTGAAGGACGCTCAGCCGGTGGTCAGGTGATGACAGTTGCATGCACGGCGCCTTGCTCAGGGGGAAGGTGATGCGCTACCGCTTCGCGTCCACAGCGGCGAAGAGCACCCCGGCCCACGCGGACTCTCGCTGCGAAGCAAGACGGATGAGCAGGCCCTTTCGGTCGGCCTTGAGGGCCCCGTCGAGCCGGAAGATGTCGGAGTCGTAGCCGAGCGTGTTGGCGTACGCGGGCGTCCTCGCGATCCGCCTGCCCGGCTCGCTGATGGTCGAGTTCATGACGTCTCGTGCGGGGTTCGCCGGGTCGGAGAGCCGCACGGGCCTGCTCCGGTCGGTCGACACGGTGAGCGTGTCACCGGCCGTTCCGCGGTCGCCGTTGTACGCGACCATGCCGACGCTGCCCTTCGCGCGGGCCGGGACCGGCATGCCGCGGAGCCGGATCGCGTGGCTGCGCCGGTTCGCGTCGAAGGAGTCGAAGCCGTCCCACACGGTCAGGTGCCGCAGCGGCGCGTCCTCGTTCTCGTACGCGACGACCAGCGTCCAGCCGCCCCATGCCCCGGCCTTGGAGTGCCCCATCGCCACATTGACCTGCGCGACGGTGTAGAGCCCCTCGCCACCGGACTCGACGAGGGGCGTGACGTCCGCCGATGCCTGGAAGGCGTCCGCTCCGTTGGCGGTGCGGTGCCCGACCAGGGTGTCGGCCTTCACGTGCTTGTAGCTGCCGCCGGGTTCGGCGATCAGGGCCTTGCCGTTGTCCTCGGGCGGCTTCTGTTCACCGACGCGGAGGTTGCCGCCCCAGTACAGACGCGCGTAGGACACGCGGGAGCCCGGCGGGAGCCGGACCTCTCCGCGGCTCGAGTTGTAGGTGTTCGGGTCCTTGTCGACGTCGACGTAGAACATGTCGAAGTCGTTGTTGGCGGCCGCTTCGCCGCCGCGGGCGGAAGGGCACGAGACCGCGCGGGCGGCCATCGGCTTCCGGCACGTGATGGCCGTGTTGGCCGCGCGGGTGATTCCGCCGTGCTGGAGGGCGTAATAGCGCTGCGCGAACTCGATGCTCCCCGCTTCGGCGGCGGCGGGGGGCGCGGGCGCGGCCACTGAGTGACCGCCCGGCATGACGACGACCGCCAGGGAAAAGGCGCACAGCGTCAAGCTACGCAGACGGGGGCGCAGGGAATTACGCATGACCGGCGTTGCCCTTTCGCGAAAGGTTCCGCACCAGGTGGGTTAATTGAAATGCGACAGTCACACTCGACCCGTAACTTCCCGCACTTGTTCTTTCAAATGACTTCAGGAGGAGAGCAACACTAACCGCTTCCTGTATTAATCCAGGAAGGCTGACAAGTGTGTCGGAATCGTGAAGTGCGTAACGTTCCCGGGCCGCCGGGAGTACGGGCCGATGGGCCGCCGCGTGAACCCCGCGCCAGCAGATCACCCTTTTGGGCCCACAACCCCGGCGGGCGAAGTCCGTTGATCCATGGGCCGGGCACACCGCCCTGCTGATGCATCAACAGACCAAGGAGCAACTCTCCATGTCGCGTACCGCGAAGGCCCTCGCCCTCTCCACCGTTGCCGTGGCCGCCATGGCCGGCAGCGCCGGCATCGCCGCCGCCGACGCCGGCGCCCAGGGGGCCGCCACCAACTCCCCCGGTGTCATCTCGGGCAACGCCGTCCAGGTCCCGGTCCACATCCCGGTCAACGCCTGCGGCAACACCGTCGACGTCATCGGTCTGCTGAACCCGGCGTTCGGCAACACCTGCGTCAACAGCTGACACCTCGGCAGCACGCACTGAGCGACGGCCGTTCTCCCCCGAGGAGGACGGCCGTCGTGCGTTCCCGAGCGATCCTGAGCTTCCCCGAGCGGTCCTGAGCGTCCCCGAACGGCCGCCATGCCCCAAATGGCAGTCGCTCGGTTGCGGCCGGTGTCCACCGCTTTCACGGTGAACACAAGATCCGACGCATCACCGAAGGGAACACCCATGCGCGCTCTGCCCGTACGGCGTATCGCGACAACCGTCCTGTGCACCTCGCTCCTCCTCGGGACGGCCGGCCCCGTCATGGCGGCCGGGAGCGACTCCCCCCACGGCAGCTCCCAGGAGGCCGCCCGCGCGCCGGTCCCCAAGGCGGACGCGCTGCTCGCCCAGGTCAAGACACTGGGCGACGCCGGCGGTGTGCTCACCCCGGTCACCGATCTGCTCACCGCCGTGCTGAAGGCCGACAAGGGCCAACTGCCCGCCGCTGACGCCACGAAGCTCGCCGCTCCGGTGAAGGACGCCATCACGAAGGCCGCCGCCGTGGCCCCCAAGGCGCCCGCTCTCCCCGAGACCCCGGCGGCTCCGGGGCTCCCGGACACCGCCGCGCTCCCCCAGACCCCGGCGCTCCCGCAAACCCCGGCGCTCCCCAAGGCGCTGACGAACGGCGCCTCTGACGGCACCAGGGCGGCGGCCGACCCGAAGGCCGACGCCCTGAAGGCACTGCAGGCCTCGGTCGACGCCCTGCTCAAGGCGGCCACCGGCGGCGACGTCACCAAGGTGGCAACCGCCGTTCCGCCCGTGCTCACCGGCCTCGTCAACCTCGTCGCCGCCACACTGCTCGGCGGCGGCCTTCCCAAACCTGACCTGGCAGGGCTGCCCGCCCTGCCCAAGGCGCCGACCGGCTCGGCGGCACTGCCCCAGACACCGGCGCTTTCCTGACCTTCGGCCATATGCCCGTCGGGGGGGGGGGGGGGGGGGGGGGGGGGGGGGGGGGGGGGGGGAGGGGGTGGACCTCCGACCGCCCCCGACCGTGCCGGCTCCGG